>JBBANT010000144.1:0-1004 GCA_040401815.1 Ilumatobacteraceae bacterium | reverse complement strand
TGCTCCTCGGCACTCGGTTGTTTCGCCACCCGCACTTTTTGCCACGCACGGGGGGCCGTGCGCGACGGATGAGCAAATGGGGTGGCGATGTTGGGGCGCGTCGGGTCGGTTTCGGCGTCGCGCATGACCTGTTTGACGATGCGATCTTCTCCGCTGTGATACGACAACACAGCAACGCGACCACCTGGCACGACCAACGACATCACGTCGCGCAGAGCGCTGGGCAAAATTTCCAGCTCAGCATTGACCTCGATGCGAATCGCCTGAAACGTGCGCTTCGCCGGGTGACCACCCGTGCGACGAGTTGCAGCAGGTATGGCTGTGGTTACCACTGCAGCCAGTTGGGTGGTCGTAGCGATTGGGCGGGCTGCGACAATGGCTTGGGCGATGCGCTTGGCGAATCGTTCATCGGCGTTACGCCGCAGAATGTCGGTGATTGTGTCGGCTGAGTATTCGTTCACCACATGCCAGGCCGATACCCCTTCGGTTCGATCCATTCGCATATCGAGTGGGGCCTCGTTGCGGTACGAAAAACCACGCTCGGCTAGGTCAAGTTGGGGCGATGACACACCCAGATCAAACAGAGCACCCGACAATTGATGGATACCCAAACCGCGCAGCGCGTCGGTAGCGGCATCAAATCGAGCATGAACAGCGTTGAAACGCATCGCGTCGGTGGCGGCGAGCGTTGCTTTGGCGTTGTTCGCGTGCTGAATTGCCATCATGTCTCGATCGATTCCCACCACCTGCAGACCTTGATGTCGACCGAGAATCGCCATTGCGTGTCCGGCCATCCCGAGCGTTGCATCAAGCAACACTCCATGGGGAATGGATCCAAACAGTTCGACGATTTCGGCGAGCATCACTGGTTCGTGAGTCCCGCTCATCAGCAGCCTCCCGGCCAACATATGCCTCCGGGATTTCTCCCCGGATAGCGAAGACGGCAGCGGGCGGAGTTGGGGCTGTCCATCTTTGCTGACCGGGAGACTGCTGATGAGCGAAAC
>JBBANT010000143.1:0-1019 GCA_040401815.1 Ilumatobacteraceae bacterium | reverse complement strand
GACAATGATCGCGGCGGGGGCGGCGGGCCAAAGCGATTTTCCCCTGCGTCACCTGCCCGCAGGGCGAAAACAAAGTTAACAATCGGAAACAGCATCCACCATCCGCGGTGGTTGGTGTCGTGCATACGACGTATGGCGACGGCAATGCCTGGTACGAGCAGAACCAGTGACACCACGGCTCCCAAACCCTCGCTCACGCCCGAAGTGACGATCTGAGCGATCAGGGTGAACAACGCCCACCACCAGTATTCGCTGCGGGTGGCGCGACCCTTGAAATTAACGTAGTTACGAAAACCCGACTGAACTGCCGAAATAAAAGACATTGGTTATTCACCGCCAGCTGGTTTGGGCTCTTTGGGCAACCCGAGCACTCGCTCGCCCACGATGTTGCGTTGAATTTGGCTCGTGCCACCCCAAATGGTTTCGGAACGCGAGAAAAAGAACGACGACATCATGGCACTCACCGGGTAGCCATCACGGCGCTTCTCGCGCAAGGCCCCAGGCCAGGTGCCACCGGCTGGGCCAGTGTCGATGAGCATCGAGTGAGTGCCGTGGATGTCCAAGGCCAACTCCATTGCGCGTTGATGCATTTCGCTCCAGAACATCTTGTTGGCAGCGCCGAGCGCCATTACACCAAGGTCTTTTTTATCGGCCAAGTTTGCGCCGAGCGAGCGCAGCCCATTGAACTTCAGAATTTGAATCTTGGTATAGAACTGCATTAACCGTTGGCGCACGAGGTGATCACAAATCTGGCCGTTCTCAATGGCGGCTGCCACCATCAGTCGGTACTCCTCTTCAAACCGGCGATAGCCCGTCGTTGCACTCATGCCGCGCTCGAATGCCAACGTTGAGTTGGCCACCTTCCAACCGTTATTCACTCCACCCACCACGTTGTCTTTCGGGCAACGGGCATCGGTGAAAAACACCTCACAAAATTCGGCTGTGCCGTCGGGCTGGGTGATGCCACGCACTTCAACGCCAGGTTGACGCATCGGCACGAGCAAATAAGAAATGCCTTT
>JBBANT010000142.1:0-1031 GCA_040401815.1 Ilumatobacteraceae bacterium | reverse complement strand
AAACAAACTCAACACCACCACATTGGCGAGCGCGCGTCGTTGCTCACCGCCCTGGTCAAACAACGGTGTGGCAATCATCGCCGCCACCATCGCACCAAGCGACACGCGCGCCGCAATTAGTGGGCGAACGAGCGAAGTCACGATCCGAAAGGCAGCACAAGTCGCGCCACCATGAGCGCTTTTTGCGAGGTCGGCACCGACACCCGTTTGGCGAACACATCGTGGTGTTGGGCTTCTATGCGATCCAAAATTCGCGAATACAACGTGCGTGCGGCACGAATGCAACGAGCCGAGCGATCGGGCAACATGGCGATGCCGATGTCGGCTGATGTATACAGGTCGCGACAACGGGCGATTTCAAACTTCATCAATTCCACAAATTCTGGCGTGCATGTTCTCTGGCTGAGATCTACACCGAAGCGTCGCACGTCTTGCTGGGGGATGTACACCCGACCTCGATCCAAGTCTTCGTTGACATCACGCAAAAAGTTGGTGAGTTGAAACGCGTTCCCTAAATCACGGGCGTGACCAAATGCTGCCGGGTCATGTGGCTCAAGAATCGGCAGCATCATTTCGCCGATCACCGCCGCCGAGCCATCCATATAGTCGAGCAAATCTGCCCACGTTTCATAGGTGGCGACCGTGAGGTCCATCGTCATGCTGCGCAAAAATCGGCGAAAGCATTCCGGGTCAATCGGAAACTTGCGCACCGTGTCGACGACGGCCATCAACACCGGATCGGTTGACGAACCTGCAGCTAGGTCGGTGAAGAAACGGTCACCAAAACTCGCCAGTGCTGCTTGACGCTGTGCCGTCGGCACCGGCCCAAGGTCGTCAACGATGTCGTCGGCATAACGACAAAAGCCATACAGGGCATGCACGTGTGGTCGTTTGTCGGCTGGCAACACCTTGGTGGACCAGTAATACGTCGTGCCGTGTCGCTTATTGAACTCTTTGCACAACGCATAACTCTCGGCCATCGTCACTGGGCCCACCGGAAGCAAATGTGTGGTTGGTGTTGGCGACGACTT
>JBBANT010000141.1:0-1112 GCA_040401815.1 Ilumatobacteraceae bacterium | reverse complement strand
GCCCCACCCAAATGCGGGTGTGCATGCGGGCTTCGTCACGTGCACACGCCGCCAAGTGGCCGAGCAGTGCGCCCAGTTCGCGAACCTGACGAGTGGCTGCCGTGGAAAGTGCCGCCACAACGAAATCTGCCGTGGGGTGATCCACATCGCGAGCAAAACGCTGCAAGCCCTGGGCCATTGACGAATAGCTCATTGATGCCACAAGTCGCTCCAGCGGTTCGCGCAACGCCAAGGGTGCGTGGACAGAAGTAGCGATAATCGTTTGTTCGAGGCCGTTGCTACCCGCCAACATGTCGCGTAACTGTTCGGTCCATACGGCTAAGGCGTCAACGAGCGCCCGATCATCGCGTCGTTGGCCGTGTCGGCTCAGCGCAACACTGCCCATGGTTGCAACACCAGCGATAGTGGCAGCAGCCAGAGTCCAGCCGGTAATCACCCAGGTGCCGATCAACACCACGACTGCCACTGCCACATGCCGAAGCGACAGTCGCGTGCGCTGTTGCGACAAACCCGCGAGCCGAAAACGGCCACGCCACGCAGCGGCACACACGAAAATACCGAGGCCAATTATTGATCCGGCGACCAGCGCTGCGAACGGAATCATGAGCAGGGTGTCATAGGCGAAGTGTCATAGGTGAAGTGTCATTGCTTTGCTCTCATCGTGTCGACCGAGCCATGACTGGTCGACCGAAGCCGTGTTGTTCGAGCAGTTCACGTGTGCCACTACGAATCGGAAATGGCCATTGTGTCTGTCCACCGGCCACCCGTGTGAGGATTTCGTTGGACACGATGTTGTTGCCGTCGGTGTCTACCACCTCACGAATCGAGGCAATCCGTCTGCGACCATCCACATTTTCAATAAAGATCACGAAGTGCAATGCACTCGACACGAGCACATTGACCGTCTCGACGGGTAGCCCCGTTGATGCCATCGACACGTAGGCCGCCAACTTGGGAAACACCGATCGAGTGCCATCAGCGTGCATGGTGCACATCGAGCCGTTGTTGCCTTGACTCATGGCCATCAACATGGGAAATGCCTCGGCCCCACGGACTTCTCCGACGATGACCCGATCAGGGTCCATGCGCAGTGCCATACGAGTCAGATCGGC
>JBBANT010000140.1:0-1127 GCA_040401815.1 Ilumatobacteraceae bacterium | reverse complement strand
ACAGTGGCGTGGCCGCCAATACTGAGTCGATACCGATTGCCATTGCAAAGCGCACTCCAATAATTGACATCAAGGCGCCGGTTGCGGCTGCCCACCACACACCGTCGGCATACCACTGGGCAAAGGGGTACATCACCACACCGATGCGCACACCGTGACTGAAATCGCGAGTGGCGGCCCAAAACAACACGATTAACAACAAGCAAAATGCTGCCGGCAATGGGCTCAGCACGATTGCCGCACCAGCCCAGGTGAGCACGCTGCGGCCGCCTTTGAAACGTGCAAAGAGCGGCCAGCCGTGCCCGATCATGGCCGCACCTGCAGCAAGAAACCACACCTGCCATCGATCAGAAAGTTCTTGGGCGGTCACCACCGACAGCACACCTTTTAGCAAGTCGCCAACGAACACGGCGAGCGATTGGTTTCGCGAAAACACGGTGCGCGAATTCCAGAAACCGGGGTTCTGGTCGCCTACATCACGTAGGTTTGGTGCACCTGCACGATGGGCCACGATGTCGGACACGGGTATTGAGCCCAAGAGATAGCCGATTGCAATGACGAGTAATGCAACAGACATGCAGACACACTGTAAGGCAGACATGGCTTTAATAGCGACGTTTCACCTGTTGCGTTGGAAGCACGCTGCGGGCATGGTGCCAGTGCTGGTGTTCGATCGTGTTCGTTATCGCCAGACCAAAGGTTTGCAGTTCTTGCGGGTGCTGGGCACAGGCAAAGGTTCAAGCACGGCGCCTGGCACTGAGTTTGGTCGCACGGCATTGTTTTGTTTGTTCAACGATGAGCAATCCGCTGATGCACACATTGCCCGGGTGGGCTCACGACGCGGCTTGGCCGAATCGTGGCACGTGAAGTTGCGCGGTGCGGGTGGGCACGGGTCGTGGCATGGGGTGCAGATTCCGCAGTTGATGCACGATGCCGGTGCGCAAGTAGCACCGGGCCCTGTGGCGTTTATAACGCGCGCGAATATTCGGGCTCGTTCGTGGCGGGCGTTCAGTCGTGATGCTGCAGTGATCGACAAAGAATTACACCAAAGCGATGGGCTGCTCGCCGTTGTGGGCGTTGGCGAAGCGCCCATTTTGCGGCTGGGCACGTTCAGCATCTGGCGTGAC
>JBBANT010000139.1:0-1163 GCA_040401815.1 Ilumatobacteraceae bacterium | reverse complement strand
TCGAGTGCTTGCACGAAGTGAAACTGATTGTTGACCTCATGTACGAAGAAGGCATTGCCGGTATGCGTTACAGCATCAGCGACACCGCCGAATATGGCGATGTGTCACGTGGCCCGCGCATCATTGATGCCGATACCAAAAAGCGCATGAAGACCATCCTTGAAGAAATTCAAACGGGCAAGTTTGCCGAAGAATGGATTGCCGAGAGCGATTCTGGCCGCAAGCGTTTCAGCGAGTTGCGCAATGCAGGCAAAAACCACCCAATCGAAAAGGTCGGCGCCCAGTTGCGCGGCATGATGCCGTGGATCTCGAAGGGCAAAAAGAAGGTGTCTGAGGTGTCTGGTGGCTGAGTCGAGCTCACCGTCAAGCTTGCAGTCAGGCGCAACACCCGACGTCACCATGTACACCACCACGTGGTGCGGCTACTGCAAGCGCCTGAAGCGCATGATGCAGGACGACGGCATCAACTTTGCAGAAGTCGATATTGAAACCACCCCGGGTACGGCCGAAATCGTCGAGCGGGTCAATAACGGCAACCAGACCGTGCCCACATTGGTATTTGCCGACGGCTCGGCCATGACCAACCCGTCGCTGGCCAAGGTCAAAGAGAAACTGGCCAGCCTGGCGGCCTAGTTCACCTGGTGTTCATAAAAAGTTGGTGATGTGTTCCTGATGTTGTCGGTTGCTGGTTGCTTGTCGCGCATAGTTTTTGCGACGTAAATACAACAACCAACAAAGGATCAACACATGACATCGTTTCGTAAACAACTCGTCCGTGGCCTCGTCGCCACGGCCGTCGTAGCCAGCACATTGGCTGTTGGCGCACCGGTGTTCGCCGCCAAGTCTGGCGACAAGTGCGAACAGCGTGATGCCTACAAAATGGCAAAAGTCGGAACCAGCTACATTCGTTGCGAAATTGTTCCGGGCACCTCGTTGCACTCAGCTGACCCAAAGAAGAAGGCCGCATTCAAGTGGAAGACACTGACTGGCAAAACGGCTGATGCGCAGTGGCAAATGTCAAGCGCAAAAAATGCCAGCATCCGTATTGATGGTTCGAGCACCGTTGCACCACTGGCGACTGTTGCTGCGAAGTATTTTGAGAACGCAACCAAGAGTGTCAATGGCAAAAATGGCGTCAAAGTCGCCGTTGGTATTGCCGGCAC
>JBBANT010000138.1:0-1176 GCA_040401815.1 Ilumatobacteraceae bacterium | reverse complement strand
GCGGTGTCGGTTATGAGGTGGCTTTTTTGATTTATCAAATCAAGCGTGAACTTGGTTTGCTGACCGAATGGAAGACCATTGTGGTTGGTGCTGGCAACCTCGGTTCGGCTATCACCGTCAATGGCGGTTTTGCATCACGCGGTTTTCCTGTTGTGGCAATTTTTGATGTTGACCCACGCAAGGTTGGCACCACAGTGGGCGAGCTCAACGTGCGCAACTTAGATGAAATGTGCGAGTTCGTGCGCGCCAACGGTGTGCAAATTGGTGTGCTGGCGGTGCCATCCACAGCGGCGCAATCGGTGGCCGATGACTTGATGGCCGCAGGTATTGGGTCGCTCCTCAATTTTGCGCCAGTGGTGTTGACCACTACCAAAGGTGTGACGGTGCGCAACGTCGACCTTGGTGTGGAATTGCAGATTCTTGGCTATCACGAACAACTTCGTGGGCAAGCGTCATCGCAGCCAAACCGCGTTTCGGTGTAACCCGCGCGTCGTCGTAGCCTGACGGGTGATGCGTCAGTTGCTGTCGTGGCGTACCTGGGCTGCTATCGGCGTGCTGTTGGTGCTGGCCACCGTGGTGCAGTTGTTGACGAGCCGCGGGCCACGCGGCAGCGATGGGGAAGGTGTGCAGCCAAGTGAGCGACGCGTGAGCGCAATTGCATCGGTGATGTCGATTCAGTCAAGCGAGGCATTCGCAATCATCGACGGGGTCACCGTTGGTTCTGCCTTGCTCACACTCGATGATGGTCGTGTGGTCACTATTGCTCGCGAAACACCTGGGGAAATTAGTTGTGCAGATCGCACAACGCCAGCCGCCTGTGTGCTGCTGGCCGACATGTTGGGTGAAGGCGTCGTGTGGTACGCGCTCGTTGACTCCGATGGCCCGACGGTGCGCACGCTGGTGGTGCCGACTCTGGTTGACATGGTGGACGGCGGCGATACGGGCGTGCTGGCCAACGATTGGTACGTGCCTCTTGCCGACGGGGTGGTGCGCACCTGTGCTGGAGCACCACGTTCATCGACGCTGCGATCATTCATCGAGTCGTATTCCGAGACGGGTATTCGCACCGTGCTCGATCTTGATCGAGACGAAGTTGTTGAAGTAATTTGCGCAGGCTGAACGCCGTCTAGGCGTTGGGTGCCAGGCGCACGATGCGAGCGGCCATGGCGTAGGCAA
>JBBANT010000137.1:0-1217 GCA_040401815.1 Ilumatobacteraceae bacterium | reverse complement strand
GCCTTGTCGCTATTGATGCCGACCGTCACCGTGACCACCTGCCGCACTGATTCACCCGTGGCCGGCTCGATTTTCCCCCAGTCCAAACCGCGCAGTGAAACACCTCGTTTGACGAACCGTTCTTCGAGCACTGTCCGCAAGGCGCGCAGGCGGTCTTCGCTTGCGGTACGCAGGGTAAGCACCAGCTCGTTTTGTTCGATGGATGAGTCGGTATTTTTGAAGTCGTATCGCTGCCCAATCTCGCGTTGGGCCTGGTCAACAGCGTTCTTCAATTCTTGGCGGTCTACTTCAGAAACAACATCAAAACTTGGCATGCCCGACACGATAGCGACCCGCGGCCAACGCGGTTAGAGTGTGAGACCTCAGGGGTCGGTACCCAAGCGGCCAAAGGGAGCAGACTGTAAATCTGCCGGCATCTGCCTTCGTAGGTTCGAATCCTTCCCGGCCCACCGAGATTAATCAGCGAGCATTTTTTGCATGATGGCGCTGTCTAACCAGCGACCAAGCTTGCGGCCCACCTCGCGCTCGACACCCACCTTGATGAACCCAAGTGATTCATGCAAGGCAAGCGAGCCAGTGCTGGTGGCTTCGATGCGCGCAATCACCGTGTGAAAGCCCGAGTCGCGTGCCACATCGAGCAATCGGGTGAGCAGCAGTTTGCCCACGCCGCGTCGTTGCTGGTCGCGCCGCACATAGATCGAATTTTCTACCGTGGTGCGATACCCAGCACGCTCGCGGTACGTGCTGAGTGCGGCGAAGCCAACCACACCCTGATCAGACTCGTGCGCAACGATCACCGAGAACACCCCCGTTCGTGCCGCTAACCATGTGCGTTGTTCATCAACGGTGCGGGGCACCAGGTCAAAAGTGCTTGTTTCGTGCTCCACTTCGTGGTTATAAATTGCCGCAATGGCTTCAGCGTCGTGGGGCTCGGCTATGCGCAGCGAGAGCGTCGGCATGAGGCAGTAGTCTAAGAAAGGCATTGTGCAAGCAATGTCAACGCCCTCTTAGCTCAGTTGGCAGAGCACTTCCATGGTAAGGAAGAGGTCGTGGGTCCGATTCCCACAGAGGGCTCGCCAAGCGGCGGCGTAGCTCAGTTGGTAAGAGCGTCCGGCTCATAATCGGAAGGTCATAGGTTCGATTCCTATCGCCGCTACGACAATGTCGCCTATTGCTGATCGCTCGACGCTGCGACTCGTGGCCGGCGTACTCGAACG
>JBBANT010000136.1:0-1219 GCA_040401815.1 Ilumatobacteraceae bacterium | reverse complement strand
TTGCGTTCCTCGCCCCGAAACTAGCCAAGTGGCAGATTCCAGACGACGTGGTGTTCATTGACCAGGTGCCGAAAACATCGGTGGGTAAGTTTTCCAAAAAAACGTTGCGCGATCGCTTCGCGGATTATCAATTGCCCAGGGCCTGAGCGTCCGTCGGGTCACTCGGCGCCTGAGTCGCGTCAGGTGACGGCCACCAGTATCGGCACACTTATCCCGAGAGTGAGTGCGGCGAGTGAGATGCCGGTGGTGACCACGTAACGCTTCATTGATGCGAGCTGATCGATCTTGGTTTCCAGTCGGTCTAATCGTGAATCAACGCGGTCAATTCGCGTGTCAATCTGTTTGAACTTCTCATCTACGAGAGTGAATCGTTGATTCATCTCCACTCGGAGGAGGTTGATGTCGTCCTTGGTGGCAACATTGCTCCAGCCGACCGGCGGGAGATGCGCCATGAGGATGTCGGCCACATTTTCGGGCATGAGACCTCGGAGGGTCTGATGGAGGGTGAGGCGATCAGCTTCACCCGACGACATGAACGTACCTTTTCGATTGCTGTTCATACCCATGTGTGTGCACGAGGTGCTCACATTGGCGGAAATTCCTACGTGGCATGGGCGGCATCGTAGACCTGTGGTGCAACTTGTCAAGTCACACCCCCTGCCGCTTCGTGCGTAGTGATGGTGTCCCTGTTTGGGGATACTCACCCACAACCGAAAGGCATTCCCATGACCACCGCATTCCTCAAAGACATCACCGCCCTGAAGCCTGGTGCCCCCGTTACACGAGGCGGCGTCACGCTGATCCCAATTTTCGCCCCCGCGGGTCGCACCTCTGCGATCAAGATCGCGGGTGACGAGTTGCTGGTATCAGAACTCGACACACCCACCGTGCCACAGCTGCAGGTGCACAACCCCACAGCACACGACTTGTTGATTCCCGCCGGGCGGATTCTGAGCGGCGGACGTCAAACGCGCGTTGTGAACGTGTCGATTGTGGTGCCGGCTGGCGCAAAAGTTGTCATCCCCGTTTCATGTGTAGAGGCGGGTCGCTGGTCGGGCCGCTCGGGGTTTGAGAACTCGGGTCGTAACGCGTCACGTCGCGTGCGTGTCTCAAAGCAACGCAGCGTGAAGAACAATATTGAGCGCTACAAGAGCAAGCGCTCAGCGCAAGGCGATGTGTGGAGCACCATCGACCACGAACTCAGCTCGCGTAGCGTCAA
>JBBANT010000135.1:0-1241 GCA_040401815.1 Ilumatobacteraceae bacterium | reverse complement strand
GCACTGCGGTGCGCAACTGGAAACCAGGCGACCGCGTAACCATCCATTGCAATCATGTGGATGACCAAGACCCGAGCGCACACGACGACTCGATGTTGGGCGCCAACCAACGCATCTGGGGTTATGAAACCAACTTCGGTGGTTTGGCAGACCTCACCGTGGTGAAGGCCAACCAATTGATGCCCAAGCCCGCACACCTGTCATGGGAAGAAGCCGCCGTCAATGCGTTGTGCAACAGCACGAGTTATCGCATGCTGGTGTCACAGAATGGCGCGCGCATGAAGCAGGGCGATGTGGTGCTCATCTGGGGTGCCACCGGTGGCATTGGGGCGTATGCCGTGCAATATGTGTTGAACGGTGGCGGTATCCCTGTTGGTGTGGTGAGCTCGCCCGACAAAGAGCGAATTCTGCGCGAGATGGGTTGCGAGGCGGTCATTGATCGCTCGAAAGCTAACTACAAGTTCTGGAACGACGACAACACCCATAACGAAAGTGAGTGGCGCCGCTTTGGTGGCGATATTCGCGCACTCGTGGGTGAAGACCCCGACATCGTGTTTGAGCACCCGGGGCGCAGCACGTTTGGTGCATCGATGTATGTGGTGAAAAAGGGTGGCACCGTGGTGACTTGTGCAGCCACGAGTGGCTTCATGCTCGAATTTGACAACCGCTTTTTCTGGATGCGCCTCAAGCGCTTAATCGGCTCACACTTTGCCAACTATCGCGAGGCCTACGAAGCCAATCGCCTCATTGCCAAGGGCATGATCGACCCCGTGATTTCACAGACATTCTCACTCACCGAAGTTGGCGAGGCTGCATACCAAGTGCATCGCAACATGCACGAAGGCAAAATCGGGGTGTTGTGTTTGGCCCAAAACGAAGGAGAAGGTGTGACTGACCACGAATTGCGCGCCAAAGTGGGCGAAGCCCGACTGAGCAGATTCCGCCGATGATCCTTACCGAAATTGACCACGTTGCAATTGCCGTGCGCGATTTGCCCGCAGCCATCGACTATTACCAACGTGCCTTTGGCGCCACCGTCGACCATCGCGAAGTGGTTGAGCGTGACGGCGTCGAAGAAGTGCTCATGAAAGTGGCTGACAGCTATATCCAACTGCTCACCCCAACCCGACCCGACTCGCCCGTGGCCAAAGCGCTCGACAAGCGCGGCGAAGGGCTGCATCACATTGGCTATCGCGTGGCCGACTGTGCTGCCGCGCTCGCAGCGATGGTGGCGGCCGGCG
>JBBANT010000134.1:0-1247 GCA_040401815.1 Ilumatobacteraceae bacterium | reverse complement strand
GTCGAGTTCGTCTACGTCTACGTCTACGACTGTGTCGAGTTCGTCTACGTCTACGTCTACGACTGTGTCGAGTTCGTCGACGGTTGTTGATACGTCTACGTCTACGACTGTGTCGAGTTCGTCGACAGTTGTCGACACGTCTGTGCCGTCGAGTTCGTCCACTTCCACATCAAGTACATCGGTTCCAACAGTTTCCGAGGACACCGAAAAATGCGCGCAGACCCCTCAAAACCTCGAAGGATTCGGGGGAGATAACGCAATTGAGCTCACTTGGGACGAGCCTTCAGACGATGACATCCCTCCGACGGGGTATCGCGCACAAGTCACTCCTGGGGACATCACTATTGATATCCCGGGGCCCGCAACGCGTGCAACGATTAGCGGCCTAGTCAATGGAAAAACCTATGAGATAACCCTTGCGGCAATAAACGAATTCGGAGTGGGTGAAGCATCCCAATCCATTGAGGCAACGCCGACAAACGGTCTAAATGGCGTCGTCGGGAGACTGGTAGTCCAATATGAAGAAGGTGTCAGTGCCTCGGAGGCCCCGGGAGTTGCTACTGGCTCGGAGTCGGTGGAAGGAATTGAACTCGCCCCAGAGCATGACCTTGGTGATGGCTTGCGGACCGTCACGTTGAGTGAGGCCGTAGACGAGGTTGAGGCATCCAAACTTATTGCTCAACTGGAAGCAGATACCCGCGTGAAATGGGCGGAAGTTGACCAAATCGTCACTACCGCAGAATCTTCCGACTCGGACCCAAAGGATCCTTTGTATTCCGCAAAACAATGGAATATTTGGTCAAAGTATGGGGTCGGAGGAACACAGTCTCACACCTCCTCCTTCGGTCGTACTGAAGCGGAACTGGGCAAAGGTGTCACTGTTGCAGTGATCGATACAGGCATTGTGGGCCATGCCGATTTTGGTTCGCGATTGTTGCCTGGTTTTGACTTTGTTTCCGATCGAAGCGAATTACGAGCATCCCGGGAGAACGACGAGCAGCCGGTCAGTTTCGACGGCGACTATGTAGACGAGGATCGTTTTGGTGGTCCAGGTTGGGACTCAAACCCGCTGGACCCTGGCGACTGGAGAGGGGTTGCGCCTATACGGAATAGCAGTTGGCATGGGACGCATATTGCCGGAATCATCGGTGCCGAGATCAATAACAATAAGGGCATTGCAGGACTTGTCCCATTGGCGGATCTGTTACCGATTCGGGCCATTAGTTGGCGTGGAGGCCTTTCATCTG
>JBBANT010000133.1:0-1269 GCA_040401815.1 Ilumatobacteraceae bacterium | reverse complement strand
GTCGCGATATGGATGGCCTGCGCTTCAACACCGCCATTGCCAAACTCATCGAACTGAACAATGCCCTCACCAAACATGTCGAAGCCAACGGCACCACCCCACGCGTGGTGGCCGAAGCACTCACCCAGATGCTCAGCCCGCTTTGCCCACACTTGGCCAGTGAATTGTGGGAACGTCTCGGACGCACCGACGAAATTACTTACGCGCCGTTCCCAGTGGCTGACGCCAAGTTGCTAGTGAGCGACACCGTCGAAGTGCCGGTGCAAGTCAACGGCAAGGTGCGTGCTCGACTGATGGCGGCGACTGGATCGACAGACGACCAACTCACCGCGCTGGCACTCGCCGATGACAAGGTTCGTGCCGCATTGGCTGGTGCCGAGCCACGCAAAGTGATTGTGGTGTCGGGTCGCCTGGTAAATATCGTCGTCTAACGACACTTGTTCTTAGCGGTGCAGGTGTGCGCCGGCACGTTCAATGGCGCCCAGATCAACGCCACGAAACATCAGCAAGATCACCCGATTCACGCCCCAACTTCGCCATCGTTCGATGCGCTCGTCGAGCACATCGGTACGCAGCAACGCTTCATCAAAATGCTCCCACACCGACACGATGAAGGGCCTGTTATCGGCGCCGCGTTCTTGCACGGCAGCTGCGACCACTTCTTGCGCAAAGTCTGCCGACGCACACACGTTCATACCGTCAGTGCGTTGGGCTGCGATGCGCGATAACGCGGTGGAATTGACCCCGAGCACGATTGGTGGGCGCGGTGACGGGGTGATGAACGTGGCGAGATCGGCGCGACGGGATGGCGACCACAACTCGTCGATCAAGTCGAGCGTGTCGAGCAGCACGCGGTGGCGCTCGGCCATCGTTGGTGGCTGTTCGACACCCACGGCACGCCGCTCGGCCGACCATTTGGTGTTGGGTGCCGAGCCAGCACCGAGGCCAAGCACACACCGCCCACCACTGATGTGTTGCAGCGTTGCAGCACCGTTGGCAGTGATGACCGCCATGCGATTCGCAGCGTTCGCCACCAGCGGGCCCAGACGAATGCTCGACGTCACGGCTGCAAGCGCGCCGAGTGTGGTGAAGCACTCAGGCATGCTGGGCGCCGACATCACCTGGCCGGCGAGATGGTCAGCAGTCCAAAAGGTGTCGAAGCCTGCCGCCTCGGCAGCCCGGGCAGCATCGGCGATGAGTGGCCACGGGGCGTTGCCCGGATTCACCTGCAAATCGAACGTGATCATCGAATTGCACACTAGGCGTGGC
>JBBANT010000132.1:0-1288 GCA_040401815.1 Ilumatobacteraceae bacterium | reverse complement strand
GCAAACCACATGATGTTCAATGATCGGCAGTAGGCATCTATTTCTGAAAATTCTGCCTGGCCGAATTCGATTCGCTCCTTATACTCCAGATAGGTCATCGTGCCCCATGGCGTTTCCCGCATGGTACTGGCTTGATCTGGCGGCACGCAGATGACTGGGGTTCGTTTTTGGAACTTGACAGCATCGCAGCCTGCCTGCGAAGCCACGTCAATGAGTTGTTTTGCCAAGGCGATATCGCCATTGTGGTTGATGCCGATTTCGGCAATTACGAACACGGGTTTGCCAACACCAACCTGCTGGTGGGCAATACTCACGACATCGACAGGCGTCATTTTTTGAGTACCCACGACAGTGACAAGATTACTTCGCGGCTCGAGTGCGAGATGCTTTCACCACGTTGTCGGCGATTTCGCGAATAGCCCCACGACCGCCAGGTTTGCTGGTCACAATGTGGGCGGCAGCAAGAGCAGATGGGTGGGCATCGGCCGGCGCAATTGCAACACCGACATAGCCCATGCATTCAAGATCATTGATGTCATTGCCCATGTAGGCAGTGGTGTCAGGAGTGGCGCCAACCCGAGTCATCCATGCCTGCAAGACAGGTAACTTGTCGTCGCAGCCGTGCACTACTTCGAGTGACAGTTTGGCGGCGCGTGCTGCGACCACACGATTTTTTTCCTTGGAAATAATGATCATGTGAATGCCGGCGTCACGCAACAGGCCAATCCCCATGCCGTCAGAGCGGCTGCACAACACCGACTCTTCGCCGGTTTCCGAAACAAGAACACGATCATCGGTGAACACACCATCGAAGTCAAATGCGATGGCCGTGATTGCAGCGAGGCTCGGTGTGTTCATGATCTCAGCCCGCTCCGCTACCAGTGGCGTTCAACGCCACAACCAACAGCAGAGAGGCCCCGATGCCAAGTGCTGCACCACCAACGATGGCAATAACCCCGAGTGAAGCGATGCGGGCAGCCTTCGTGGATTGTCGAGCAGCAAGCCATCTGGCAGCGGTAGCGCGCGGGGATGTTGCTGGGCGATATGTGAAACGCCCGTTACTTGGCTGGCCGATACGACCACTACTTGAAGTGGCGATGCCAGATCTCCCGATAAGAAAGAGTGCCGCAAGGGTGACCACGCCAACGATGGCGATTCTGGTCGTAACCTCAGTGACAGTCATGGATGCCACAACCAACGACGACAACATCACGGCACTTTCCAGCGTACCTCTGCCCCCGCCTCCACCGCCTGTTTCTTCACGCATCACACAACGTGTGTGGTGGGC
>JBBANT010000131.1:0-1313 GCA_040401815.1 Ilumatobacteraceae bacterium | reverse complement strand
CACCTCGAGTTGTATTTTGCTGCACCGTGCTCGAGCCGCGTGCTGCACACCCTGAACTTTCGTTTGTTTCCCGAGCAGGTGACCTACATCGTGAATCACGCCGAAGACGAAGTGATTTTCTGTGACACTTCGCTGTGGTCGATACTCGAGCCGCTCATGCCTACTTTCACCACGGTCAAACATCTGGTATTTATGAACGACGGCAAAGGCGAGATGCCGACGAGTGTGCCCGGCGTGCAAGTGCACGAATATGAATCGTTGTTACAACAAGCCAAGGCAGTCGAGTGGAATGTTGCTGACGAAAATCAGGCTGCCAGCATGTGCTACACCAGCGGCACCACTGGCAACCCGAAGGGCGTCGTTTACTCCCATCGTTCAACGTTTTTGCACACGATGGCCGAGATGCTTGCCGATTCGCTCGGGGTGCGCGAATCCGACACCATATTGCCGGTCGTGCCGATGTTTCACGTCAACGCTTGGGGTTTGACCCATGCTGCAACGGCATGTGGTGCCAACCTGATAATGCCGGGCCCCGATTTGTCGGGTAAGGCAATCGCTGATCACATCGTGAATGAAAAAGTCACAGTCGGCGCCGGCGTGCCCACCATCTGGATGGCGGTGTTGCCCGAGCTGAAGGGCCGCGACACATCGTCGTTGCGCGCAGTCGTGTGTGGTGGCGCCGCGGTGCCTAAGGCATTGAGCGAGGCCTATCGCGAACAAATTGGGCTGCCCATTTTGCAAGCGTGGGGGATGACTGAGACTTCACCAATTTCGGCGGTGTGCACGCTGAACAGCGCCGAGCAACAACTGCCAGTCGAAGAACAAGCCGAGATTCGTACAACTGTCGGTCGCATCGTGCTTGGTGTCGACTTCCGTGTGGTCGAACCCGACACCACCACCATGGTGGCATGGGACGGCGAAACGAGTGGTGAGTTGCAGTGTGCCGGGCCGTGGATCGCCAGTTCGTATTACAACGACGCGCGGTCTGCAGAGAGCTTTACGAAAGACGGCTGGTTGCGCACTGGTGACGTTGCGGTTGTCGACTCTGTTGGGCACATTCGATTGGTGGACCGCACTAAGGATCTCATCAAGTCGGGTGGCGAATGGATCTCGTCGGTGGAGATTGAGAACGAGCTCATGTCGCATCCGAAGATCAAAGAAGCCGCCGTCATCGGTGTGTCGCACCCGAAGTGGTCTGAGCGACCACTCGCTTGCGTGGTGCCCAAAGATGGCGAGACGGTAACCAAAGAAGAGATTCTTGCGTTCCTCGCCCCGAAACTAGCCAAGTGGCAGATTCCAGACGACGTGGTGTT
>JBBANT010000130.1:0-1319 GCA_040401815.1 Ilumatobacteraceae bacterium | reverse complement strand
TGTCGTCGTTCCAGAACTTGTAGTTGGCCTTCGAGCGATCAATGACCGCTTCACAGCCCATCTCGCGCAGAATTCGCTCTTTGTCAGGTGAGCTCACCACGCCAACAGGAATGCCGCCACCGTTCAATACATATTGCACGGCATACGCACCAATACCGCCAGTTGCACCCCAAATGAGCACCACATCGCCCTGCTTCATACGTGCGCCATTTTTTGATACCAACATGCGATAACTCGTGCTGTTGCACAACGCATTGACCGCCGCTTCTTCCCACGATAAATGAGCCGGCTTGGGCATTAATTGGTTGGCTTTCACCACGGTGAGATCTGCCAAACCACCGAAGTTGGTTTCGTAACCCCAGATGCGTTGGTTGGCGCCCAACATTGAGTCGTCGTGAGCGCTCGGGTCTTGGTCATCCACGTGATTGCAATGGATGGTTACGCGGTCGCCTGGTTTCCAGTTGCGCACCGCAGTGCCCACGCGCAACACCACACCTGCGCCATCGCTGCCCAGAATGTGATACGGCAAGTCGTGGCGTTTGGCCCACGAACTCTCGCGCGCCAGTCGGGTGAGTGCACCAAACGTGCTGATCGGTTCAAAAATTGCGCTCCACACTGTGTTGAAATTGATGCTGCTGGCCATGACCGCCACGAGTGCTTCATCGGGTGCCAATTCAGGCACAGGCACCTCACGCAACTTGATGCTCTTGCGCGGGTCTTTGTCGCCCGAGGCAACCCCGGCAAACATGTCGACATCTTGCTTTTCGATCACTGCCGCGCGATAGGTGGCAGGGATGGGCAGAGCGGCAAGTTGCTCGCCAGTTGCCCCGTTGTTGATGGCGTTTCGTATCTGATCCACGAATAGAAACTACCGACCCGATGCACCCAGCCAACTGGTCAAGCGATACTCTTTTGGCGCAGGGATACAAGGAGGGCGTCATGCCAGGTTCATACATCGTCGCAGGGGCCCGTACACCAATCGGCAAAATGAGTGGTGCGCTAGCCGATTTCAGTGCTGCTGACCTCGGGGGTTTCGCTATTGCCGAAGCCTTGAAGCGGGCCAACGTGCAACCCCACGAAGTGGACCACGTGATTGTCGGGCAGGTCTTGATGGCCGGGCAAGGCCAAGTGCCAGCGCGACAAGCCGCAGTTAAAGCGGGCATTCCGATGAACATCCCGAGTGTGAACATCAACAAGGTGTGCTTGTCGGGATTGAACGCCATTTATTTGGCCGACCAAATGGTGGCCAGTGGCGAAGCCGACATCGTGGTGGCTGCCGGCATGGAGTCGATGACTAATGCGCCGTACTTGGCCATGGG
>JBBANT010000129.1:0-1336 GCA_040401815.1 Ilumatobacteraceae bacterium | reverse complement strand
GCTTTTTTGCAACAGTCGGGGCGAGTCGTTGTTGCCGGTGCAGCATCACTTGGTAGTGCATCGTTCCTGGCGGCCTGTAGTGGTGGCAACAACGGCACAGCGAACAACGGCACAGCGAACAACGTCGCCCTGCCTGATGATGTGCAGATCGTCCAACGGTTCCCGCAAAATCTGGTGGCAGGACCGATTCGAATGCCCATTTCTTTGGCTAGCGGCGGGGGGCTGCTCACCACGGGTGGACCAATCGCAACACCAACACAGCTCTCGGCACGCATCATGCGTATCGACGGCGAGCGTGATGAACTTGTAGTCGAAGATCTCGTCGCGCCGCGTCACGATGCCAACTTGGCGACGCCCTATTGGCTGTTTCGTACCGCAATCAACGAGCCGGGCTTCTACCGTTTGATTTTGGCCGGTGGCCCAAGTGACGGCGCAGCATTCCAGGTATTTGCCCGCAACGAAGTCGCCGTGCCCGGCATCGGTGATGCACTGCCACCGTTCGACACACCTACTTTTGATAACGCTCGTGACGTTTCGCCGCTGTGTACGCAGCAACCCGAGCCGTGCCCAATGCACGAAGTCACGCTGCGTGACGCTCTCGCTCTAGGTAAGCCGATTGCCTACCTGGTGGGTACACCCGCCCATTGCTCAACCGGAACATGCGCACCAGCCCTCGACGCACTCATAGCTGTGCGTGAGCGTGTTGGTGACGCATTCACTTTTGTTCATGCCGAGGTCTATTCAGACGCAAACGCCACGACAATTGCATCAGCAGTGAACGCAGTGTCAATGAATTTCGAGCCGGCACTCTTTATAACCGACACTTCGGGTGTGATTACCGCTCGACTCGACGCAGTGTTTGACGCGGTCGAATTGCAATCGGTGATCGGCTGACGCCGCCGAGGGTTAGCTGAAGCTTTGGCCGCAACCACAGGTGCGGTTGGCACTTGGGTTGGTGATTTTGAAACCCGACTCGTTCAAACCGTCGGTGTAGTCAAGGCTGGCACCCAAGAGCAGTTGTGCCGACGCTTGGTCAACGACCACTTTTACGTCACCGAAGGCTTCAACTTTGTCCTCGCTGGTGAAGTCACCATCGAAGTACATCTCATACGAGTAGCCCGAACATCCACCCGGGCGCACCGCGACTCGCAGGGCAAGTTCGCTGGCATTCTCGGTCTCGAGCAGTTGCTTGACTTTTACAGCGGCAGCAGGGGTGAGAGTGATCATGGCACCCAACCTACCTCCCCTTAGGGGTGTGATGACAAGCACGCGCCGCACAATTCGGCGATACCCGACACATCGGTAGGTTGAGGGCGTGGCTGAGCGCACGGTTTCC
>JBBANT010000128.1:0-1337 GCA_040401815.1 Ilumatobacteraceae bacterium | reverse complement strand
GAGTTTGTGGCATTCACACGATTGGGTATCGAGTCCGAGTTCGTCTATGGCGATGTCGTCGTGGATGATGTGGTGTGTGAGGATGTCCCCGACCCACAGAGCGCATGCAAGTTGCTGGTTGCAGGCGACACCATTCTGAGTTTTGCTGGTATCCCAACGCCTACATTGCCGGCGCTGATTGAAGCAGTCACGAATCGCCGAGTTGGCGAATTAGTGACACTCGAGGTGCGCCGAGCCGACACAGATGTTGCGGTGGCCATCAATGTGAAACTCATGGCGTCGCCAGATGATGCCAGCCGCACCATCATTGGTTTCATGCCACGCGATACACGAACGGTAAAAACTCCGTTCGAAGTGGGCATCGACACCGATTCAATCGGTGGTCCATCGGCAGGGCTGGCGTTCACACTTGCCTTGATTGATGAGTTATCACAGGGCTCGCTCACTGGCGCAGTGAAAGTTGCAGTGACAGGCACGATGGACGGCGATGAAAGTGTTGGTGCGGTCGGCGCAATTCCGCAAAAAGCAGTTGCTGCCCGCGATAGTGGTGCAAAGTTGTTTCTCATACCCGCGAGCCAATCGGCGGCTGATATCGCCCAAGCTCGTCGTGTTGGTGGGGCACAGATGCGCGTTGAGACAGTGGCAACGCTGCAAGATGCACTGGATATCTTGCGTGGTATCGGTGGCGACCTGCTGCCCGATGCCACGACGAGCGATTAATAGGGGCGTACTGTTGAGGGCATGGCCCTTGACTTCCAGCGACCTGACCCGTCGTCGCCGGCTGCAGTCGCTGCTGCCCAGTTCACGCTGAGTCGTCGCGGATACCGCGAAGAAGAAGTGCGGGACTTTCTGCGACAAGTCTCGGTGGAAATGGCTCGACTCTTGGAACGCGAGCGATTTTTGGAGAGCGAACTGAAAGCCATGCAAGCCCGTGGGCCAATTGACGTAGGCGCAATTGATGAAGATGCAGTAACTGAGTTATTGGGTGCCGAGGCGGCGCGTGTTTTGAGTGTGGCCCGTGAAGCCGCCCAAGCAATGCGCACCCGTGCTGCTGAGTCAGCCGAGCAGGTGGTGCGCGACGCAACTCGTGAGGCTGCTCGACTTCTTGAAGAGTCAAATGTCGAAGCGTCACGTCGCCGATCGGATGTATCGGGCGAAGCCGAACAAGAGTTGGAGCTGGCCAAACAACAGGGCCGCGAGATGATCGCCGAAGTGCGTGCGTATCGCGAGCGAGTGTTGACTGACTTGGCCAAGCGAACCGAAGACGCCCGTCGCGAACTCGAGCACTTGGTGCACGAGCGCGAGCGTTTGCTGGGGGCTTTTGAACGGGCGCGACA
>JBBANT010000127.1:0-1366 GCA_040401815.1 Ilumatobacteraceae bacterium | reverse complement strand
ACACCCTACGAACCGAAATGCACGCCGAATTCGGGAAGGTCCGTAGCGAGATGCATCAAGGTTTCCGGGAAATACGCAATGACGTGGTCAGCGCGATTGAGAACAGTCGCAAATGGCGCCACCAGAAAGCACAGCTGGCCCTGCTTGCAGCAACGGTTGGTATCTCGCTACTCGGCATCCTGCGGGGCTAGTCGCATCACCCTCCAGGTTGCACCACCACAAAACCTGCGATAGCCGCAGCGGCACCGAGTTGCGAGTCATACGTCACGAAAACATCAAGATCTGATGCAACAAGTAATGCTGTTGCAAGGTGAAGCGCGTCCAGTGATTTCAATGTCGTCGGTATAACCGTGGCAGCACCCCTCAACACATCGCGGGTGACCTCAACTTGTGTCACCACGCTGAGCACCCGCCGAGCAGCAACATCTGCATTCGCACTGGCGCGCGCTGCTGCTCGTCGCAATTCAACCTCACTGATTGCCGACGTCAACCGCATCGTTGACTTCTTGAGGTACTCACGCAGGCTCGTTGTTTCGCGTTCTCGCAGCACCAGCTTGGCCAGCGCTGACGAGTCGAGGTAACAACGCATCACTCATCCCCGCGGCGTTCATCAATGATCATCTGTGCCAGGCTGACACCGCGTGGCGACTTCAACGGTGCGGGCAATGACGACATTTCACTGGTCGCCGGCCTGACCTGCCCGGCATCCATCAGCCGCCCGAGTGCAGAAGAATTAATTGGGGAAATCTGTGCCACGGGTCGCCCGCGGTCGGTAACCACGAGCCACTCGCCGGCACTCACCCGCTTGATGACCTCTGATGCGTTCTGCTTTAACTCGCGGATCCCAATGGTGTTCATGTTCTACAATGTAGCACTTTGACATCTTGGCCTGCGGCGAGTTGTCGCCAGCGCCTCTCCTGGCACAGGGCGCCCGTAGCCTGAGTTTTGACGGCGAGTCAGTCGGGTGACCGCAGTTACGCACTTTGTGCGTGGTTGAGGAAAGTCGGGACTTCGAAGGACAGAGTGCTGGCGCGAGCCAGGTCGGGGAAACCTGACATCCCGTGCAACAGAGAACACACCGCCGATGGCGCAACTTCGGTTGCGATCAGGCAAGGGTGAAACGGTGCGGTAAGAGCGCACCACGGCCGGCGGCGACGTCGGTCGGTGGCACGGCACTCGAAGCAAGATCGAACAGAAGGCATGAGTGGTCCGCTCGCCGCAAGGCAACCTTCGGGTAGATCGCATAGATGGATGGTCACCGCCAACACTTCGCAAGGGGTGCTGGTACAGAATTCCGCTTATAGACCGACTCGCCGTCACTTACAACTGTTGACGCACTCGCTATGGGTTGATGACCCCGAGCACG
>JBBANT010000126.1:0-1419 GCA_040401815.1 Ilumatobacteraceae bacterium | reverse complement strand
GGCGCAGTCAATACATGGGTAACAGATTTGGTTCAATACATCGGTAACACTATTGGGTTAGTGGGTTACAGGTTTGGGGTGATTTGGGGTTTTGTTTGTGGGGTTGACTGGGTGAGGGGCTTGCCCCGGCCCTTTGGCCGCTGGAGCGGAGCGGAAGCGGCCAAAGGGCCGGTCGCCGATCCCGGTGGACGGATGGGCTGGAAGCTGGAGGTGTCGGTATGGATATGGCCCAGAAGCAAGTTGGCGAACCAGAGTTCCAGTCGATCCTCTTGGCAGTCCCCGAAGCCGACATCCCAACCCGCCAGGCAGGATGAGATCGGTAACCATTCACCCCTGAACCGGATCTTGCCGGAGCTTTGAACCCGGCGGGTTTCCCTGCCGAGGTAGTCGAGTTGATCCGGAGTGCCGTGATAGCTGCGGGCCGATGGGGTGTAGACTTCTGCCGGGGTAGCCATGTTGAGGGATTCGTGCGGCCTCTGGGTATTAAACTCCTCTCGCCACAGATCAAAGGCGGCCTGGTCACGACCGATGCGACCTGCTTGCAACTCACGTTTGACGTCCAGATGCATGCGCTCGTGAGCACCATTGTCCTGAGGGCAGGCCGGGCGACTGCGCTCCAGATCGATTCCTAGAGCCAGCCACCAGACGGATAAACGACTCAGCCCATGCAGGCCATGGGTGCTGGCAAAGGGTGGTCCGTTGTCGCTGCGGATGGCACCGGGCAGTCCGTGCTGTTCGAAGAGTCTCTCAAAACAGCGGCGCACCGTTTCGGTGCGGGCGTCCTCTACGGCCCGCAACTCCAGGAGCATGCGACTGTGCTCGTCACGCACGGTGAGAGGTTCAACCCGCTGGCCCCTGGCGTCGTGCCACCAGCCCTTGAAGTCCACAGTCCAGATGTCGTTGGGCGCTTCGGCTTTGAGTCCGCGGGCGAGGCGACCTGACTCTCTGGCGGCACGGCGCTTGCGTGGCTGGGTCAAGCCGGCTTGCTCCAAGACGCGCTTGAAGCTGCTCTCACTGGGCAGCTGAGCACCTTGATGGTGGCGGCGGTAAAGCTCGCGGATCTTGCGCGGTCCCCAAGTGGGGTGGGCCTGCTTGAGGCGCACCATCTCGCACACGACAGCTTCCCGCAGTTGGTCTGGGTGATTGCCAGGACGGCGGCTGTGTTCCTCCATGCCGTTGAGGCCATGACTGACGAAGCGCTCACGCCACTTGTAGCCCGTCTTGCGGCTGATGCCGTAAGACTGGCACAACTGGCCAAAGTGATCGCAACTGAGGGCTTTCATCGCAAATTCGATTCGTTGGTCCATTTTTTGGGTCTCCTTCCATGGCATCGACAAGGTTCGCATTCGCAAACCCCGATGGCCATGATGTCACCCATGTTCTGAACCTGTTTTGTTACCGATGTATTGAACCTGCACC
>JBBANT010000125.1:0-1447 GCA_040401815.1 Ilumatobacteraceae bacterium | reverse complement strand
CTGTCGGCGAAACTCCTAGCGAGGCCTAAGTCGTGCAGGTGCTATTGCGCCGCGACGTAAAGGGCATCGGTCGGCGTGGCGACATCGTTACGGTGTCGTCTGGGCATGCCCGCAACTACCTCATCCCCAACGGGCTGGCTGTCGAAGCAACCGAAGGTGCAATTGCCCAAGCCGACACCGTCAAACGCACGCGGAGCACTCGCGAAGCAGCCGATCGTGATTCAGCGCGTGCGATCGCTGCCATCTTTGCTGCCACCCCGCTGGTGGTCAATGCCAAGGCCGGTGCTACGGGCAAGCTTTTCGGGTCAATTACGGCCAGCGACATCGTGGCGGGCGTGGAGCAACAATTTCAGGTCGTGGTGGATCGCAAACATGTGGAGATTGCGGCACCCATTCGCGAACTTGGCACCCATCAGGTGACGATTGGGCTCTATGGCGATGTGCGTGGCACCTTGACGGTGGAGGTGCGAGCAGTCTGAACGATGGGCACTTGCAGTGGAGGCGGGTTGACCACTGCCAAAGTTGTCCACACCCTTGGGTTATTGTCCACAGCATTACCACAGGTTGATTCCAGCTATCCGCACAGATATCCACAAGCCAGCCACAACAAAATCACAGGGTTGTACCCCTAGCGATCAACAGCCATTACCAGCGAGGGTAGACACGTGACCATCAGCGAATTCCGACGAGACGACGACCGCCCCACACAGCGCATCCCACCGCACAACGTCGATGCCGAGGCTTCATTGCTTGGCGCAATGATGTTGTCTGAAGAAGCAATTTCCATTGTGTTGGATCGCGGGTTGAAGTCAGAAGATTTCTACAAGCCTGCCCACCGCCATGTGTTTGACGCCATTCGTTCGCTGAGCATTGCTGGTGAACCCGTTGACCCGGTGACTGTTGGCGAAGAACTGCGTCGTGCAGCGCTGCTTGACGGCATCGGCGGCCTTGACGCTTTGGTGCGTTTACAAAATGCAACACCAGCCATCTCGAGCGCTGAGCGTTACGCCAAAATCGTGCGCGACGCCGCCAAATTGCGACGCGTTATCAACGCAGCATCAGAAATAGCCGAGATTGCCTATAGCGAACCGGCCGACGTCGACAAGGCACTCGACGACGCAGAGAGCCGAATCTATGACGTGTCGGCTGGCAACGTCAACGAAGGCGCACACGTGCTGTCAGAACTATTGGGTGAGTCGCTAGAAAAAATTGAGGAGCGCTGGAACAACCCAGGCCAACTATCAGGCGTCACCACAGGGTTCCGCAAGTTAGACGAAATTCTGCTCGGGTTCCAACCAGGTGCGTTACACGTAATTGGTGCCCGCCCCGGAATGGGCAAGAGTGCCTTGGCGTTGAATATGGCGGTCAACGTTGCTCGCCTCACGATGCGACCAGTCATCTTTTTTAGTTTGGAAATGAGTGCATACGAACTATCGCAACGTGTGTT
>JBBANT010000124.1:0-1447 GCA_040401815.1 Ilumatobacteraceae bacterium | reverse complement strand
ACTTGACGCTATCGCAGAGAAGTTATCGGGCGATTAATTTCATCGTGCGTTGCAGTGGAGATTGCGGTGTGATTACGTGTGGCGCGAGCGTGAAACCGTCGGGCGGCCCGGACTGCGGCTCGAGACACAGTGCGTGAGTTGGCATGTCATAGACCACCCAGTGGTCGCAATCACTTTCAACATTCAGCCGCGCGCCGTCGCCAAAAATTACTGCAGGGGTCTTTTGCGCCCCAATGAAACAGTCATCCCACGGGCCTTGGGGCGGGGCAACTCGATGACCATCTGGAATGTATTGCGCATCGCGCGCATACATTTCGCCGAATTGTACGTCGAGAGTTGCCGGACGAATGAACCACGGATGCCAACCAACTTGTGCTGGTGCCGATGGTGAAGTAGTCGTAACCGTGAGTGTGCACGTGATGCTGCGTTCGTTGGCGTCGACGGAAATTGCGTGAGTGACATTGCCACCAAACGGCCAACGCGGCCCGAGTGGTGCAACGAGCACTGCATGCGATGGTGAGTAATCAACGGTCGACCAAGCAACATCGAAAACGGTGCCATGTATTGCGTGTGCGTCGGCATTGAGTGGCAGCTGATGAGTGACCGCATCATGGGTGAACCTGCCATCGCGCACACGGCCGGCGAACGGCACCATCGGATACGCACCCCACGCAGTGGCCTGCAGATTGGTGCGGTAGGTGACTAGTCGTTCGCGAGAGTGGATACGGAGTGATGACAAGCGCGCGCCACGCAATGCATCGACCGAACACCCGAAGGCGCTGCTGCCAAGACGAAGTTCGTTACTCAGCAGAACCCACCTGGTGTGGTGGATGGTTTGTGTGCAGCCCGGTTTTGCGTGATCGCCAGGCCGTACCAGCGATGAATGCAATGAGCACGATGACCAGCGGGAGATCACCAAACTGTGAAGACCCAAATCGTGAGTACAGGGTTTGCCCAGATCGCAGTGGCACGTCAGCAAAAATGACTGCTTGTTGGCCGATGGGGATGCGTTGCAACACTCGGCCGTCAGCGTCGACGATCAGGCTGTAGCCAGTAGTGGCTGCTTGCACAACGAATCGCCCCGACTCAAGTGCTCGCAACTGCGAGGTGGCGACTTGTTGTTGCTGCAAAATTTCGCCCGTATAGCTCGAGCCATTAGTGGGGTTCAATACCACTTGACCACCTGCCGACACGCCGTCGTTGACTCGACCAGAAAAAAAGATCTCCCATGAAATGGCAACGGCAAGTGAAATATTTGAGTTGCCGTGAGGCACCATCAGCACAGCGGGGGTGGTGCCAGCCACAGCATCACGCGGAATGCGATCAACAGGTGCCCCGAGGCCAGCGAGCAATCCACGCAGTGGAATGTATTCGCCGTAGGGCACACGCCGTACTTTGTCGTAGCGGCTTTGCTCAACGCCATCACGATCAATGAGTATCTGGGCAT
>JBBANT010000123.1:0-1473 GCA_040401815.1 Ilumatobacteraceae bacterium | reverse complement strand
TTGGCGGCGTGTGCACGTGACGAAGCCCGCATGCACACCCGCATTTGGGTGGGGCGGTCACGCACACGCAGTGCCGTGCGAATCATCGCCGGGGTAATTGGTGTGTTCGTTGGAGGATTGGTGGTGTTGAGCCCTGAATATTTGGCTCCATATCGTTCTGCCGAAGGACAACTGGTGTTGTCAGCAGTTGTCTTGGTGTTTTTTGCAGCCCTGCTCATGATGCAGCGGCTTGCGGTGGTGGTGGCGCCTGATCGTTTCGTTGGTCGTCGCACCGAGGCGCGGTCATGAGCCTGTTTTTTACGCTGTTGGCCGGTGCCGTGGTGGGCGCTGGTGTTGCTGTCTTGGTGTTTCCGGCCATGGCCGACCAACTGCGACGTCGGCTGTTGGCCGCCGCAATGAATTCACGGGCTTTGGCCAACGAACGGGCGGCCCGGTTGCACGCCGGCGATCTCGCCATCGTGGGTTGGACTCCGACGGACTTGGTAGTGCGCCAACTATTGGGCATCATCGCCGGAGCCGTGGGGTCGGCGATGGTCGCATCAGCCATCAGCGATGGAATGACGGTGATGCTCGCTCTTGGTATCGGTGGGGCAGTCGGGTTCGTGTTGCCGACCAGCATGTTGCGTACTACTGCCCGGGCGCAGCGGCGCAGTTTTGTGCACGCTTTTTCTGCATATCTCGATTTGGTCAATGTGCTGTTGGCTGGCGGTGCGGGCATTGAAACTGCATTGACTGCTGCCGCCGACGCTGGTGACGGCTGGGCATTCGGTACTTTGCGCTCGTGCTTGGTGCGGGCGCGATTGTCACGGCGGACTCCATGGCATGAGCTGCGTGTATTGGGGGCTCGCTGGGGCATTAACGAAGTGGTGGAGGTTGCCGGAAGCATGAATCTGTCGGGCGAACACGGCGCGCGTATCCGTACCTCACTCGGAGCCCGTGCCGACTCGATGCGGTCGCGTCAAATTGCAGAAATTGAAGCGCTCGCCCAGTCATCAACTGAACGAATGGGGGTGCCCGTCATGATGCTGTTCGTTGGCTTCATGGTGCTGCTGGGGTATCCCGCATTGCAGACGGTGGTGATGAACATGTAGCACGAAAAAAGACTTCCCGACATATCGAAACTGACACACAACATTATGTAAACAACCTACGAAAGGAACCAACACCATGTCCCATACACGTCAACTCTGGCAGTACTACACGACGCGTTTTCGCGCCTCACTTGCTGTCGACCAAGACCGTGGCGAAGTTAGCGCGACCACCGTCGTGATGGCTGCTGCACTGATTGCCCTCGCACTGTTTGTCGGGGCAACCATCACCGGCCGGGTTCGCGACAAAGCGAATTCGCTCGACCTTGACTAGTTTGCGTCGCCAAAACGGCGGGCAACCACGCGTTGATCGCGGAGAGATCTCCATAGAGACCGTCATCTTGGTGCCAGTGGTCATCTTCATCGTGCTCATCGTCGTGCAGGC
>JBBANT010000122.1:0-1486 GCA_040401815.1 Ilumatobacteraceae bacterium | reverse complement strand
GGTTCGTTGCGTGTGCTGCAGCGCACCAGCAGGTAACTAAACAAAAAGATCTCTAGTGGTGGGTGAAGAGCCTGTGGGCAGGTGACAACTGGAGTTGTGCATCTGCTGCCAAAATCACGGCGGCACCCGTGTAGGCGCTGACTTCATCGGCGGGGAATGCGATGCGTTGCGGATACACAATGCCTGTGAGGTATGAACCGTCTGGCATGCGATGCAATGAGGTGAGTTCGAGCAGCTCGCTGGCGGTCTGCTGATCGCCGATTGCGCTGTAGGCAATTGCGCACTCTGCTGTCTCTGACGCCGTCACCCATGGTTCGTCGCTCACGCAACGAATGCCACAACCGGGCATGGCGAAGGAGTCCCATTGGTCGTGCAGACGAATCTTGGCTTCATCGCCGACGAGTGCGCCACCAAGCACGGGGTAGTACCAGTCCATCGCCCAGCGATCTTTTGGCTCGAACGAATTTGGTGAGTGGTTGATGACCGCATCGATTGCATCGGCTGCTGCCCGCCACAGTGGTCGTGGTTCGCCGAGCAGTGCTGCCACGTTTGCTGCACAGTGCAACGAATGTCGAATCGAACTTGATCCAGTGAGCAGGGCATACGACCACGGTTCGCTGTCCACTTCTTTGGCCCACAAGATGGTGCCGTCTTTGCGCCGCATGTTCAACACGAAGGTCATTGCGCGTTCGACCATTGGCCAGAAACGCTCGACTGCGGCCAGGTCGTCTGAGCACTGCCAGTGGTGCCACACGCCGGCTGCGACGTAGGCACACACGTTGGAGTCAATTTTTGATTCTTTTATGGATCCGTCATTGTTGTAATAGTTGTGCCACGAACCGTCGTCTCGTTGGGTGGCCATCAGCCATTCGTATCCGCGACGCGCTTCGCTATGAAACCCCATCACATCGAGCGCCATTGCGGTTTCGACATGGTTCCACGGGTCGCAGTGCCCACCAGAAAACCAGGGAATCATTCCGCTGGGGAGTTGCAGCGAAGCAATCCATGCGGCTGTGGCGTGCAGTTCGTTACGCGTAGGCACACCGACGAATGGCTCGGTGCGAACGCGCTGGGCAGTGTGAACAGAGTTAGTAGAGGAGTTGACAGCAGAGTCTGTGTTGGATCTCGGCTTCGTGGCGTATTGCACGAACGATTTGCCGATTGCCGGGCTGAGCAGCGTGTCAAGCGCACGCGTAATGAGTGGTGCTTTCATGATGTCCCACTCGAGCAACTTTTTGTAGGCAGCCACGAGTGGTTGGTCGTCTCGCGCCGGCCCGACGGCGCAACGCAACCACCAGTACGGCGAGTGCAAACCATGCGAGCGGTGGCGGCTTGCGAGTTGCAGGCCACTTTCGGCGAGTCGTTGGCGAAGTTCGCTGGCTTTGTAGATGCGTACGTGACCACCTGGCACGAATGGTGCGTGGTATTCGTCAGAAAGCATCCAGTTGATTTTTTCTGGAAAGTATGACGGCACCGTTGCCGCGAA
>JBBANT010000121.1:0-1541 GCA_040401815.1 Ilumatobacteraceae bacterium | reverse complement strand
AGCTCCCCCGCTCCTCTACTGCGTGCATCACGCTCCACACTTCGCTGAGTGCAGAGTAGAACTCATCGCCGCGGGTGTCGTGGATGCGGTTTTTGAAGTTGGTGTACGACAAATCGGCAACCGACGAAGCCAACCAGCTTTGAAACGCCTCGCGCGACACGTGCACGCGCCAGGGGTAATCCCGTGCTGGCGTTGACACGATCTTCACGTCGGCCAGTGCGGCGATGCCGTCGAGCGACTCGGTCTCGCGTGCCCGCACGATAATGATGTTGTTGTCATCGTGGTGCATAACGGCGCTCACGAATCCGGTTTCGGTAAATACCCACATGTTGTTGTTCTCCTTGGTGTTGTTACGCCCACACACCGTGGAGATGTGATGGGCTAGTCGGTCTCCCCGAGGTAGATCGGGCAGGTTTGTTCTTCGTTGTCAGCATGCTGATACTGCGGATACCCGCAATGTTCGCACACTTCATTTGCGGCCTCGTCGGCCAGGTCGTGTTCGCGAAGTCGTCGCTTCGCCCGGCGGTATCTCGAATAGAGATACAGCCAACCGAGCGCCATTACGCGGCTTTGCGCAGCGACGGAACCGGCTTGCCATCAGCCTCGCGCCGCGCCACTTCGCAGAGGGCACGAAAGTAGCCCTCGTGAATCCACCCGGCCAGCAGGTTTTCGGCGAAACGATCGCCCCGCACCAACCGCGTAATGTGCCGAATGCAGTCGTCGATGCTGAGCTCATCTATATCAACCTCAGAGAGCATCGGGGCCTGCCACTGCATCCAGTCGAACGGCTGCACAAGATGCAGCTTGGCGATACAACTCTTCATTGCGACATGGTCACGCTCGTCGTGCGTGGGATGTGTCTCTAACGCGGTAACCGCGTCGATGAGTTGCTGCCAAGTGGTCTCGATGTCGTTCAATGAATGCTCCTTCGTGGTTGTGGAACGTAGATAATAACCAGGGGGTGTTATGGAGTTATCAGATAGTTCTGGGTCGACAGATGACTACGCCAGCACGCCTGTCGTGTGCCACTGATCTTTCCAGCGCGAATAGGTTCGGCTGCCGGCAGGGGTCAACAGGTGCAGGTCCACTTCGGTGATCACCGTGGCCATCTCTTCGATGCCCTGCAAGATCGACGACCCATCAATCGCACACACCATCACCGCCCCCAGGCCAAACTCGCGCACGAGGCCCATGGCCATGCGGGCACCTTCCACCGCGATGGTCTCGGGTGCTTTCGGCAACACCCGGCGCTCAAACGTGGGGTCAGTGAGTGAATGCGCAGTCCACGCGGCCCGGTCGCCTTCCCACAGTTTCATCAAGTAATACGGGTCAACCGACGTGTCGTTGGGGTGGCTGCCACCCAGGAGGATTGTTGCGGTTACTGCTGCCATATGAATGTGCCCCTTTGCGGTTGTTGCTGCCTCAATTACGCACGCTTCCCGCACAGTGTGGTACCGAAATTCTGTGGATAATGCGCTACATCCGCTGCTTAGAGGCCCAGCAACTTCTTCAAGGCCTGAGCTATCGACGTAGCTCTTACG
>JBBANT010000120.1:0-1641 GCA_040401815.1 Ilumatobacteraceae bacterium | reverse complement strand
TGACCAGCCGCAATCTCAAATGCCAAGTTGGGCCCCGACAACACCGATACTGCGTGGTCTGGTGCCAAGTCAACGAGCACTTCGCTCATGCGTCGACCTGTACCGCGTTCCAAACCTTTGGTCACGCTCATGAGCACTGCTTGCGGTTCTAGATGCAAGGCAAACGATCGCACGACATCGCGAAAACCAGCCGATGGCACTGCCACCACCACGAGCGCAGCATCGGTTACGGCGTCAGCCAAATCACTGGTGACAACAAGTTCGTCGTGCACACGTTGCCCAGGCAAATAGCGCGAGTTCATCCGCGAGGTGCGCAACTCGTCGGCCAACTCGGGTCGTCGCGCCCACAGCACCGTCGGAGCGTTGTGCGCCAGCAGAGACGCCACCGTGGTCCCCCACGAACCTGCACCGATAACTGCCACGCGGGCATAAGGCAATCCCACGCCCAAATCGTAGGCTCAGACGAGTGATCATACCCGCGGGATTGGCGGTAGTGGTGCCCATCAAATCCTGGGCCACAGCCAAGGCTCGGCTTGCGGGCGCGCTCACCCCCGCTGAGCGCGAGCAGCTGGCCCTGCGTTGTGCCACCACCGTGCTCGCCGCGGCTCGTCCGCTACCGGTCTTTGTGGTCTGCGACGATGCAGCCGTGGCCAGCTGGACCATTAGCCAGGGAGCCACCGTGGTGACCCCGACAGAGAGCGGTCTCAACAGTGCTGTCGCTAGCGGCCGACAAGCAGCCCACCGCGCCGGCTACGCCCGGGTGCTTGTCGTGCATAGCGACCTGCCCAATGCCACCGACTTGGCGTCACTCGATGACCACTCAGCGGAGGTCATCGTGGTGCCCGATCGTCACCACGACGGCACTAACGCCCTGCTGGTGCCCAGTGACGGGGCCTTTGAGTTTTGCTACGGGCCAGGCTCGTTTGATGCCCACTGCGCCAAAGCACAACAACTCGGTTTGTCACTGCGGGTGGTGGATCGCCCCGATTTGGCGCTTGATCTCGACACACTCGACGATCTGCGCGCTGCGGGCCTGTAGCCACACGGGCTAGTGCCCCAACTTCAGCCCAGAAATGAACGAACCGGGGAGCTTTCGCCCCCCGGTCGTTACGTACTCCGAACCGATATAACTTCGCCCCGAAGGGAGAGAGTTATTTCTTCTTGGCAGCCTTTTTCTTACGCTTAGGGGCAGCCTTCTTCTTTGCTGCCTTCTTAGGTGCCTTTTTCTTTGTCGCCTTTTTTGCGACCTTGCGCTTCTTTGCCATGATGGCTCCTTTTATTGGTTGATGTATTGCTTTCGGTATTACCTGTTTGGATTCAGTGCAGCCTTAAGCGTTGAGCTTGGGCTGAACTTCATCGCTGTTGAAGCGGCGATCTGAACCGGTTCTCCCGTTCGGGGATTACGGCCCGTGCGCGCCTGGCGCTTAGATGTCGAGAACGAACCGAAGCCCGGCCACGACACTTTGTCACCCTTCGATGCAGAATCTACGACCAGATCAACGAATGCCTGAATGACTCGATCAGCTTCCGCTGACGAGACATTGGTCTTCGCTGCTACTGCTGCGAGGAGGTCTGCTTTTGTCATTGCTATTGCCTTGCTTTCTCGGAATCGGAGTTCCGTAAACATCAATTTGACTGGAT
>JBBANT010000119.1:0-1644 GCA_040401815.1 Ilumatobacteraceae bacterium | reverse complement strand
ATGCAATAGAAAATGGTGAACGCACCGCCACCGCTATCGGTGCCCCGCTGCGCGAGCCTGTCGCCGGCGAATAGGTTTCACACCGCGCCACAATGGCGCAGGATTACTTGTCGAAGTTTTCGAAATAACGACTTGGTGTCGGGCCGCGTTGGCCTTGATACTTTGACCCACGAGCGCCCGAGCCATACGGCTTGTCGGCTGGTGTGGTCATGGTCATGAAACTCACTTGACCAATCTTCATCCCTGGGTAAATCGTGATCGGCAAATTCGCTACGTTCGACAACTCGAGCGTGATGTGACCATCGAACCCGGCGTCGATGAAGCCAGCAGTTGAGTGAATGAGCAGCCCCAATCGCCCCAGTGAACTTTTGCCTTCGACACGTGCCACCAAGTCGTTGGCTATGGCGACCCGCTCGAGCGTCGAGCCCAATACAAACTCCCCAGGGTGGAGCACAAATGCTTCGTCTGGCTTCATTTCCACCAACTCGGTGAGGTCTGCCAGTTCTTTCTTCACGTCAATAACTGCATGCGAGTGATTGCGAAACACGCGGAATAAGTGCGACACCTTCACGTCAATAGAAGACGGTTGCAAGCAGGCCTCATCGAGTGGGTCGATGACAATACGCCCCGCTGCCAGAGCCTCGCGAATGGAACGATCGGAAAGAATCACCGTGCCGAACCCTAGTAAATGCAACTCGTTGGTACGATTTCAGTGCCGCGGGTGTAGTTCAATGGCAGAACATCAGCTTCCCAAGTTGAGGACGCGGGTTCGATTCCCGTCACCCGCTCGACAGCAACGTGATGGTCGCCCACACGGCCGCGGCTAACCCCAACATTGCCATTACCGCACTGCGCACCTTTGGCGCTTGCGTGAGTTCTCCTTCTTCGCGCGGGGTCTCTCGCGGTTTCACCACTGCCGCCACGTTGCCAACGAACATCGCCCCGCCAAATGCCAAGACCAGCCAGGCCAAGAGATCTTCACCAAGAAACATTGCTAAATACCGTCTGGCGTAGTGCCTTCGAAGAAGTTTTCAAAGCGGGTGTACGGCTCGATCCACGCCAGTTTCACGGTGTCGGTGCGACCAGCGCGGTGTTTGGCGATGATCAAATCTGCCGTGCCGCGCGCTGCGGTGGTGTCGCCAGCTGCATCACCGCGATAGATGAACATCACGACGTCGGCGTCTTGTTCAATCGCACCCGACTCGCGCAAGTCTGAGAGATTTGGTCGTTTGTCGCCGCGGTTTTCTAAGTTACGGCTCAACTGGCTGAGCGCCACGATTGGCACGTTGAACTCACGCGCCATCAACTTCAAATTGCGGCTGATTTCACTCACTTCGAGTTGCCGGTTTTCCACCTTGGCGTCGCCTCCCATCAACTGCAAATAGTCGATGACGATGAGGCCGAGATCACCTTGTTGTAGCCGCACACGTCGCGCGCGAGCCCGCATCGAGCCGACTGATGTCATTGGTGAGTCGTCAATGATCAGCGGAATATCAAGCCGCCCTACGGCTCGACCAATTTCCGTCCATTGCTTCTCCGATGGTGCGGCACCACGCAATACCTCCGAAGGCACGCTGGCCTCGCTCGACAACACACGTTGCGATAGTTCGTATGCACTCATTTCCAAACTAAAAAAGATGACTG
>JBBANT010000118.1:0-1662 GCA_040401815.1 Ilumatobacteraceae bacterium | reverse complement strand
CAACTTTGCCATCGTTCACGGTGATGATCGGCTTGATTGCCAGCGCCGTTGCCAACAATGCTTTGGCGCCGCCGATTCGACCGTTTTTCTTCAAGTTTTCTAAGGTGTCGAGCGCGGCCCACACTCGTGTTCGCCCAACCAAGTCGGTGACGTTGCGTACGAGGTCGTCAAGCCCCATGCCCGTTTTTGCCAAACGAGCAGCCGCCACCACGTTGATGCCTTCGCCAATCGAGGCTGAGCGGCTGTCAACAATGCGAATCGGAATGCCAAGTTGGGCAACTTCAGCACCTTGTTCGGCTGCTTGTTTGGTAGCCGACAATTCTGCTGACAAGGTGATAACGAGGATTCCCGTAGCACCATCAGTCGACAATTTCTTGAACGCCTCAGCAAAAGCACCCGGAGCCGGGGCGGCGGTTTGTGGCAGAACTGGCGACGCCGAACAACGGGCCCAAAATTCAGTAGGGGTGAGCGAGGCGCGGTCGACAAACTCTTCGTCACCAAAACTAAAGGTAAGCGGTACCAAGGTGATGCCCAATTCATCTACGAGGGGTTGCGGCAGGTCACAAGCAGAGTCGGTAACGATGCGAATAGTCATGATTGCGAGCGTAGTGCAGGGTGCTTTTTGGCGTTTTGTTGTTTGTGGTGTCGGCGTGTGTGAATGAGCCACCACGCCGAGAGCAGCACCAGGAATACAGCACTCACCCCGCGACCCAAACCAGCGATGGCATTCACCCGAACCCGTACCTGGGCAACATCCAATATCGTGCCGCTGGGGCTCTTCAGCAACATTTCGATGGGAATGAGACCATTGGCTCGAGCGCTCGCGTTGACGGTGACTTCTTGTTGGCCGTTTGGTGCGATGACGATGTCGAACTCTGCCGGCACAAATGTCATTTTGCCGGTTGGGCTCGCGATCTGGAGACGTAATGACAGCTCAAATGGTGTCGAGTTGATGAGGGCAAGGCGAAGTTCGCTGTCGCGACCGCCAAAGGTAAACGAAGTGGTGGGCAATTTGACGGCATTGCGCACGGCGCCCGCCTGGGTGAGGACTGCGTCGAGGTACTCGCTGCGTCGTGCATCGGTGAGTGTGGTGTCGTTGGCTACGTCTACGAGTTCGATCCAGCGTTGGGTGAGACCATCGTTGGTGGCCAACACATCGCTCACCAGCTTGACAGCGTTGAGTGCATCCGTGGTGCGCGATTGAATCGCAGCGACATCGATGAAGGGAATGACGGGTGGCGTGATGCGGGCTAAGCCTTCGAGTGATGGCGCGAAGTCACCAACGCGGCGCAGCGAGATTTGTGGTGAGTTGCGCAAGTGGCGAATCAAAATTGAGCCGATCAATGGTTCGGATGGCACGCCACTGGCACTGGCCACAACCACATGACGGCCACTAAGCGCAGCGGCGCCAATCTGGGAATTGGCAAGTTCGTATCGTTGGGCGATGAGTTCAGCGGCGATTGCCGTTGCGGATTCGTAAGCAGTGCCGATTGGGGAATCGAGCATGGTGCCATAGCGGGTATCGGCAAGATGTAGCACCAATCCTTTGGTGTCAGTTCGCAGTGCATATGCCCGATTGGGGTCGAGGTCGGTGCCGTAGCGTGCCACTGCATCACCAACAGCAATCACGTTGGTGACTCCGAAGCCACGCAGGAAGTCCAC
>JBBANT010000117.1:0-1668 GCA_040401815.1 Ilumatobacteraceae bacterium | reverse complement strand
CCGAAGCGCCCGTCACTCGGCAACATTTCGGCTGGAATTGTTATGGCTGTAGCGGGCTGCATCGTCACCGTCTTAGCATGGCAGGGATGTCGTCAAGTTCAACACCAGTAAACAAGAAGTCAAGGGTGTCGGCTCGACTGGCGGCCATCGCCGAATCTGCCACGTTGGCAGTCGATGCAAAAGCAAAGGCGCTGCAGGCCAAAGGTGAACATGTCATCGGCTTTGGTGCCGGTGAGCCCGATTTCGCCACACCCGAACACATCGTTGAAGCGGCAGTAAAGGCAGCGCGCGACCCGAAGGCGCACCGCTACACACCGGCAGCCGGGTTGCCGGTCTTGCGCGATGCGATTGTTGCAAAAACCAAGCGTGACAGTGGCTTCGAGTGCGCCTCGTCGCAGGTGTTGGTGACGGTCGGTGGCAAGTACGCAGTGTTTGTGGCGTTCGCCGCATTGTGCGACCCCGGCGACGAAGTGATTTGCCCAGCACCGTATTGGACCACGTATCCCGAAGCAATCGCGCTGGCTGGCGGTGTGCCCAAAGTGATCGACACCACCGAACAAACTGAATTCAAAGTCACCGTCGAGCAACTAGAACGTGCCAAGACACCGCGCACCAAGGCGCTGCTCTTTGTTTCGCCCGACAACCCGAGCGGCTCGGTGTATTCCCGCGCAGAAACTATTTCCATTGGTCAGTGGGCAGCAAAAAATGACGTGTGGGTGGTAACCGACGAGATCTATGAGCACCTCACCTACGGCGGCCATGAGTTTCATTCGATGCCCACGTTGGTGCCCGAGATTGCCGACCGTTGTGTGATCGTCAACGGTGTCGCCAAAACCTATGCCATGACTGGCTGGCGCGTGGGTTGGATGATTGGGCCACCCGACGTGATGAAGGCTGCCATCAACTTTCAAAGCCACACCACGAGCAACGTGTCAAACGTGGCGCAATACGCCGCCGTTGCCGCACTCACTGGTGGTTTAGATGATGTCGCACGCATGCGCACGGCCTTTGCGCGGCGTGGCGAGGCGATGCATCAGATGTTGACTGCGATACCGGGCGTGACCTGCATGCAGCCACAGGGTGCGTTTTACTGCTTCCCCAACGTGGGTGGTTTGTTGCAACGCGATATTGGTGGCATCACCGCCCACAACACCATGCAGTTGGCTGATCTCGTGCTCGACCAAGCAAAGGTGGCCTTTGTGCCAGGCGAAGCCTTCGGCGCGCCGGGGTATGCCCGCTTTTCATTTGCGCTGGGTGATGACGACCTGCGCGAAGGCATTTCGCGGTTCGCCTCGCTTGTTGCCGGCTGAACTGATACGGTCGAGGTGCTGCAGCAATAGTTGCAGTGCATGTTCGTAAGCGAAGTCCGGTGAGATTCCGGCACTGTCTCGCAACGGTAATGCGACTCCCGATAGTTATCGGCGCGTCGTAAGTCCGGTCGCCTAACGAGTGTGACCCATCAACTGCTCTCGCAAGAAGAGCAAGGAGAAAACATGAAAACGTTACGACTGGTCGGCCTTGCCGGCCTTTTTTTATTGGTACCCACCTTGGCTGCCTGTGGCAACAACGGTGATGACTCGGCAGCGACCGAAGAAACAACAGCGGTAGTAGAAACCACGGTTGTTGCGGAGTTCCCGGTGACTGTTGGTGAACTCACCCTCGCTGCGG
>JBBANT010000116.1:0-1701 GCA_040401815.1 Ilumatobacteraceae bacterium | reverse complement strand
TACAGCATCGGACAGGAAGGTCAGATGTACCTCGGCATGATCGGCGGCGCGTGGGCGGGTATTGCGATTGCCGACTCGTTGCCGCAGCTCGTCGCAGTGCCGTTCGTGCTGCTCACCGGCGCGGCGACCGGCGCGGCGTGGATTGCGCTCCCCGCATTCCTGCGAGCGCGCCTCGGCACGAGTGAGATCGTCAGCACCTTGTTGCTTAACTACGTGGCGCTCAACTTGTTGAACTACCTCATCTTTGGTTCGACCGGGTTCTTCCGTGACCCAACCACATCGTTTCCGCAGGGCCGACTTGTTGCCGACAGCGCAAGGCTCTCGCCGATCTCGTTCTTCACCGACAAGGTCACGAATACGTATCCGACGTTCTTGATCGCGGTCATCCTCGCGGTCGTTCTGTTCTGGCTCATGCGCGTGTCGAATTATGGCTACGAAACCGCGGTCTATGCCGACTCGCCCAACACTGCTCGGTATGCCGGCATGAACTCGGCATGGTTGCAGTCGTCGGTGTTGCTCATCTCTGGTGCGCTGGCCGGCGTTGGAGGGGCCATGTACGTGGTGGGACCCGCCGGCAAGGTCGACCCCGGTTTGCTGCAAGTGGGTCTGGGTTACGCCGGCATCGTGGTTGCTGCATTGGCGCGCTACAACTTCATCGCCGTGATCGTGGCGGCGGTGTTGTTCGCTGGTCTTCGCACGGGGGGCAACGCACTGCAGATTTCCAATGATCCGGTTCCGATTGCCATCGCGGTGGTGTTGCAGGGTGCGGTGTTGCTGTTCGCTCTGGGCGGCGAATTGTTCCGGCGCAACAAGATCATCATCACGCGGGTGCAGGTGGCGACGTGAACTCCAACATCTGGCTGCTCACGTTCGCCGATGCAATCAGCATCGCCACCACGCTGATCTTGGCGTCCTTGGGGGCTATTCTCACCGAACGCAGTGGTGTAATCAATCTCGGCGTTGAGGGCATGTTGTTAATGGGAGCGGTGACGGGATTCTTGGTTGCCGACTCCAGTGGCAACTTGTGGCTGGCGTTGTTCGTGGCGGTGCTGGTTGGTGTGGTGCTCTCGTCGGTGCATGCAGCGCTCACGGTGGGATTGCGAGCAAATCAGATCGTGTCGGGCCTGGCGATGGTCATCTTCGCCACCGGTCTGTCGCAGTTCATCGGTAAACCGATCGAGGGCGACCCGTTGCCTGTGTTGATTCGGCCAATCGACTTTGGGGCGCTCTCCGACATTCCATTATTCGGTCCGGTGGTGTTCGGGCACGACCTCTTTACGTACCTCACGTGGGTGCTCGTGGCGACCGCGTCGTTCTACATGCACCGTACGCGGCCAGGGTTGCTCCTTCGTGCCACGGGTGATGCTCCCGCAACGGTCGATGCCCAAGGCGGTTCCGTGGCACGCATTCGCTGGGTGCACACGATGGTGGGCGGGGCACTCATGACCTTTGCCGGAGCGTGGTACATGTTTGCGCGGGCCGCAGCGTGGAATCAGTCGGCCACCACAAACGGCATCGGATGGATTGCCTTGGCCCTCGTGGTGTTCGCATCGTGGCGGCCGCTGCGGGCAATCGGTGGTGCGGTGCTTTTTGGCTTCTCGTTGCAGGTGCCGTTCACTCTGCAGGCTGAGCAAATTCGCATCCTGCCGCCTACCATCGTGGCGATGTTCCCGTACCTCATCACCTTGGCGGTGTTGGTGG
>JBBANT010000115.1:0-1770 GCA_040401815.1 Ilumatobacteraceae bacterium | reverse complement strand
CGCCTGATGGTTGGCGCTCAATTCGAGCATGGTGACCCGTGGCGACTGCGTCGAAACCCAGCAGACGGGCGCGCTGCGATAGTCGGTCAAACTTCAGGTGGCGATTGCACTCGATGCAAGGGTTCGGTGTGGTGCCAGTGCGATGCGCCTCTACATATGGGTTCACGACATGGGTGTCGAAGTCATCTGAAAAATTGAATACCAAGTGATCAATACGCAATTGCTGGGCCACGCGCCGGGCGTCGTCAACATCACTCACCGAGCAGCAGCCGGTGTCGCTTTCGCCGCCCCACAAACGCATGGTGACACCAACGACCTCGTGGCCTTCGCGACGCAGTTCGGCCGCAGCAACCGACGAGTCAACGCCGCCCGACATTGCCACGAGCACTTTCATAGATACAAAGACTATTGCTGGTGACGAAGACGTCGAACGCTCTGCACGATTGCGTCAATGGCAGTCGCTACATCGTGCTCGGTCGTTGTGTGCCCCAAACTGAGGCGCAGCGCACCCTGCACGTAACGGGGCTCAACACCCATGGCCTGCAACACATGCGATGGTTCCATCGCACCACTGGCACACGCCGATGCTGCCGAGGCACATACGCCCGCTTCATCCAACAAATACAACAGTGCTTCACTTTCGATGCCTGCAATACACAGGTGTGCCACACCAGGCACACTGGATGAGGTCGGAATTGTCTCGATGATGTCGGGTACCTGCGACAAAATGCCAGACACGAGTGCTCGTTTGAGTTCGGCCACGCGCACCACTTCTGTTGCCCGCGAATCTGCTGTTGAACGCAACGCCGCAGCGGTGGCCACGATGCCAGCCACGTTCAAGGTGCCACTACGACGATCGCGCTCTTGACCACCACCCATGATGAGTGGCTCAAGGGTGGTTCCAGCTTTTACGACCATTACGCCCATGCCCTTGGGCCCGCCAAATTTGTGCGCCGAAAACGACACCACATCGGTCACCGTCACGATGTCTCGCACATCTAACCAACACGCAGCCTGCACTGCATCGCTGTGCAGCACTGCACCTTTTGCTGAGCCACGCACCACACGCGCCACATCACGCATCGGAGTAATGCTGCCGACTTCGTTGTTCACGGCCATCACCGACACAACGGCAACCCGCTCACCGCGAGATGCAACGTTGTCCAACGCAAGTTGCAACTCGTCCACGTTGACAACCCCGTGCTTATCGACCGCAACGACCACGCCACCCAGATGTTCCACACAGTGGAGCACGGCATGGTGCTCGGCTGCACTGCAAACTGCGACTCCCCCATGGCGGCGCACGGCCCCAAAGATTGCGGCATTGTCACCCTCGGTACCACCGCTCGTGAACACCACTTCACCTGGCGCGCAACCCAACACTTCGGCGACGTCATCTCGGGCCTCGTCAATTGCCGTGCGCGCCGACCGCGAAAACCGGTGACTTCCAGACGGGTTGGCAAACTGATCCGCTAAATACGGTGCCATTGCCGCAATTGCCGTTTCGCGCATCGGCGTGGTGGCTGCGTGGTCGAGATACGCCAGGCGCGCGCGCTCGCCGTTCATATGGTGAGGCTACTTCGCACATCGAGTCTCGGTTCGTGGTCTACTTGAAGCAATGGCCGAACACATGACCTACGGTGCAGCGTTTGCCGATGTGTATGACGAGTGGTACGGCCAGACCGATGATCTGGCGTTGGTCACTGCGCTGTTGGGCGAGCACTCACCGCGCCGCGTGCTCGAACTTGGTGTAGGCACCGGCCGAGTCGC
>JBBANT010000114.1:0-1836 GCA_040401815.1 Ilumatobacteraceae bacterium | reverse complement strand
TTTTGTGCATCGGGGTGCGCCGAACGCATCCGGGCACGGTAAGCGCGGCGAATGTCGGCGATGGATGCGCTGCGGGCAACGCCGAGTGTGGCGTAATGGTCGGTCATGGGTGTAGCCCGACGCTATTGCTCAATACCCGAGTGTCACATCCACCACGCCAACGAGCGGCGCGCCTGCCGCAAATAGTCGGCAGTTGGTGGTGATGCGCTCGGTCAGCAGTGGCACGGCCATGGCCCGCGTGTTGCCGATGTGTGGGGTAATCAAACAGTTGTCGAGTTGCCATAGCGGGTGTTCTTTCGGAAGCGGTTCGGGTTCGGTGACATCAAGCGTGGCACCACCGATGCGCCGCTCGCGCAACGCAGCAACCAAATCGTCGGTCACAATCAAGCGTCCGCGACCCACATTCACTAGCCACGCATCGTGCTTCATGAGCGCCAGTTCGCGCGCACCAATAAGGCCCATCGTCTCGGGGGTGAGCGCGCAGGCCAGCACCACGGCATCGGCCTGGGGCAACACGTCGTGCAACTGCGCTTGGGTTACCACTCGCTGCACACCGGCGATGGGTGTGGGGTGACGTCGCACCACGGTGATGTGGGTGTTGAAGCCCTGCAACATGCGCACGAGCGATTCGGTGATGCCTCCCCCGCCGACAATCACGATGTTGCCACCCAACAGATACCGGCCATGGTCAACGGTCCACTCGGTGACTCGCGAATAACCAATCACGTGGCGCAAACCGCCGAGCAAAAATGCCATACACAATTCGGCAACGGGCTCGGCATACACGCCTTTGCCGCTCGTCCACACGCGACGGTTGTCAAGATGCGGCACAAAGGTTTCGATGCCGGCAAAAGGCAACTGCACCCATGCGAACTGCGGGTGCGTGCGCAACACTTCGCCACACGCGTCGGGGCCACGCGGGTCGCCCCACACCAGGCCTTGTGCGTCGCCATAGTCGACAACTTCGCAACCACCAGCACGCACTGCGTCGCGCAACCATTCGGGTGCTTGGGTCGGGCCGACCGCTACGCGCGCCATGAGTTAACTGCCAGTGAGCGTGGCGGCGATATTGCCGGCCGAAGCACCACCGCGCCGCAACAACACAACGAGGAACCACAGCGATGCCATCGTGACCACGAACAAACTGATCGCCCCGACACCCCAGAACGGTTTGATGGTGCTGCGTGTGGCGCCCAGGAGTGCAACAGGGAAGGTTGTCGAGCCCGCTTCGCTGATGAGCGTTGAAATCACCGCGTTGTCAAGACACAGAGCAAACGACAACAACCCGCCGGCGATCATGGCCGACGCGATCAGCGGCAACGTGATTTGTCGGAAGGCCCGACCCGGAGGCGCACCGAGGTCGGCTGCGGCTTGCTCGAGGGATTCGTCGAGACCTGCGAGTCGCGCCCGCACGATGAGTGTGACCACGGCTGACGCATATAGCGATTGGCCCACCCACAACTTGTTCATGCCACCGCTAAATGGCCCCCAACCCTCGGTGAAGATGTAGCCAACAATCGGCACGTCGCGAATTCGCGGAAACCACGTGGCGAGCGCGATGGCATCCATGATTTCGGGTGTCACCAAGATGAGAAACACCAACACCATGAACGCCGTCGCCCACTTGCCAGGACGACGCGCCAACGCCACACCCGCAGTGCCCCCCAGAATTACGGCAATGACGGTGGCGCCAAGTGCGGCAAGAAACGAGTTGCGAATCGCATCGCCGATGCCCGTGAAATCAAACAAGTTGGCGTACCAATCAGTGAGCACTCCGTTGACCACCAAGGCCAGCACGAAACCACTCGGCACCACCCACGCGGTGTAGCCACCACC
>JBBANT010000113.1:0-1861 GCA_040401815.1 Ilumatobacteraceae bacterium | reverse complement strand
TTGGTGAGCAATCAGTCGGCGCCCAATGGCGCACCCGCGTTGCCGATAACCCCAGGCAGTGTTCGGTCGATTGCCGTTGTGGGGCCAAATGCAAAGGTGACGCGCACGCAGGGTGGTGGGTCGTCAAGCCTGCAGGCAATTTCGACAAGCACGATTTTTGGTGGGTTGCAGGCCCGTTATGGCGACGACATTGTGAAATGGCGACGTGGCACGTCAATCGACAAACTTGCGCCAATCGTTGGCGCTGAGCAACTACGCACGCCTGATGGCGAACCTGGCTGGCGCGTGGAATATTTCGACCGTGACAATACAAGTTCGCCACCGGCCCACACCGACACCACCGAGCGTTCGGCGCTCACGTTTTTTGGTGCAGCACCACCAGGTGTTGACCCGTTTGATTTCACCGTCGTCATTGCAGGCGAGTTCATCCCGGAAGCTGACGGCACGCATGATGTTTCGCTCGTGATCACGGGTATGGGTTCACTTACGGTGAACGATGAAGTTGTCGTCGACGACTCGCTCGGAGTGCTACCGCGTGGTCGTGAATATTTTGGTTTTGGTAGTGAAGAGCAACTGCATGGCATCCCAATGAAGCAAGGTGTGCCCGTGCGGTTCGAGGCCCGCATGCGCACACGTGCTGGCTTTAGCGCGATACGTATAGGTGTGCGCGCCCCACAAGACCCAGATGAATTGAACGATGCTGTGCAACTTGCGGCGGATGCCGATGTTGCCATCGTGGTGGTGGGCACCAATGACGAATGGGAAACCGAAGGCCATGATCGTGACTCGATCACGTTGCCAGGTCGCCAAGACGAACTCGTGCGACGGGTTGCCACAGTAAACCCACGAACCATCGTGGTGGTTAATGCAGGAGCACCAGTGGCGATGCCGTGGATCAACGACGTTCAAGCAGTACTCGTCGGTTTCTTCGGTGGCATGGAAATGGGCAATGCAATCGCTGATGTGCTTGCTGGCGATGTCGACCCGGGCGGGCGCTTGCCAGTCGCGTACCCGAAGCGTCTTGAAGATTCACCAGCGATGCGTGATTACGCGCCGGTGAATGGTGCCCAGCGATATACCGAAGGTGAGTGGTACGGCTGGCGTGGTCAGGCACGCAACATGGTCGAGCCACTCATTCCGTTTGGTCATGGGTTGAGTTACGGCGACGCCGCATGGGGCGCCCCGCGCGTATCGACGGATCGTTCTTGGCCGCGCTGCCAAGTAACCGTGCCCGTGAGCTGTGTGTCGGCACGTGCCGCCACGGTTGTTGTGCAGTGTTACGTGCGTCGTGCCGGTGATACCAACCCGCCGCGACTTGCGGCGTGGTGCAAGCGCGTCATTGAGCCGAGTTCATTCGCCGACGTAGTAGTCAATGTGCCGTGGACGGCGTTTCGGCGCTGGAACCCAGCACGTCGGGCGTGGCAAGTAGAGGGTGGTGAGTGGGAAATTCTGGTGGCGGCATCAAGCGTGGATGTTCGCGCCAGTGTGATTATTGAAATCGACGAATCCGAATCGGGCCCTTCGCGCGGCTCGGATCAACCACCTTCCCGCCCTGGGTGACCTGCGCCTTTTCTTGGGCGACCAATCGTCGTGCGGCCTTTCGTGCGGGCTCCATCAACGACTGCCATGACTCGCCACCCACCGCACGCGCTGCCTCTGATGGGCAGATGGATGCATCGCGCGCCCGAGCATTGAGCAACTGCAGGATTGCATCTTCGAGCGCAGTATCGACGTTAGTGAGGCGCTGTTTGCGGCACGCGTCCGAGCAGTATTTGACTTCATTCCAGTTGCGTGCCCACTTGGCGCGCCATTGCATGGTGCGACCGCAACGCTCACACACTTTCTCCGCCGGCTCAGCCAT
>JBBANT010000112.1:0-1879 GCA_040401815.1 Ilumatobacteraceae bacterium | reverse complement strand
TGGTGGCTGAACCGCTACGTCCTAGTCACCGCCCATAATCATAGTTATGTAAAGTTCAGAAGGAGCAATAAACAATGGGGATTCCAGCATCATCGCGTCGCAGTGCCCTGCCGAATGCCCCGGAGTTGCCCGCCCACGGTTGGTCGACTAACGAAACGCTGGAACGCCTCGAAGCCTTGCGCGCCACCGATGTGCGCTGGAAGGAAGGCCGCGCGTTCTCACTCGCCTACCTGGCGACCCCCGCCGCCCACGAATTGGCCACGGAGGCCTACCGACGCTTCTCTGGCGAGAACGCACTCAATGTGGAGGCCTTTCCTTCGCTGCGCGCGATGCAAAACGATGTATTGGCAATCGCCAGCCGCTGGTTAGCGGCGCCCGAGTCAGCCCGCGGGTTTTTCACGAGCGGCGGCACCGAGAGCATCTTGATGGCGGTCAAGTCGGCGCGTGGACAGTTTCGTGCAGCCGGGATCACCCAGCCCAACATGGTGCTGCCCACATCCGCCCACGCGGCGTTCCACAAAGCGGCCGCTTATTTCGATGTTGAGCTGCGCCTCGTGCCCGTCTGCAGCGAAACCTGGCGTGCTGACCCTCAGGCCATGGCCAAGGCAGGCGACGCCAACACCATCCTGTTCGTCGCTTCAGCCCCGCAATACCCCCAGGGTGTGGTTGACCCGATTGCCGATATTGCTGCCATCGCGGCCGAGCGAGGTGTGAACTGCCACGTGGATGCCTGCATGGGTGGTGTCACGCTTCCCTATCTGCAGCGACTCGGCGTGCGACTGCCAGCGTGGAACTTTGTGGTTGATGGCGTCACGTCGATGAGTGTGGATCTGCACAAATTTGGTTACACCGCCAAGGGTGCATCGGTGATTATGTATCGCAGCGCTGAGTTGCGCTCACATCAGGGTTTTGTCACCGACAACTGGCTCGGCGGCATGTATGGCTCGTCGGGGGCGCTCGGCACCAAATCGGGTGGGCCGATAGCTGCTGCGTGGGCGGTGTTACATCATCTTGGCGACGACGGCTACGAGGCACTCACACGCAGTGCCCGCGACACCACACTCGCAATCGCAGCAGCAATCAATGCCGACCCACGCTTGGTGCTGCGTGCCACGCCCGATGCCACGTTGTTGTCGTTTGGCGCAGCGATGCCTGAGCTCGATATCTACGCGGTAGCCGACGGTCTGGCAGCGCGCGGTTGGTATGTCGATCGCCAGGCTCCCCCGCCGTCGATTCATCTCACCGTCAATGCGATTCACGCTCAGACTCATCAGGAGTTTCTGGCTGACTTGGCCGCCACGTTGGATGCAGTCGGCAACAGCAGTGGCGCAGTCGGTTCGTACGGCACCCTGGAATAACTGGCGAGCTACTCGCCTACTTCGCCATCCACGGCTTCGCGTAATAGATCAGCATGCCCGTTATGGCGGGCGTACTCCTCAATCATGTGCACCACCACCCAGCGCAGCGACGGACGCTCACCGCTGGGCCATGCTCGCTTAGTCAACGAGCCGAGTGGGTCGGCCGAGTTGCCGGCTTGCAGCGCGGCAGCCAACGCACCTCGTGAGCGCTCGACCGAGGTTTGCCATTGTGCGCGCACCACTTCGGCTGGCTCGCCGATGGCCGACTCCCATTCCCAATCGGGAGTCGCTGTCCAGTCCACCTCGGCCCACGGGGCCACTCGTGGCAAGTCATACACCCAACTGGTGAACCAGTAGTCCTCTACAAACGCCATGTGTTTCAACAGCCCCGCCAACGTCATCGTGCTCGACGCAATGGTTCGCGCTAGTTGTGCCTCATCAAGGTTGCGCGTCTTCCATTCGAGCGTTGCTCGTTGATAGTCCAAATATCCGATCAGGGTGTCGCACTCGCCTGCTGCAAT
>JBBANT010000111.1:0-1911 GCA_040401815.1 Ilumatobacteraceae bacterium | reverse complement strand
AGCGACATGGTCGAGTCGCCAATTGTGGATCGCCTGCGAGCGTTGGGGGTAGTAGTCAACGTGCCGCATGATGCTGGTGCGATAGTCGAATGTGAAATCGTCACGCACTCGGCGGCGGTGCGAGACACCAACGTTGAACTCGTCGCAGCCCGCCAGGCCGGCAAGACCGTTTGGTCACGTGCACAGATGCTGGGGTGGATCAGCAAACAAGCCCGCACGGTGGCGGTGGCTGGCACCCACGGCAAAACTACGACCACCACGCTGCTCACTCTCATGTTGCGTGCCGCCGGGCGCGACCCGGGCTATCTCATCGGCGCCGAGGTTCCCCAACTCGAGTCGAGTGCTCACTGGGGTAGTGATGTTTTTGTCGTCGAAGCAGATGAGAGCGACTCAAGTCATCGAGCAATCGCCCCAGATTCCACGATTCTCACCAACGTTGATACCGATCACTTAGATGAGCACGGTTCGTTTGCCGGCATCGTGGCATCATTCGACGCGTACCTCAGTGAAGTTAAAGGCATCAAAGTGGTGTGCGCCGACGATGCCACAGCTCTGCAGTTGGCTCGCCGCCATGGCGCTATCACCTATGGCATCAGTGATGCAACAGCGAATACCAACACACCTGATGTGTGGGCCACCGATGTGCGATTCGCCGGCGAGGTGAGCCACTTTGTGGCCCACATGGCACAGGGCAGTGTTGCTGTGTCTCTTGCCCTGCGTGGCGAACACAACGTGCGCAATTGTCTGGCGGCCTTAGCCATGGCTGTGCAGCTTGGTGTCAAGCCCAGCGTTGCTGCCGAGGCCGTGCGCAACTTCGCCGGGGTGCGACGCCGATTCGATGTTCGCGCTACTGAGGGTGGCGCTACCTTCGTTGACGACTATGCCCACCTGCCAGCCGAAATCACCGCCGTGCTGCGCGCAGTGCGCACCGATAACGTCGGCTGGAAGCGCGTCGTGGCAGTGTTTCAGCCCAATCGCTTCAATCGCATGGCGGTGATGTCCGACCAATATCGCGATGCCTTCGTCGATGCTGACCTTGTGGTGATCACCGACATCTACGCCTCGGGTACAGATCGCATTGAGGGCGTCACGGGTCAATTGGTGGTCGATGCGGTGCGTGTTGCGCATCCAACGGCCAGGGTTGAGTGGCTTGCTGAGCGTGCAGACCTGGTGGACTTCGTGGCTCGCGAGGTGCGTGACGGTGACTTATGTATATCAATGGGTTGTGGCGACATCGAGACATTGCCCGACGAAGTCGTTGCCCGTAAGCGAGAATTATCTCGTGGACGCTGACGACACCGACAGCTACGCACGCGAGACGCGAGCACTCGACCGCCTCGGCATCTTGCTCGGGGCGCGAGTGCAACGCGATGTGAAATTGGCGGCATACACCACCTACAAAGTCGGTGGTCCGGCCAGCCTGCTCGTTAAGGCGCGATCCATCGACGACCTTCACGCAGTCAGCAACGCATTGCGCGAAAAAAGGGTCCCGTTGCTGGTCATCGGGCGCGGCAGCAACCTGCTCGTGGCCGATGAAGGCTTTGCTGGGTTGGTGGTGGTGCTTGGCGAGTTTGCCGAACAAATCCTTTGGCCCGAGCAACCCGCAGTCCCGCGAGTGGTGGCGGGTGGTGCTGTGGCATTGCCGGTGTTGGCCCGCCAAAGTGCGGCACGCGGTTTGACGGGTTTTGAATGGGGTGTCGGCGTGCCAGGTTCGGTGGGCGGTGGCGTGCGCATGAATGCCGGGGGACATGGCTCAGACATGGCGGCCAGCCTTGAGTCGATAAAGATCTTCCACTTACTTAAAGGCATCGTGGCAAATGTTGCGGCCAAAGACGTGGGTCTGCGTTTTCGAGGCAGCGATCTCGAGCCGTATCACGTCGTAATTTCTGCATCGTTTGCTTTGTCGTGGGG
>JBBANT010000110.1:0-1912 GCA_040401815.1 Ilumatobacteraceae bacterium | reverse complement strand
CTCCGACGATGACCCGATCAGGGTCCATGCGCAGTGCCATACGAGTCAGATCGGCCAACGTCACCTCACCCTCGCCTTCAATGTTTGCGCTACGACTCTGCAGTGCGTCGTAGTCGGGGTGTTTTTCAGCAAAGTGCTCTAAGCCAAGTTCATAGGCATCTTCAATCGTCACGATGCGCTCGGTTGGTGGCACTTCATTGAGCAAGGCCCGCAGCAACGTGGTCTTACCCGACCCAGTGCCCCCAGCAACCACCACATTGCGTCGCGATCGCACCATCGCAGTCAGTAGTGCCTGCACATCGGCATCAAATACGTCGAGTGCCCGGAGTTCGTCAAGTGATGACAGCTCAAAGCGATGCCGACGAATCACAAGACTTGGACGAGTCGACACTTCCATCACCGCAAACAGTCGAGAGCCATCTGGCAATTGCATGTTCAGCTCAGGTGTGCCTGCATCAAAGCGCTTCTCGGTTCGGCTGAACCGCGTCGCAGCACGACGAATCAAGCTGATGAGTTCTTCATCACTCTCCACGATTGGCGCACGACGCTCACGGCGACCGTCACGCAACTTGACCCACACCGATTCACAACCACGAATATGAACATCACTCACATCCGGATCATCCAGCAGAGCCTCGAGACCGCCGAGGCCGAGTACTCGCGCCAATACATTGTTCATGAGCGACTCTTCATCAATTGGTGGCCAAGCATCGAGTGGGCGTTTGGTAGCAATGCGCGCAATTTCACTGCGCAAGATGGCTCTGGCTAAATCAAGTTCGGCCTCACGCGAAATGGTGGCATCGGCAGTGCCGACATGCAGGCGCTCTTCGGCCAGCACATCAGCCACATGCTCGGTAAGAGAGCGAACGAGTGAGGTATCAAGCATGTTCAACGCCCAGCGACTTTTATGAGTTGCACGCGGTCTGCTCGGGCAATGTCGATAGCAATGTCAGAGTTGGCGCGCACCGTCACCCGCACAGCATCACCGAAGTCATCCGAGATGTCGATATCAAATACTTCAACGGCGTCAGCCAACACCTCGGGAGCAGGCGCATCGACGCCTTGATTGGGGAACGAGATGACCACCCGCGCGAAATCGCCACGCGCCAGGCCACTCGGCACGGCACTTCGAGTGAGCGCCAAAGGAACCAACGCTTCCGATGCTTCAAGCAACTGTTGGTCAGTAACCACATTCGAGGCAATCGGAACACCGGCAGGAATATCCACCAGCAGACGTTTGCCGAGCAACGTGCTGGCGTCACTTGCACCGGTCACCGCTCCAGCGGGTAGCGCTCCGACTTCGACGGCGATGACATCAGAGCGGGTGAGCACCGTGCCACGCGTTAACTCGCGGGCAGCACCGACAACGACCACACGATCACTACTGCGCTGAAACACCAATACCCCACCGAGCGCACCTCCGACCACCAGAAGTAGGCCGAGCAACAACTCCGGGTATCTGCGGCGACCTCTCGGCAGCACCGCTTCGTCCTCAGCGACACCGTTTTTGGTGTCGTTGGTGGAGTTGATCGTGGTGTCACGCAAACGCGCACGCACCACCTGATCCGTCATGTTGTCTGACATCCGTTCCGCCACGGCTGCCTACCTTTGCTCTCGTTCGTTGCAAGAAAAGCAAATCTTTTCCCACAACTATGTGTGTTGGTGACTGTTGTACTTGCTCATGAACTTGCCGTGCCAAACCGAGCCCCAGAAATTTCTGGAAAATGACCGATGCCTGTGCATGCACCCACAGATCACTGCACGAGAGTTACACCAATGTCACTCTGGCGCCACCGCTAGTTGCCCGACCCTGCCCCATAGCCTTTGATTGTGCGTTCCACACCGCAGCCACCCCCCGTGCTGCCAGCCGCTAATGAACTGTGCTGGTGTGGGAGCGGTCGCAAATACAAGC
>JBBANT010000109.1:0-1990 GCA_040401815.1 Ilumatobacteraceae bacterium | reverse complement strand
CTGCGGATGAATCCAGTCGCTCCAAGCCCAACACCACACCGACCGCACTGGCCACGACGAACCACAGTGCGGCACCCAGGGTGAGCGAGAGCCCGATCCGCACGTGGTCGGCAGCAGTAATCCATCGTGCCAATGCACCGAGACTCGCGGGTGCTGGACGGCCTGCCGTCGACACTGTTTCTGCGTGTGTAGTCGTCATCACCACGTGGCAAGGCTACTCAATTTGGCTGTTTATCTTGATATCTCAGCTAGTCGCACCCGACCAAACTGACCAATGTTTTGCGAACTAACGCACGAGCACATCGAGCATCACTGCCAAAAACAGCAAGGTGACGTACGAGATGGAAAACGTGAAGACCCGCATTGCAGCAGCGGTGGTCGGAGCGCGACCGAGACCAAACGTGAGCGCAATGAATGCAATGCCAAGCACGACTGCTGCCAACGAATAAACCACACCCATGTCATTCAGCGGAATCAAGGCAAAGGAGACGAGCGTGACCGCAACGGTGTACCAACCCATCGTGCGCACCGTGCGCGACAATGTTTCGACCACTGGCAACATGGGCACTGATGCGGCTCGATACTCGTCAGCGTGGCGAATCGCTAGCGCCCAGAAGTGCGGTGGTGTCCACAAAAAGATGACGAGAAACAATACGACTGCCGACCACGACACCGAATTGGACACCGCGGCCCAACCCACCAACACCGGTGCAGCCCCGGCTGCCCCACCAATCACAATGTTTTGCCGCGTCGTGCGCTTTAGCCACAACGAATAGATAAAGACATAGAACAGTGTTGCTGAAATAGCAATCGCACCAGCCAACACATTGGAGGACAACGCGAGTACGACAAAGGCAACTATCTCTAACGCGATGGCAAACACCAACGCATCACGCGGTGCAATGCGCCCGGTCACGAGCGGTCGATTACGGGTACGTTCCATGAGTTGATCAATATCTCGGTCGATGTACATGTTGATTGCATTGGCGCCACCAGCAGCGAGTGTGCCGCCAACGACTGTCCACACGACCAACCAAGTATTAGGCCAACCATCGGCAGCCAGCACCATTACTGGCACGGTGGTAATCAAGAGCAGTTCGATGATTCGTGGTTTGGTGAGGGCTACATAGGCGCCAAGTGTCGTGCGTGACGGGCGAGAACCCACATGGGAGAACGCTTTGGAAAGCCGCGAAGGAACAAGCGGACGACCCAGTACCACGCGCACGAAGGCTACGAGCCAACCGACCCCGCGCGACCACTCGGCAGACTGGAAGCATGTCAACGGTGACCGATGTCAAGCACGACAGCACGATTGACCTTGACCGGCCTTGGGTGGTGATCGTCTGGAACGATCCAATCAACCTCATGGCATACGTGACATGGGTGTTGCAGAAGCTTTTCGGATACAGCTTGGAAAAAGCCACTGCACTCATGCTGGATGTTCACGAAAAAGGTCGGGCAGTCGTTTCCAATGGCTCTCGCGAACATGCCGAAGTCGATGTGCAGCGGCTCCATGAACATGGCTTATGGGCCACGATGCAGCGAGACGATGCATGATTTTTGAGCCCGTTGACGGCGGTCTGCGCCTCACGATTGATAACCATTCACGTGATGTCGTAGCCCATCTCTTGGGCGAACTACGCCACGAGGTGGAAGTTGCCAAAACCACAACGCCAGCGGCACTCGAGCCGCATATGAAGCGTCTGTTTCCTACCGCGTATCACAACGACGAACAACACAACGACGAATACCGCCGCCTGACCCACAGCGACTTAGCCGACACGCATCTTGCAGCACTCAACGATGCGGTGCTGCTGCTCACGCCGGGTCGAGTGTTTGCCGAAGGTGACCTCGAGCGATTCGTGAGGGCGATCAATGCCATGCGGTTGGTGCTGGGCACCGTTTTAGATGTGAGTGAAGATGACGCCGATGACGACACCCCAGACAGCGATGACCCAGTTGCGCTGCAGCGCGAGGTGTATCACTACCT
>JBBANT010000108.1:0-2007 GCA_040401815.1 Ilumatobacteraceae bacterium | reverse complement strand
GTAGCGAAATTCCTTGTCGGGTAAGTTCCGACCTGCACGAATGGCGTAACGACTGCTCCGCTGTCTCAACCACAGACCCGGCGAAATTGAAGTACGAGTAAAGATGCTCGTTAGATGTAGAAAGACGGAAAGACCCCGTGCACCTTTACTATAACTTGGTGTTGAGCTTCGACCTTAACTGTGTAGCTTAGGTGGGAGACGTTGAAGCGCGAGCGCTAGTTCGCGTGGAGTCAATAGTGAAATACCACCCTGTTCAGTTTGGAGCTCTAACCTCGATCCATTATCTGGATCAGGAACAGTGCCAGGCGGGTAGTTTGACTGGGGCGGTCGCCTCCTAAATTGTAACGGAGGCGTTCAAAGGTTCCCTCAGACTGGTTGGTAATCAGTCGGCGAGTGTAATGACACAAGGGAGCTTTACTGCGAGACCTACAAGTCAAGCAGTTGCGAAAGCAGGACATAGTGACCCGGCCTTTGCTTGTGGAAGCGAGGTCGCTCAACGGATAAAAGGTACGCCGGGGATAACAGGCTAATCTTGCCCAAGAGTCCATATCGACGGCAAGGTTTGGCACCTCGATGTCGGCTCATCGCATCCTGGGGCTGAAGCAGGTCCCAAGGGTTGGGCTGTTCGCCCATTAAAGCGGTACGCGAGCTGGGTTCAGAACGTCGTGAGACAGTTCGGTCCCTATCTTCTACATCCGAAGGAACTTTGAGGAATGCTGTCTTTAGTACGAGAGGACCGAGACGGACGCAGCTCTAGTGTGCCAGTTGTACCGCCAGGTGCATGGCTGGTTAGCTACCTGCGGAAGGGATAAACGCTGAAAGCATCTAAGTGTGAAACCCGTTCCAAGATAAGAGTTCCCATGCGGTTAACGCAGTAAGGCCCGTGGCGAGACCACCACGTTGATAGGCCGGAAGTGGAAGCGCGGTGACGCGCGGAGCTGACCGGTACTAATCGGCCGAGGGCTTGGATTGTGCTCGTGCTTACTCTGAAGTCTTCAACCAGCTGATCGTTGATTCGATCACTGGCCGGACAAAAAGTTTCTGGTGGCCATAGCGTCGGGGACACACCCGTTCCCATCCCGAACACGGAAGTTAAGCCTGAACGCGCCAATGGTACTTGGGGGTAGACCCCCTGGGAGAGTAGGTCGCCGCCAGATTTCTCAGTTGAAAGACCCCCGCGAAAGCGGGGGTCTTTCGCATTTATGGCTCGAATTCGAAAACAGCTGCGATTGTTGAACACGGTCGCTCGTCTCTTGCCGTAGCGTTAGACGGCTATGTCAACAGAAGATAAGCCATCCGAGGGCGACGACGTCCGTCGTAAGCGCCCAGCCGGTGGTGCTTCGCGTGGCGGACCGCGTAAGGAGTGGAAGCCCCGTGAGGGTGGCGGCCGTAGTGCCGGCCCGCGTAAAGAGTGGAAGCCCCGTGAAGGTGGCCCGCGTAAGGAATGGAAGCCGCGTGAAGGTGCTGGTCGTGATGACCGTGGCCCAAGTCGTGGTCCGCGTCGTGAGGGTGGCCCGCGTCGTGAATGGAAGCCGCGCGAGGGCGCTGGTCGTGATGATCGTGGCCCGCGTAAAGAGTGGAAGCCGCGTGAAGGTGGCGCTCGTGAGGGTGGTCCGCGTCGTGAATGGAAGCCGCGTGAGGGTGCTGGTCGTGATGACCGCGGCCCGCGTAAAGAGTGGAAGCCGCGTGAAGGTGGTGCTCGTGAGGGTGGCCCGAGTCGTGGCCCGCGTCGTGAATGGAAGCCGCGTGAGGGCGCTGGTCGTGATGACCGCGGCCCGCGTAGAGAGTGGAAGCCGCGTGAAGGTGGTGCTCGTGAGGGTGGCCCAAGTCGTGGTCCGCGCCGTGAATGGAAGCCGCGTGAGGGCGCTGGTCGTGATGATCGTGGCGCAAGTCGAGGACCTCGTCGTGATGACCGCCGTGATGACCGCCGCGAAGACATGCCGCAAACCGAGGCGCAGCGTCGTCGCTCCGAAGTGTTTGCTCGCAAAGGCCCCCGTAAGTACGGCA
>JBBANT010000107.1:0-2043 GCA_040401815.1 Ilumatobacteraceae bacterium | reverse complement strand
TGGTTCGAGTGGGACCGCGCGCGGTCGGTAACTAGCTTGAGCGTACGCGGCGCAAGAACTGTTGCGTTCGCTCATCGCGTGGGGTGCTAAACACCTGCGAGGGCGTGCCAATTTCGGCCACTGTGCCGGTGTGCAAGAAGCACACGCGGTCTGAAATCTCACGCGCAAACGCCATTTCGTGCGTTGCGATCAACAGTGTGATGCCGCTGCCCTTCAGCTCGCGCACCACGTCCAACACTTCGCCAACGAGTTCAGGGTCGAGGGCCGAGGTTATTTCATCCAGCAATAGCACCTCGGGCCGCATGGCGAGCGCGCGAATGATTGCCACCCGTTGCTGTTGGCCGCCCGATAACTGGTCGGGGTACACGTCGGCTTTTTCTGCGAGCCCGAATCGACGCAGCAGATCACCGGCTTGTGCCGCAGCGTCAGCAGGCGATTGCCCGAGCACTTTGGTGAGTGCGAGCGTGATGTTGCGGGCCACCGACATGTGTGGAAACAAGTTGAAGCTCTGAAAAACGATGCCCACCCGGCGACGCACCGGGTTGGGGTCAAGCCCAATCGCAGAAATCTCGTCGCCGTCCAACAGCACCGCGCCGTCGTCAATTTGCTCGAGCAGGTTCACGCAGCGCAGCAAAGTGGTTTTACCACTGCCGCTGGCCCCGATGAGCGAAACCACCTCGCCGTTGGCAACATCAAGCGACAGGTTGCGCAACACCGTGTTGGCGCCAAACGATTTGGTAACGCCGCGCAGGCTGACCTTGGGGGTCATGGCGCCACCCGAGTGCCACTCGTGCGACGTCGTTCGCGGTGCCAGAGATAATCGGTCAAGCGAGTGAGCGGAATCGTCACTGACAAAAAGATCAGGGCTGCCACCACAAATGGTGTGAAGTTCGCAAACTTGGATTTGTCGATTCCGGCCTGCCGCAAAATTTCAATCGGGCCGATGAGTGAAACCAGGGCAACATCTTTTTGCAGTGACACCAGATCGTTGAGCAGCGGTGGCACAACTCGCCGAATCGCCTGCGGCAGCACCACATGCCGCATGGTTTGGGTGCTGGATAAACCGAGTGAACGCGCAGCAGCCCGCTGGCTTTCGTGCACGCTGTCGATGCCGGCGCGAAACACCTCGGCTACGTAGCCCGAATACGTCATAGCGAGTGCAACCGACCCCCACAACAATGGCGAATTAAACGGCCGCGCAATCCCCAGCCCTGGCACGCCGAAGCCAACAAGATAAATCCACAAAATCACTGGCACACCGCGCATCACGTCGGTGTAGGCAGCAGCCAACATGCGCACCGGAAACAAAGCGGGCGAACGTGAATTACGAGCAAGGGCAATCAATAACGCGAGGGCAAAAATCGCTGGCGTGGTCCAGGCAAAGATTTTCACGTCGAGCCAAAAGGCGTCGATCAAGCGGGGGAATGAGTCGCGCATCTGGTCCACGTCGAAGAACGACTGCTTGACGCGATCCCAGCGCGGCATGCGGGGGATCAAAACAACCACGGCGGCCAGCACCACGAAGGTGCTGGCCGCCGCGATAAACGAACTACGTCGCCGTTGTCGGCGCTCGTGCTCCTGACGCGTGGTCAGTCGAGGCTGATGACCGGTGCGCCGGTGTAGCTCGAAAGCCACGTCTCCTCGATGCTGGCCAGTTCGGAGGTGAGATTGCGCATGCGGTCAAGTGCCACGTTCACGCACTCCACCAACGGGTTGTCGAGGTCAAACAGCATGCCGAAGTCGTCACCAGGAGCAACATCGCTCGGTGGGAACTGTCCGACCACTTTCGAACCTTCAATTTCCACCGCGCTGATGTACAAAGCGGTGGGCAAGTCGACCACAATGGCATCGATTTGCTTGGCTTCAAGCGCTGCCTTGGCACCGGCGTTGTCGTCATAGGCAAATGGCTCGGCATCTGGCTGAATCACGCTGCTGATGAATTCCAGGCTGGTGGTGCCGGCTTGTGCGCCGAACTTGAGGCCCTTCAATTCGCTCACCGAGGTGGCGTTAGCAACTGGCGAGTCGGCGAAAGCGACGAGTGCC
>JBBANT010000106.1:0-2084 GCA_040401815.1 Ilumatobacteraceae bacterium | reverse complement strand
GTGCTTGGCGGGTCACCAAGACCGTCGCCGGTGTAATCCATGTTCCAGAACTCGTTGCCACATTCCGGGCAGAGAGCAAAGTCGTCGTCAAAGAACTGCACGGTTGCGCCGCAGTAGTCGCAGGGCATCGACTCTTCGTCGAGGATGTCGATAATGGGAATGTCCACCACCGCAAGTGTGGCGAAGGGGTGTGCTATCTGCACTACACCCCTTGGTCACGGTGGAAATATGCAAGACAACCCCCAAGCAGCGCCGAATTCAACCACGAGCATTTCGTCTGACGACCCGCGGGCGGTGAGCATTGTCATTTCGTGCGACACCTGTGTGGTGCGCGACTCGGCGGCCTGCCACGACTGCATCGTGCCAATGTTGTGTGGCGAGCCCGAGGCTGTGATCTTTGATTATGAAGAGCTCCGCACGTTGGCAGCACTCGCCAAGGCCGGGCTCACCCCAGGCTTGCGTCACCAACGCAGCGCCTGACCAACCGCAGCATGGCAATGTGTGTGGCTGCGTAGCCTCTAGAGCGGTGCACGACAACTACACCGCCGAGTTGTTGCGCCTCGTGCGTGAAGCGGGGGCCGACCGAGTGGGCGTCACGACGGCCGAGCCGCTGACGCGAGCACGAGCAGCAATTGAAGCACGTATTGCATCAGGAATGGCCGACGACATGCAATTCACATTTCGCAACCCAGAACGCTCGACCACGCCAACCATGGCAGTGCCAGGTGCACGCAGCATCATCGTGGCGGCCCGGTCGTATTTTGTAAATGATCAAGCATTGAGCAACGGCGGCATTGCCAACGATTCTGCAATCGCTGGAACTGTCGCGCGTTACGCGTGGCGAGACCACTATGCGCCATTGCGGGATGCGTTACGTGTTGCAGCCAAACGACTGCACCAAGATGGTTATCGAGCCACGGTGTTTGCTGACGACAATTCCATCGTCGATCGTGAAGTTGCATATCGGGCTGGTCTCGGTTGGTTTGGCAAGAATGCAAATTTGTTGGTTGAAGGATTGGGAAGTTGGTTTGTGTTGGGGTGTGTAGTTACCACCGCAGAATTGCAGCACACCGAGCGGGTGGTTGCCGACGGATGTGGCGCTTGCACTCGCTGTATCGACGCCTGCCCCACAGGTGCAATTGTCGAACCGGGTGTGGTGGATGCACGAAAGTGTCTGGCGTGGCTCATCCAAAAACCTGGAGTATTCGACTTGCGCTACCGAGACGCACTCGGCACACGTATATATGGATGTGATGAGTGTCAAGAAGTGTGCCCGCCGAGTCGCCGTGGTGCAATCGACCGCAGCGTCGGCGACGAACGCAGTGTGGTCGACGCCCTTGAACTACTCACCGCACCCGACGATGAAGTGATGCGCATCGTCGGCAGGTGGTATGTGGCAGATCGCAATCCGCGTTGGGTGCGACGTAATGCGCTCCTCATCTTGGGCAATAGTGGTGCGGGCGAAGATGACGAGGTGGCCCTGGCACTCGTGCGTTACCTGCATGGCGACGACGACTTGTTGCGCGAACATGCACAATGGGCCGCTACCAAACTTGGCCGCCGTGACCTGCTCATCAACTGAGGTCTTATTGACTCACTGTGTCGTCGGCGCGTGCCACGATGGTAAGTGCGTATGAAGCATCTGCTGGTGACCAATGACTTTCCACCGAAAGTAGGTGGCATCCAAAACATGCTGTGGGAGCTGTGGGGCCGGCTTGACCCAAGTTCATTTGCCGTACTCACTAGCCCTCATGTAGATGCAGCAGAGTTCGATGCACGTCAAGCGTTTCGCATCGAGCGCACCCGCGAACCTGTGCTGTTGCCGCACCCGATGATGGTGCGACGAATTGAGCGCTTGGCGCGCGACTTTGGTGCCGAACACGTGGTGCTTGACCCAGCGTTGCCACTGGGGTTGGTGGGGCGGTCGTTGTCGCTGCCCTACAGCGTGATGGTGCATGGCGCAGAGATCTCGGTGCCCGGTCGCCTGCCGGCATCACGCCAGGCGCTTGCGCATGTGCTGCGTGGCGCCGCGCACGTGCTTGCATCGGGGAGTTATCCGGCCAGCGAAGCAGTGCGGGCAGCAG
>JBBANT010000105.1:0-2243 GCA_040401815.1 Ilumatobacteraceae bacterium | reverse complement strand
GCAAAAAGTCGTAGACCTCTTTATTGGTGTCGATGGCTACGCCCATGTCGATGCGCGCACCGACTTTGGCCATAATCAGGTGGTCGCAATGCACGGTGGATGGCACGGCCGTGGCGGGCAAGCCGGCGGTCATAAATTGCAGCAACGCCATTTGCGCGGTGGCGTCTTGCATGGCCACGCGGTCGGGGTGAAAGTCGGCGTAGCTGCGGCCGCGTTCAAGTTCTTGGCCGGCTGGGTCGGCCAGGTGGTTCACCAAAATTTTCTCGGTCAACGTCAGCGGGCGCCCCAAGCGTTTGCGGGCGATGGCTACGTTGCCGGGCAACTCGTCATACACGTCTTCGACGAGTTCGATGGGGGTGTTGGCACTCACGATGTAGTTGTCGTCGGCGTTGGTCACGGTTACCACTTGTCCCAGTGCATGACGCGGTCGAGTGGCAGGCGGCTGGCAGGTTTAAAGTCGGTTCCCTTCGTATACGCAATGGGGAAGAGCCCACCTTGGGTGACTTTGTCATACGGGATGCCGAGCAGTTCGGCGGCTTTCTTTTCGCCGTCGTTGATGAGGTGGATGGTCGTCCACGCGCTGCCCATGCCACGCTCGCGCAAGGCCAACATAAAGCTCCACACTGCGGGCAGTAGCGACCCCCACAACCCGGCGCCAACGAACGACGGCTGGTTTTCGATGCGTCCGTCAATGGCGGGGATCAACATCATCGGCGAGCGGTGAAAGTTTTGCGCCAAATAAATAGCCGAGTCGACCACTTTGTCTTGGCGTTCGGCGCGAATGTCGCCGGCTTCACGCTTGGGGCGGGGCATCGACGCATACAGTTTGAAGTTCTCCATATATATGTCGGCGAGGGCCTTCTTTTTGGCGGCGTCTTCCACCACGATGAAGTGCCAGCCTTGGCTGTTGCTGCCGGTCGGGGCTTGCAGGGCGATCTCTAAGCATTCCTCCACGATCGAACGCTCGACGGGCTTGTCGAAATCCAGGCGTTTGCGCACGCTGCGGGTGGTGGTGAGCACCTGGTCGGTGGTGAGGTTGAGTTTCATTGCATCTAGTCTGGCAGGCGCACGCCACCCATAACGAAAGGGAGCCAACTATGGCATCCGCAGCCGACATTGCCGCACGCGTGAGCGTGACCATGCACGAGGGCATCGCCCATGTGCGCTTGACTCGCCCCGATAAACGCAATGCATTAGACGACGCCATGTTTCATGCCATCGCCCAGGCCGGTGAACGCGTGAAGCACGACACCAGCGTGCGGGCCGTGGTGCTGTCGGGTGACGGGGCCTCGTTTTGTGCCGGGCTCGACTTCGGCGGGTTTCAAGCCATGGGCAGTGGTGGCTCGGGCGATGGCAGCGCCACCGCAGCGGGCTCGATGCAAGATGGCCGCATCACGCACTTGGCACAACAAATCTGTTGGGTGTGGCAAGAAGTGCCCGTGCCGGTGATTGCCGCCTTGCAGGGCCACGCGCTGGGTGGTGGCATGCAGTTGGCGCTGGGTGCCGACATGCGCTTTGCGCACCCCGACACCAAAATGTCGATGCGTGAAGTGCATTGGGGGTTGATTCCCGACATGACGGGCACGCTCAGGCTGAGCCGCTTAGTGCGCGACGACGTGATGAAAGACTTGGTGTTCACCGGGCGCATTTTTGCCGCGAGCGAAGGCGCCACATTGGGTGTGGTCACGCGGTTGTCAAATGATCCCGTGGCCGAGGCCTTGGCTGCTGCAGCCGAAATCGCCGGCCGCAGCCCCAGCGCGGTGCGGGGCGCCAAGCAACTCATCAACCGGTTGTCCAACGCGGGTGCTGCCGAGCACTTTGCCGCCGAACGCGAGATCATCTTCACGCTGATTGGCAAGCCACACCAGGTGGAAGCGATTACTGCCAACTTCGAAAACCGCGCGCCCGTGTTTAAGGATGTGGGGTAGGGGAACTTCGGGGTAAAGAGCTTCATTGCGAACGTGGGGGACCAAGTTTGATAGCAGCCAATTGGCAGAGAGCACATACGTACTCAGACTTACCGGGTAGCTATGCTCAAATCAGTGTGTCTGACATTCAAGGTACGTCATGAATGCAGGTAATTACCAGTGAACAACGGCATGAATATTGACGAAGAAGATTTAGTTCCTTTGCATCTCGCGTTGAAAACTTTGACCGACATGGGTGTAGATGCCGGCTCTATTGAGGAATTCATAGAGCAACCCGGGACAGCATTAGAGGCTCCTGCTGTAGAAGTGCAATGT
>JBBANT010000104.1:0-2278 GCA_040401815.1 Ilumatobacteraceae bacterium | reverse complement strand
TTGCCGATTTTTGCTACCTCATCTGTCGCACCAGCAAAGAAGGCCCACCGCACGCGGGCATCAGCGAAATAATCGTGCCGATGGACACCCCAGGCATTGAAGTGCGGCCGATCACCGACATGACCACCAACCGACACTTTTGCGAAGTGTTCTACACCGATGTGCGCGTGCCAATCGAAAACTTGGTGGGTGTTGAAGGTGGCGCGTTCAAACAAACCATGCGTCAGTTAGAACACGAACGTGGCGGCATTGACCGCTTGGTGTCGAACCGAGCGTTGTATTTGATGGCGCGCGAGCGCGCCGACACCACCAACAAATTGGTGCGCCAAGAAATCGCCGACATCGAAATTGGCTACACGCTCGGGCGCATCCTGGTGATTCGCGAAACGCTGAAGCAGGCACCAACCGGCTTTTCGGCCGCCACCAAATGTTTTTGCACCGAACACGAAACACGGGTAGCCAACTTTGTCTCGAGCGTGTTCGGCCCGTATGCCACGTTGTGGGATGACCTGTGCCAAGGCCTCGCCTATGCGCCCGCCTACACGATCATGGGTGGCACGTCGGATGTGATGCGCAACATTCTGGGCGAGCGAGTGCTGGGCCTGCCGAAGTAACGCGACTGCGGCGCAGCCGGGCCTGGGCCTGCCGAAGTAGTTTTGGCGCATGGCCACACACCCCATTGACCTGAGCAACCGCGTTATCGACTCGGGTGTGGTCGACGAGCGGCTCAACCGGGTGGAAGGCGACATTTGGGAGCTCACCGACAACGTGGCCATCGTCGAGAGCTTCAGCCACTGCGTCACGGTGAACACCGGCGACGGGTTGGTGTGCTTCGACGCCTCGGGTGCCCAAAGTGGCGCAAAAGTAGTGGAGGCGATTCGCACGTGGTCATCGGCGCCAATTTCACACTTGGTGTACACCCACGGCCACCTCGACCATGTGGGTGGCAGCGGTGCATTTTTGGCTGATTCGAAATCTCGCGGCGCGCCTCGCCCCACAGTGGTGAGCCACGAAGCCGTGCTGCCCCGCTTTGGGCGCTACACCGACATGTCGGATTTCAACAACTTGATTAACCGTCGACAGTTTGGTGGCATTCGTGCTGACAGCGGGCTGGGGATTGGCGCTGGCGAAATTGCGCCACCTGCTGGCGCGGGTGGTGGCGCTGCTGGCGGTTCTGGTGGTTCTGGTGCGGCGCTGGGCACCTTTCTTCCTGCTGATGCGCTGGCCCCTGACCAAACATTTCGCGAATCACTGTCGCTCGTGGTTGGTGACAAAAACATCGAGATGTTTCACGACCGCGGTGAAACCGACGACCACCTGTGGGCGTGGTTTCCGCAACAAAAGTGGATCGTGACTGGCGACTTCATCATCTGGAATTTTCCGAATGCTGGCAACCCGCAAAAAGTGCAGCGCTATGCCGCCGACTGGGCCCGCGCTCTGCGGCGCATGGTGACGATGGGGGCCGAGTTGCTGCTGCCGGCGCACGGCCTGCCGATTGTGGGCAAAGAACGCATCGCCATGGTGCTTGGCGAAATTGCTACGGCGCTCGAGTCGCTGGTGACCCAGGTAATCCAGATGATGAACGGCGGCGCCACGTTGGATGCCATCATCCACACCGTGAAGGTGCCCGACGCGGTGTTGGCCAAGCCCTATCTGCGGCCGTTGTATGACGAACCCGAATTCGTGGTGCGTGGTATTTGGCGGCTGTACGGCGGATGGTGGGATGGCGCCGCATCACGCTTGAAGCCCGCTCCAGATGCCGTGCTCGGCACCGAGATTGCCGCACTGGCAGGCGGGGCCGACGTGTTGATTGCGCGCGCCAAAGGTGTCGCTGAAGGTGGCGACTTACGACTGGCGTGCCACTTGGCTGATTTTGCCGGATGGGCAGCACCCGACGACCCAACGATTCACACTCGACGCGCCGAGATTTATGAACTACGACGCAAGCAAGAACTTTCGCTGATGAGCAAAGGCATTTTTCGGGCAGCAGCCCGCGAATCTGAAGCCGTGGTTAAGCGGCATCAGTAGACAGGTGCGCGAGCGCGTCGGATGACGTTTGCTCGAGCAGTGGTGCAGTCATGCGCGACCAACGACACCAGCCACAATTGGGTGCCGAACGAGGCATCGTGGGGCGAGTGATGAGTTTGACGGCATTGGCCACGAAGTTGAGGAATGCTTCGTCGTTGCGCTCGACTTCGACCCACACCGCTGACGTGCGGTAGGCGTAACGCTTGAGCGCAGCAGGTGCGGCGGCACGCGACTTTGCGCCAGATTTTGC
>JBBANT010000103.1:0-2311 GCA_040401815.1 Ilumatobacteraceae bacterium | reverse complement strand
TGCTGCAGGTAGAGCGGATCTTGGTTTCGCCACTGCGGCGGTCGCCACGCAGTGCGGTTACTACTGCCGACACGTTCGAACGCTAGTGGCGCAGATGTTCCGTAACCTGTAGACCGTGCAGCCTGCGCGTTTCCAAGCAGTGATTGCCGAACTCGCACCCATCACCGATGCGTTCGCCCAGGCGGGTTACCGCTTATTCATCGTGGGGGGCACGGTGCGCGATTTGATGCTTGGTCGTGAGGTCACCGAACTCGATTTTGATTTGACCACCGATGCACTCCCCGATGCAGTGAAAACGATTCTGGAGGGCAAAGTCGATGCACTGTGGACGCAGGGCGAACGGTTCGGAACCATCGCTGCACTGCGCGGCACACGCTCACTAGAGATCACCACCCATCGCGCTGAGGCGTATTCTCCCGACTCCCGCAAACCCGAGGTGAAGTTCTCGGATTCGGTACTCGTGGATTTGTCGCGTCGCGACTTCACGATCAACGCAATGGCGCTTGAACTCACTGCTGCGTCGCCACAACTCGTTGATCCACACGGTGGGATGGACGACTTGTTGTCTCATCGGTTGCGCACGCCGCTGTCGCCCGAGGAAAGCTTCAACGACGACCCCCTACGCATGTTGCGGGCCGCACGGTTCATGGCCACGTTGTCGGTGGTGCCCGATGATGCGTTGGTGTCGGCGGTTCGCACTATGAACGACCGGCTGCAGATCGTGTCGGCTGAACGCATTCGCACCGAATTCGATCGCATGATCGTGACCGACTCTGTCACCATGGCCTTGCGGTTTGCCGTCGAGACAGGCTTGACCGCACATTTCTTGCCCGAGTTGCCGGCACTGTCGCTTGAACAAGACCCAATTCATCGCCATAAAGACGTATTGACGCACACGTTTGCCGTGGTGGAGAACGTGCGTAAAGAAATGCCTGGCGACTTTCGCATCACGCGGTTGGCGGCATTGTTTCACGACATTGGCAAACCTCGCACCCGCAAGGTGCTACCTGGCAAGGGCATGACGTTTTATCACCACGAAGTAGTTGGGGCCAAGATGACGCGCAAACGAATGCGCGAAATGCATTACTCCAACGAAGACATTCGACGTGTTTCTGAACTGGTGTTTTTGAGCGGTCGGTTTCACACGTATCAAATGGGTTGGACGGATTCTGCCGTGCGTCGGTATGTGCGCGATGCCGGAGACGTGCTGACTGAGTTGAACGTGTTGGTGCGCTGTGACTGCACCACGCGCAGCGAACGCAAAGTGGACGCATTGAACTTGCGGATGACCGAGCTCGAAGAACGCATCGACGAACTCGCACAAAAGGAAGAACTGGCCGCGCTGCGCCCTGAATTAGATGGCACGGCCGTGATGGAACATTTGGGCATCACGCCAGGTCGTGCTGTGGGCGAAGCAATGGATTTTTTGATGGAAATTCGCCTTGACGAAGGATTACTCGGCGACGCCGAAATTCGCAAGCGACTCGATGCATGGTGGGCTACGCAGCAGACCAAGTAAGCCAACTACCGTAATCGTCGTGGGCAAAAACATCGGTGCATCGGTGAGTGCAACAATCGATTTTCGCATGATGCGTCGTGCCTACGTCGAGCGAGTGCGAGTTGGCGATGTGCCACGTCACGATGCATGTGATGCCAGCGTGGACTTAATGCGCGCTGCGCATCACTTCGGTGTGGTGCGCCGCACGGCGTGCCCGATATGTGTCGAGCAACAATTGCGCAACGTGACGTACTTGTTTGGGCCACGGTTGCCCAGATCTGGCAAGTGCGTGACCTCAGCCCAATCATTGCGCGAGTTCAATTCTCGACCCGAGCAATTCACGGCCTACACCGTGGAAGTGTGCATGTCTTGCCGCTGGAATCACGTGTTGAGCGCTGCTCCTTGTGGTGGGCGACGGGTGCGGACTCGGGCTGCTAAAGCCCGTGTCACAACAGCTCGGGCGGCGAAAGTTCGTTGACCGTATCCGGAAGACGCAACACACATCTCTGTAACAGCCCGTTGGCACGCTGACGGGGTGACGGTACGCTCAAAGTTCCTATCCACCCTGCCCCTTCGGGGGCCACGGCCTTTCGGGGTCGTGTCCGAAGGGAGTCAATAATGCGTGCATATGAGTTGATGGTTATCGTCAGCGGTGCTCTCGATGAGAACACTGCTCACGGCTGGGTGAACAACATCACCAAGTCAGTGACCAGCGTCGGCGGTTCCGTACACGGATCCCCCGATTGGTGGGGTCGACGTCGTCTGGCCTACCCGATCAAGAAGCAGAACGATGGCTACTACGCCATCTTCAAC
>JBBANT010000102.1:0-2379 GCA_040401815.1 Ilumatobacteraceae bacterium | reverse complement strand
TGTGAGCGGTCCGGGTGTTTTGATTTCCAGTTGCTTGATGAACTGCTCGGACTCCACCAGTGCCGACTTCCGATCGACCAGGAACCCGCGCTCACGCGTGAGCACCATGTTGTCGACGATTGACAATGAAGGTGCGAGCCCGGTGCCGAGGCGATCCTCCGGCACGTACGCCAAACCTGCACGACGTGCACCGCGTGCGCCACTGCGGGCCGTTGGTGTGCCACACACCGTCACGTTGCCTTGCTGGGGTGTTTGCAGCCCGGCCACCACTTCGGCAAGGTCACGTTGACCATTCCCCGCCACACCCGCCACGCCGACAATTTCGCCAGCCCGCACCTCCAAGTTGATGTCGGAGAGAAGCTCCACCCCGTCACGCTCGAGATGCACTTGCGATACCGAGAGCAGCACGTCGCTGGTCGGCAATTTGGCGCGTCGCGGCACAATGTTGATTTCTCGACCCACCATCAATTCGGCCAGCCGGCGCACATCGGCCTCACCCCGTCGCACCGAACCAGTCACCTTGCCACCCCGCATCACCGTGATGCGATCAGAGATGTCAACAACTTCGCCCAACTTGTGGCTCACAAACACCACCGACTTACCCACATAGGTCATCGCGCGAACGGTGATAAAAAGCTTTTCAACTTCGGGCGGCGCCAAAAGCGCAGTGGGTTCGTCCAACAACAGAATTTCAGCACCCTGATACAACGCCTTAACGATTTCTACCCGTTGTCGCTCGCCCGCCGACAACTCGCCGACTACTGCTCGCGGGTCTAGTGGCAGGCCGAACTCTTCAGTAATCGCCGCAACCTTGGCTTCGATCTCTGCTGCGGCCAAAACAAACGACAGCGACTTATGACCGAGCACCACGTTTTCGGCCACCGTGAAGCGATCCACCAAGCGAAAGTGCTGGTGCACCATGGCGATGCCGTGAGCCAAACCATCACGCGGGCTGTTGAGTCGAATCTCTTTGCCGTCTCGCACCACTTGCCCAGCTTCGGGTCGATACAAACCACACAGCACCGACGCCAGGGTGCTCTTTCCCGCCCCGTTTTCGCCCAGCAGCGTGTGCACTTCACCACGCGCCAGATCAAAATTCACTTGATCATTAGCAACGACCCCAGGAAACCGTTTGGTCACCCCTCGTGCGGCAAGGGCTAGCGCGCCCGTTTTGTCGTGTTGCATCGATGCACTGGTCACCATCGCCAAGTTTGCCATACAAAGCAAAGCGCCCACCCCGCTCGCGCGAGGTGGGCGCAGTATTGCTAATTAGTCGGTGGTTCAGCCCTTTGCGGAGCCGATAACACCTTCCACCAGATACGACTGGCCAAGCAAGTCACCAAGTGCCGCGCTGGCACCTGCTGCAATTTGCTCGTTGCCTTCGTTGTCTTTGATTGGGCCAGTGAATGGCAGGAGCGAACCATCGATGATGGCGGCTGCCTTTTCGGCAATCAGATCTTGGGTTTCTTGCGAAACACTTGATCCAAAAGTTCCGAGGGTGATCATGCCATCAGCCATGTTGCCGTAGTACGGCGAGTTGTCACAGATGCCTGCAGCAACGTCCTTACCCAACTTCACGTAGTGAGGTCCCCAGTTCCAGACCGGGCTGGTGAGCCAGGTGTCGGGGAAGTCTGCTGCCCGCACGTCGGAGTTGTAACCAACCCACTTTGCGCCGGCTTCCTTGGCTGCTTCACCCGTGGCGGAAGAGTCTTGGTGCATGCCCAACACATCTGCGCCAGTGGCCAAGAGCGACTCTGCTGCTTCTTTTTCTTTTGCAGGGTCATACCAAGTTGAAGTCCATGCCACTTGCACGGTGGCATCCGGGTTTACCGAACGAGCACCGAGCGTGAATGCGTTGATTCCACGCAACACTTCTGGAATTGGGAAGGCTGCAACGTAACCGAGCTTGCCGCTCGTTGAGGCTGCACCAGCGGCGATACCCGAGAGGTAACGCGCTTCTTCCATCGCACCGAAGTAGTTGCCCATGTTGTCGGCGGTCTTGTAACCCGAAGCGTGCTGGAAGCACACATCTGGGTACTTCGCGGCAACTTCGAGCATTGGGTCCATGTAGCCGAATGAGGTACCCAAGATGAGGTTGTAGCCGTCGCGTGCGAGCTTGTCGTACACAGCAGTTGCCTCTGCACCTTCGGGGATGAGTTCAAGTCGAGTTACCTCGATGCCAAGCTGCTCTTCCATGTAGGCGATACCCAAGTCGTGCATGTACGTCCAACCCTGGTCGCCAGGTGTCGTGATGTACACAACGGCGGCTTTGACCATGCTGTAGTCCTCGGCTGGCGCCTCGGTCTCCTCGGTTACTTCTTCGGTGACTTCTTCGGCTGCGTCATCGCCACCGCATGCTGCGGCAACGATCATCGCTGC
>JBBANT010000101.1:0-2408 GCA_040401815.1 Ilumatobacteraceae bacterium | reverse complement strand
GTTGGTTCATCGATTCGAGTTGAAGGTGTCACCATTCGTCTTATCGCATCAAGCAAGTGGGGTGATCTCGTTGAAGTCGTCCAAAGTTGAGAAGATTGCTGTGAAAAAGGTTGTCAGGGTCGTCGTTGCGCTAGCAGCTTGTTTCGCCGTGAATTTGTCCGTGGACGTAGCAGCTGCCACTCAGGTCACACCTGGTGGGCCATGTAAAAAGGCTGGCCAAACCTGGAATTTCCAGAATAAACCTCTCGTTTGCAAGTTGTCAGGTGCGCGATTGAGATGGGTACAGGTGTCGCTAGGACGCAAACCTGGAACGGTGTCGCGTCCGACCAAGGACACGCTTGCCGATGACTATGCGCGATTCTCCAAGCCGCTCCCAAGAACCCTTGTCGATCGTCCCGATGACGGTGGCGAGGCCAGTCCGAAGGTGAAGGTCATTTACGCGGTGCCATCGTTTGCAAAAGATCAACGCCGAGATGTCTCAGGGGAGATTGCACGCGGCCTGTTCGAAGTCGAAGAGTGGCGAGCCAGTCAAAATGGTGGATTCGGTTTGAGGTACGACACGTACAACGGGGCACTCGACATCGGCTACATGACGTTTGAGTCCACCAAGCAGCAGTGGTACGACCGCTTCTACGACGTCCGTCCGTATCCCGGTTTTCGCAACGGCTTGAGCCACTTTCAAGTGGAGTTACACAAGGCGGGGTGGTGGACTGGGCCGCTAGTGACCAGCACGGCCGATACCGCAGGAATCGACGCGCTGCGGCGTGGAGACCTGTACTTTGTCGTGTTCGAAGCGCCAGCTGGTGCGTACGGCCGCACGGGCGCTGGTGAGGGTGGATGTCGTTCCATGACCGACGCAACGAACGACAGCATCCCGATCATTGGATGGGCCTCAATCGACGACCGAGGTGGAGCGTGTAATCGTGTAGATGTCGCTGGACGGTTTGACTTCGCAGCGAACGGAGCGAATCAGAATCGCTGGGTCGCCCAGAAGTACGGAATAATCGATCACTTCCATCAGTACATGCGCAATCTGCCCGGATGTTCGAACCCAGCCACTCCGAAGGACGGCGAGCGGGTCAAGATACCCGGGGTTCTTGACGAATCAAAGGCGTGGGAGATTCGCGGCGGGTTCAACCGTGATCTCTCGGAGATTAACGACCCGAATAGTGGCAAGGTTGCAGAAGGCATCACCATAAGTAAGCCTCCGATGCTCGACCCGCGGCACGATCTGTACTTTCATATCACCTCGGACAAGCTCGCCGGTGCCGGCGTCTGCAACAGCGACATTTCCAAGCACCCGCTATGGGATGACAAGCCACTCGACCGCAGTTCTGGTCGCACCCTTTTGCGCAGCAGCTACGACCGACCAGACGACGTCAGTGGTCCGCAGTTCCACGCCGTGTATGTGGTGCGGAACGGTGCCAGAGACTTCATGTACGACACCAGCGGTGATATCGAGCGCGCACTACGCCACGCCGATGGCTGGCTGCGTCAAGGAACAGGGAAGGGCATGCGCCTCGACACCTTTCAGGGCAAAGTTGACGTTACGTATCTTCCGCTGCCACCGCGTTACGAGTTCAACACGGGTAAGGACTGCAGCAAGTCTCCTTGCCCGAACGATCAAGATTTCTATGCGCACCTCCGGTCGTACGGTCGTATCGATCCCGACAAGACGTATCTCTTCTTCTATTCGGGTGGCCTCACGGACTATGTGTTATGCGGAGGAGCAGGAATCGGCAAGTCAGTACTTCTAAATCTTGAAGTTGACGGAAAGCCATGTTCAGGCACGGATTGGACGAAGTCCAACGCGACCTCTCTGTCATGGTCTCTCCTGGCGCTGCACGAGACGTTTCACTCGCTCGGAGCCGTGTGTTCTTCGGCGCCAGAGAGTGATGGTGCGTACCATTCATCTCGTGCGGATGACATCATGAACGCGCGGGCAAAAGGCACGGTGAAGCTCGATCCGACACGCAGGAACTACTGGGGCAGCGTTCCTGCCGGTTGTACCGATGTGTCACAAAGTCCACTGTTCTCGTCATGAGTCGGTCAACGTCTGGTTCGAGTGGGACCGCGCGCGGTCGGTAACTAGCTTGAGCGTACGCGGCGCAAAAATTGCTGCGTTCGCTCATCTTGTGGGGTGCTAAACACCTGCGACGGTGTGCCAATTTCCGCCACCGTGCCGGTGTGTAAAAAGCACACGCGGTCTGAAATCTCGCGCGCAAACGCCATTTCGTGCGTAGCGATCAACAATGTGATTCCGCTGCCTTTCAGCTCACGCACCACATCCAACACTTCGCCAACGAGTTCAGGGTCGAGTGCCGAGGTGATCTCATCCAGCAACAGCACTTCAGGCCGCATGGCGAGCGCGCGAATGATTGCCACCCGTTGCTGTTGGCCGCCCGATA
>JBBANT010000100.1:0-2555 GCA_040401815.1 Ilumatobacteraceae bacterium | reverse complement strand
TGAAGTTGCTCGCTTCATACAGGCGATAGCTGAAGAGCTATGGCTTGTATGAGCAAAGAAGCGATGATCTTGAAGAGCGATGCCGGCGGGCGGGTGTTTGTGCCGGTGGATCGGCAGGTGGAGTTCGTTCGGGAGTTTGAGCGTAGCGGGCTTTCCGGCCCGCGATTCGCGGCCATGGCGGGGTTGAAGTATCAGACCTTCGCCACTTGGCGCAGGAAGCATGGAAGGTTGCCGGCGACTCGGCGGCGTTCGAGTCTGCCTCCGACCGGACTCGGGGTGTGGATGGAGGCGGTGGTGGAGCCTGGCTGTGGGTCGGCTTTGACCGTGATGTTGCCAGGCGGAGCATCAATGTCTGTGAGTCATCTGGGTCAGGCGTCTCTGGCTGCGCAGTTGATCAAAGCCCTCGCTTCGCTGTCATGTTGAGTTTTACCGGCAGCTTGAAGGTGTTCGTCTGCCTGGAGGCGATGGACATGCGCAAAGGGTTCGAGGGCTTGCACGCGGCGGTTGGCGAACGACTCAAGGAGGACGTGCGCAGCGGCGCACTCTTTGTCTTCACCAACCGGCGACGCACGCGTTTGAAGATCCTTTACTTTGACGGCACGGGGCTGTGGTTGATGACCAAACGGCTGGAACAAGGCACGTTCTTTTGGCCAAAGGCAGCGGAACCCGGGCAAAGCAAATTGAAGCTCACGCCAGAGGCTTTCTCTTTGCTGACGGATGGTGTTGATATGCATCGTGCGACACTGCGGCCATGGTATGAGCGCGAGTGAAAAAAAGTGTGTCTTAGCACATTTGATCTGATGTTTTGGTACGCCATCTGCTAGGTTATGAAGGAGCATGATGATACCCTTGGAAGCTCGCCTAACTAAGGAGAACGAGGCGCTGCGTCAGGAGAATATAAGGCAGGCTCAGGAGATCAAACTGCTCAGGGAAAAGATCGATCTGTTAGCACGGCGGGTGTTTGGGGCGAGTAGCGAGAAGATGGATACGGATCAGTTGCTGCTCGCTTTGGAGGGTGCTGAGGCAAAAAAGCCCGAAGCCTCCAGCGACGCCCTCGCCGCCTTGGAGGCTGAACCCGAGAAGACCGTGAAGCCAACGCGCAAGGGCAAGAAGAAGGGCGGCATCACCGATGAACTGCTCGACTCGCTGCCCGCTGTGGAGGTGGTGCTGGTGCCTGAAGAAGTGCAGGCCGAGCCGGAAGCATATCGCCTGGTCGATGAAGTCGTCACCAAGCAGCTCGATTACCAGCCGCCGCGCTATGTGTGCAACAAAATCATCCGCCAGCGCTTTGCGCGGATCGACGCCCCGCAGTGCGCTCCCATCATCGCGGAGCTTCCCACCATGCTGGAGCGCAGCAAAGCGGGACCCGGTTTGCTCGCCTCGATCCTCACCTTCAAATACTGCGATCACCTGCCACTTTATCGGCAACAGCAAATCGCCAAGTGGCGGCACGGCATCGAGCTATCACGCCAGGACATGTCGCGTTGGGTGGGGTTGGCCGCCGAGTGGCTGCGACCGATTTATCAAATCATCCTCGGCGGCGTGCTCGATGGTGAATATGCACAAGTAGACGAAACGGTGATCAAATATCTCGAGCCTGGTAGTGGTCGAGCGCAGCATGGCTATTTTTGGACGATCAAACGTCCAGGAGGTGACTCGGCCTTCCACTGGGCCACCACCCGAGCGGCGACCGTGCTTGCGAAGATCATCCCGGCTGACTTCAGCGGCATCATCCAGTGCGACGGCTATGGCGCTTACCCCGCTTTTGCCAAGCGGCACGGGCAGCCCATCACCCTGGCCGCGTGCTGGGCGCACGCACGTCGCGAGTTCGTAGAAGCGAGTCAAACTGGCGCGCACAAGGCCGATGCCCTGCTCATCGTGAGGCTCATCGGACATCTCTACGCCGTCGAAGCACGGCTCAGAGACAAACGGGCGAGTGCGAAGCTACGCACGGTGACCCGCGCTGCCGAGAGCAGACTGATCATTGAACGGATCGGTGCGATTTTGAGCGACTGGAAGAAGCGAGGTCGCCACTTTCCTGCGAGCCAGATGGGCAAAGCCGTCGACTACACGCTCACCCTGTGGCATGGCCTGCGAGTGTTCGTGGAGGACGGACGGATCGAGATCGACAACAACGAAGTGGAGAACGCCATCCGCCCGACCGCCGTGGGGAAGAAGAACTGGTTGTTCATCGGCGACGCTGAAGCCGGTGAACGCAGCGCCATCGTGTTCACCGTAATCGAAGCCTGCCGTCGCCGGGGGATCGATCCGTTTGAGTATCTTCGTGAAGTCTTTACTCGGATGCCCACGATGGCAGCGAAGGACTACCCCGGCCTAGCGCCAGAAGCCTGGGCCAAAGAGCGGACCCCGACCAAGTCTGCCAGTAAAGCATCTCCCACCAAACTCGCCAGCTCACGTCAAAGGCACTGTGCGTGACGTTTACGGCCTAGCGCCAGAAGCCTGGGCCAAAGAGCGGACCCCGACCAAGTCTGCCAGTAAAGCATCTCCCACCAAACTCGCCAGCTCACGTCAAAGGCACTGTGCGTGACGTTTAC
>JBBANT010000099.1:0-2714 GCA_040401815.1 Ilumatobacteraceae bacterium | reverse complement strand
GTGAGGTGCACTTTCGTAAATCCAAATCGCTTGAACTGCTGTGTTGGCTGAGCCTGCATCGTGATCGGCCGACGGTGTCAGCAGCACGTACGGCACTGTGGGAAGTCGACGTCGAAGACGCCACGTTCCACAATGTGCTTTCCGAGTTGCGGCGCGGTCTAAACAGCCACGGAATTACAGACGCTGCTTGGCGTGCCACCAAGCAGCGTCTGGCACTTGATCCGCTCATTTTTACTGACGCCGAGTTGTTTCGCCGAGTATTGCTGGCCATTGATGACGACGAATCAGAACTCTCTACGACTCGCGCGCTTGAAGACCTATGTGGGGTGTTGGCGCTGGTTCGGGGGCTACCGTTCGCCGGCGAAGATTACGCGTGGGCCGACGCCGAGGGCATCACGTCAACGTTCGTTTGGCTCGTGACTCGGGCCGTTGACACCGCTGCCCAGTTAGCCAAACATTTGAATGACGATGCGGCTTTACTCGCAGCAGCCACGGCAGGTTTGCGCATGATGCCTGGTGATGAACATTTCAGTCAGCTGCGCGACTACAGCGTGTCAGCGGCGGTGACATGATCGCAACTCGCACGCAGCAACCTTAGAAGGCGAGGGCGATGGCGTCGCTGATTGTCGCAGCACGCAACACTGACGCCCGCTGCAGCTCGGGGGCTTTGCTGTTGGCGGGAATGAGCACTCGATTGAATCCCATTCGCTCTGCTTCGATGATGCGTCGCTCGAGGTGGGTGACATGGCGAATTTCGCCACCGAGCCCCACTTCACCCAAGGCAACCATGTCTGCATGCACTGGTTTATCAAGTGCAGCCGATGCCAATGCCAAGCACATCGCCAAGTCGCTACCCGGATCGTTGAGCCGCACACCGCCTACGACAGATGCGTACACCTCGAGTGATGTGAAGGGGATACCCGCACGGCGCTCGAGCACGGCCAGCAGCATTGCCAAGCGAGAAGACTCGACACCTTGTGCGCTGCGCCGTGGGGTCACACCAGTGGTAACCCTGGTGGTGAGCGCTTGCACTTCGACCAGCAACGGCCGTTGGCCATCAATGGTTGGCACTACCACTGAACCAGCAACACCATGTTGACGATCTGCCAGCAGCATGTTGCTGGCATCAGGCACCCCCAGCAAACCTTGTTCGGTCATTTCGAACAGCCCAAGTTCATTGGTGGTGCCAAAACGGTGCTTCACCGCTCGCACCATGCGCAATGAGTGCAGGCGATCACCTTCGAACGAAATGACGGTGTCGACCACATGTTCGAGCAACCGCGGGCCGGCGATATTGCCGTCTTTGGTGACGTGGCCCACCAAGATAATTGCCACGTTGCGAGCCTTGGCTTCTTGCACGAGTCGGAATGCGCACTCTCGCACCTGGGTGACCGAACCTGGTGCCGATTCAACAGTTTCATCAGCAATTGTTTGCACGCTGTCGATCACCACAAGAGTGGGTTTCACTTTGTCGATGGCCGCCACGATGTCACCGAGTGACATGGCTGATACCAGCATTGTGCTCGAGCCGTTAACGCCAATCCGGTCGGCACGTAGGCGAACCTGTTGTGCACTTTCTTCAGCACTCACATACAACGCCACTCCAGACCACGCCCCAACAATTTGCAGCAACAATGTGGATTTGCCAATGCCAGGTTCACCACTCACCAAAGTGACCGAGCCGGGCACCAGACCGCCGTCGAGCACTCGATCAAATTCGCTGATGCCGGTGGGGGTTGCTGCGGCTGAGGTGTGAGCAATATCGCCAATAGGGAGTGGTTGGCTAGTGGAATTGAGGGAACGGCTGACAGCAACCGTCTTCGAGACCACTGGCGAGTCGCCACCCACCACGTCTTCGACCAACGTGTTCCAGGCGCTACATGTGGTGCACTGGCCATTCCACTTCGGGTGTTGGGCCATACATGCCGAACAGATGTAGACGGTTCGAAGACGTGGCACGCGCCAACTCTACGACGCGGGTGTTGAGCGGCTTCGGCGGTACACCACTGTGGCGATGTATGCCATTGCTGCAGCAACTAACACGATCATCAACACCAACAATCCGCGAGCCACGTACCAAGCCACCATTGCCGAAACATCGCGGTCACGCGTAAAGGCAGTAAGGGGGCTATCGCTGGAGTCAAGGGCAAGATTCCAGGTGAAGGTAGTGGAAGCATCATCGGCTTGCCGTGGTGCAATAGTCGCTGTGATCTCACCAATTTCACCGGGTTCGCCAGGCAGCGTGAGTGCGAGCGAAACACCCAGCACATCGCCGAGCACCCCGCCTTGTTCGGCGAGTGCCGCAGCAAAAGGTGCCTCACCCAATGCCGTGAGCGCGTCGGCATCGGCGAACCCCGCCAAGCCTTTAGGTAATCCACCAACGCCGCTGAATTGATACGAAGCATCGTTGACCCCGCCCGTGCGAGTGAGTGCGATGTTACGCAGTGGCCCATTGTCGCCAGAAAGTTGTGTCAAAAATAGTGATGCTTCGTCAACTGTCGCAAAGGTTCGGGCAGCAACGACTGACAAGCCACCGTTTGCTGCTGGATTTTGCACATCGACAGTCCAACCTGCTGCCCGCAAGTCGTCAATATTGAGCGAGGTTGCTAATTCCGGTGCGTTGCGCACGGCGTCGGCATCTGCGGCAACAACTACCGAGATGGTGCCACTGCCGTTTTCGGCAACATTCACGCTCGTTGCAAGATCTACCCGAC
>JBBANT010000098.1:0-2753 GCA_040401815.1 Ilumatobacteraceae bacterium | reverse complement strand
ATGTGCTCGGCACCATCAACCCCACGCGCGAACTTTGCGCTGCAGCACACGCCGCCGGTGCAATCGCCATCGTTGATGGATGCCAGTCGGTACCCCATATGGCAACCGACGTGCAAGCCATGGGTGCCGACATGCTCGCGTTCAGCAGCCACAAAATGTGTGGGCCCACAGGTGTTGGGGTGTTGTGGGCATGCGAGGAGCTGCTCGAGGCGATGCCGCCGTTCCTCGGTGGCGGTGGAATGATCAGCGAAGTCAGCCTTGATGGCTTTACATATGCCGAACTTCCCCACAAGTTTGAAGCCGGTACGCCACCAATCGCCGAAGTCATCGGCTTAGGTGCCGCAGTGGATTTCTTGAATGCCATCGGCATGAGCGAAGTGCGCCGCCACGAGATCGAACTCACGAATTATGCCTACAACGCACTCACCAAGCGCTACGGCGACGACATCACTATTCACGGGCCAGCCAACCCCGAGTTGCGGGGTGCCACGTTTTCGTTTGCCTTTCGCGACGTGCACCCGCACGATGTGAGCCAGGTGCTCGACCAACACAACGTGTGCGTGCGCGCCGGGCATCACTGTGCCAAACCGTTGATGCGCCTCATCGGGGCCAACGCCACGGCACGCGCCAGCATGTACTTGTATTCCAACGAAGCCGATGTGGATGCCTTAGTCGAGGCACTCGGCGATGTAAGCAGTATTTTCTAGGTCAGCAATGAGCAACCTCGAAGACCTCTACCGCGAAGTGATTCTTGATCACTACCGCACGCCCCGCAACAAAGGCGAGTTGCCACCACCCGCCACCTGCACCGAGGGCACCAACCCGCTGTGCGGTGATGAGATCAAAATTTTCCTCAACGTCGCCGATGGCATCGTGCAAGATGTGCGCTTCAGCGGGCATGGCTGCTCGATCAGCCAGGCATCGGCGTCGATGATGACGGCAATCGTGAAGGGCAAGTCGCTTGCTGATGTGCGCGCCGTAGCCCGCCGATTCAAACAACTCATGACCATCGAGGAAGATGACGGCACCACCCCCACCGACATTCGACTTGGCGACATCGAAGCACTGCAAGGCGTGGTGAAATACCCCGTGCGCATCAAGTGTGCGGTGCTTGGTTGGAACACGCTGCTTGAGGGGCTCCACTCGGCGGATGCCTGATATGCAGCGCTTGGCACTCGGTGCGCTGCTCGTGGTGCTCACTGCTTGCGGTGTTGACCAAGCCACGGCACCTGCTGCCCCCGGTGATGCAGAGATAATTCCGGCGATACCGGCAACTGCGGAGTCGTCTGGCGAAGTGTCACAGGTTTATCTAGTGGACATCGGTGCGCTGGATCAACCCGTTGATGCCGCATCTCGTAGCGGTGATGCGGCGGTGTATTTCGTTTCGCGCGTCGGCACCATTCATCGCTTCGTTGACGCCACGTTCGAATCAGCAGCAGTGCTTAATATCTCTGACCTCACCGACGGCGAGGGTGAGCGTGGTTTGCTTGGCTTGGCATTTTCGTCTGACGGCACGACTGCCTATCTCAACTACACCGATCGCAATGGTGCCACGACGATTGCGTCGCTGGCCGTTGACGAGCGTGGGGTATTTGACCGTGGCTCGCTGCAAACTTTGCTCACCATCGATCAACCGTTTCGCAATCACAACGCCGGTGACATAGTCGTTGAACCCAGCGGTACGTTGCTGGTTCCCATGGGTGACGGCGGCTCGGCAGACGACCCGTTGCGTGTGTCACTTGACGACTCGTCGTTGCTCGGCAAGGTGTTGCGCGTTGACCCGCGCGATGGTGCGGTGACGGTGTTGGCCAAGGGTTTGCGCAACCCCTGGCGCGTGGACTTATACGACGACCGTCTATGGCTAGCCGACGTCGGGCAGAACAAGTGGGAAGAAGTGAGTGTGCTTGACGGTGTTGCTTCGTTGACCGGTGTTACTGGTGTGGTTGATTTCGGTTGGAGTGCATACGAAGCCAATGAGCGCTTCAACAACGACCAATCGAGCCCATCGCACACGCCACCGATTGTTGCCTACGAACATGGCGACAACGGCTGCTCGGTGAGCGGTGGTGCAGTTGCCGTTGACGGTGCATTGCGCGGGCGATACGTATTTGCTGATTACTGCAGTGGTCGCGTGTGGTCGATTGCCACCGACGCTGCTGCACCCGAGATGGTGCTGCACTTTGACAACGTCGACTCCCCCGCGGCCGTCGTGCGCGCCGGTGAGACCATCTTCGTGCTCTCTCTTTCTGGCACCATCTGGCGGTTGAATGGCTAGTTCTTGGCACTTTGGGGCCTGCCGCGCACACAGCCCAAGAGGGCCATGCCGTACAAACCAGTTCCCAAAGATTGCTTCATTCAAGAACTTGAGCGATACTTCTATAAAGGACGCCATTTGGGGGTTATGGATTGCAACAGGAAGCTGATTGGTTCTGCAGTGAAGGGCAGGCGAATTGATGTCTAGCGAGTTGAGTTTTGTTCAAGCAGTTTTGGCTGGCCAAGCAACCGCTGACCAAGTGGATAGCTGGGTTGATAAGTGGCATGAGAGCGACGCGAGTGGCGTTGAACTGCACGACTTCCTTGGCCTTCGCGAGTCGGAGATGGAAAGTTGGCTCAACGAAAGTCTCACCTTAGAAGAAATCATTGCCAGTCGTGCCCGCGACTAGGCAGTCTGTACCCGCAACCGATAACTTGCGACCTTATGGCTGAGCCGGCGGAGAAAGTGTGTGAGCGTTGCGGTCGCACCATGCAATGGC
>JBBANT010000097.1:0-2798 GCA_040401815.1 Ilumatobacteraceae bacterium | reverse complement strand
CCGCCTACCATCGTGGCGATGTTCCCGTACCTCATCACCTTGGCGGTGTTGGTGGTGTTGTCCACGCCGCGAGCTCGCCGTCTGTTGGGTGCGCCAAAGCTGTTGGGGCAGCCGTTCGTGCGTGACGAGCGCTGATCGATTCGCATGACAAAGCTTTCCGTTGCATCATCCAACGACGACATTCTGCGTGTGTTGCATGAAGTTGCCGATGCCACGTATGCAGTGCTGAGCACCAACACCGATTGGGGGCTGTCGGGTCAACGCCCCACGCAATATTCCATCGATCTGCGTACCGACGCTGCAGCACTCGAAGTGCTGCACGGTGCAGGTTGTGCGGTGCTGTCTGAGGAAAGTGGTCGCACGGGGGATTGGCACGACGACGCAATCATCGTCGTGATGGACCCACTCGACGGCTCGACTAATGCCAGTCGTCGCGTGCCGTGGTACGCCACGGCTCTGGCGGCGATTGATGCCAGTGGTCAGCGTGCATCGCTGGTCGCCAACCAATTCACCAACACCGATCGCTGGACTGCCACCACCGGCGGTGGGGCATTTCACAACGGCACACAGATTCGTCCATCGTCGTGTGCTCGGTTATCCGACGCGGTGGTTGGGGTGTCGGGCTTGCCAAAAAAGCACCCTGGCTGGGCACAGTTTCGCGCGCTTGGGGCAGCGGCTTTAGATATTTGTCTCGTAGCCCAAGGAACCCTTGATGGCTGGGTGGATTTGTCATCCCATGGCGTGTGGGATTATCTGGCCAGCGTGCACATCTGCCGTGAAGCCGGGGCAGTGGTGGGCGAAGCACAGGATCGCGAGTTGATCGTGACCGAACACACCGAGCGTCGCTCGCCAATCGTCGCAGCAACACCCGAACTTTATGCAGCATTGCAGCGCGTTCGTGACTAGGCCCGGTTCACCAGCAGCGTTCCTCGAGCGTTTCGTGACAGTCGAGACGCGGGCAGCAGGCTTGATTGTTGCCGCAGCCCTGCTCGGTGTTGGCTTCGCAACATTCGGCAATGTGTACATTGCAAACGACTTCACTCATGTGCTGTCGGAGATCGCCATTGGTGGCTTCTTTCTGCTGGTGGGTCTGGAATTGCGTCGCGAATTCGCCAGCGGTGTGTTGTCGGGGTTGACCCTGTGGGCAAGTGTGGCAGCCGCCCTCGCGGGCATGGCGTTACCAGCTTTCATATATGCCTCACAAGCACCGACAGCAGCCCGTGATGGTTGGGTGGCCGTTGTAGCCACCGACATTGCGCTTGCCGCTGCAGTCATGACCCTTGGTGGTTTTTCGCGCAACGTGCGCACGCTGCTATTGACGGTGGCGGTGCTGGATGACCTTGGCGGCCTCATCGCCCTCGCCACCACTGGCAAAAGCCCTGAGCTGTTGTGGTTGGCCTTGGCAATCGCTGCCGTTGCGATGTATGCGTGGGTGATTCGTCAGTTCAATCTTGGTGTAGTGACGGTCATTGTGGCGACCACCGTGGTAGTGGTGCTGATGCTGCGGGCAGGGCTCCACCCATCGTTGGGGGCATTTGCCGTCGGCTTTTGTGCGCCAAACTTCGACCCCGACAACCCGAGCGTGTCGGAACGTGTACAAGAGCACGTGCATCCGTGGATTGCGGCGATCTTTCTGCCGATCTTCGTCTTTTTGCACACCCTTGTTCCCATTGCAAACCCCAAGGACGCACCGATGTCACTTGTCTGGACGACTGTTGTCGCAATCGTGCTCGGCAAGGTGCTGGGTGTGGGTGGTGTTTTGATTGTTTTGAGTAGGCGACTGGACATTGCAGTGAGTGAAGCCGTTGCAGTTGGTTGCGCTGCTGCTGCAGCACTCACTGTGGCGCTCATCGGTGTGGCGGCGACGTTGGACAATACGCCGTACGAACAAGCAGTCAGCCTCGGCATCTTGATCGCGACAGCCATTGCATTTGTTTTGGGTGTGGGTGCAGGTCGACTGACGACGAACAAGGGCGATTCTGATGCCACGTGAATTGAACGGGGCACACGTCGTGGTCGTTGGTGCCACCGGCGTGTTGGGTGCCAGCATTGCTCAGCAGTTGACCGCGGCTGGTGCGCGGGTGTCGGCAATCGTGCGCGACCACACGCGGCTTGATGGTGCCAGTGTCGCGCAGTACGCGCTGGCCGATGTGACCGACCATATTGCAATGCAGACCGCATTCACCTCGGTGGCACCGTTTGACGGTGTGGTGAACGCCATTGGGGTGGTGGCCTTCGGCAATGTTGCGGATCTTGACGACGCCACGTTGGCACGACTCTTTGCTGTGAATGCCATTGCCCCCATCGTGATGTTGCGCGAGAGTGCGGCAAACATTGCTGACGGGGGATTTTTTGTGAACCTCTCTGGTGTCGTGGCAACCCAGCCAGTTGCCGGCATGGCGGCTTACAGCGCATCAAAAGCAGCTGCATGGGCGGCGATGGGTGCTGCGGCACGCGAACTGCGCCGCCGTCGCATTGATGTGATCGACGCCCGACCACCGCACACAGAGACCGGTCTTGCCACCCGGCCAATCGCTGGGCAAGCACCGAAGTTTCCACAAGGCCTGGCCCCCGACGTGGTAGCGGCGCGCATTGTTGCGGCCATTGCGGCTGGCGAACGCGACCTGCCAGTCGAAGCGTTTTCTTCGTAGTTCAGTTCGAGCGATGACCCGCTGTCGGGTCAATAGGCTGAGTGATGATCGCAGCGTTACCAAACGATTTGCGGGCGTTTAGCTCAGTTGGTTAGAGCATCTCCCTTACAAGGAGAGGGTCGGGGGTTCGAGTCCCTCAACGCCCAC
>JBBANT010000096.1:0-2932 GCA_040401815.1 Ilumatobacteraceae bacterium | reverse complement strand
TCGCACCAACAACTACAACAACGCTCGCACCGACGACTACAACAACAACCACGCTCGCACCACCACCCGCTGCCCGCTCGTTGGTGCTCCGCCCGTTTGCACCACTGGCCACCACCTTGAGCAGCACGCAACGCCGTCAAGTCGCTGCGTTTGCAGCAACCCTCACTGCCAACGACAACATCACGTGTGTGGGTGGGGCGGGCTCGGGCCCCGTCAGACTGTTGCGCGATTTGGCTCGGTCACGTGCCAATGCCGTGTGCGCATTGCTCGCTCGTCGTGTGCCAGGTGTGCGCACGGTGGTGGGTGTGGCGGTTTCAGGCAAGGTGCAAGTGGCCGAAAGGGTGTCGACACCAGCCGAGGCCGTATCGCAGCAGGTGCTGCCGGCGCTGGTGGTGAACCGCGATCTGTCACGACGCGTGCTGGTGGTGGCGCAACCGGGCTGAGGTTGTGAACCCTCGCAGTCCGCTGGCACACTGAAATCACTATGAATTGTCGCACCAGTGTTGATGGGGGCCTCCCAGCCCGCCATGTGGTGGCCCTTGTAGTACTTGTCTAAGCGCCCGTCTATATATACGGGCGCCACCTCCCCCCAAAAGGGGAGGTTTTTTTATACCTAAAAACACGAAAACCCGAATCCACAGCGAGAATTGAGAAAGAGACCTCCATGAAAGAAAAACTCACCGGGGCACAAGCCCTCATTCGCGCCCTCGAGCACGAAAACGTGGACGTCATTTTTGGTTTGCCAGGTGGCTGCATCTTGCCGGCCTATGACCCATTGATCGAGTCAAAGATTCGCCACATCCTCGTGCGCCATGAACAAGGTGCTGGTCACATGGCCGAAGGTTATGCCCACGTCACTGGTCGACCAGGGGTGGCTATGGTGACGAGCGGCCCGGCAGCCACCAACTTGGTCACGCCGCTGTGCGATGCATATATGGACTCCATTCCGATGGTCGGCATCACTGGTCAGGTGCCCACCGCTGCAATCGGTACCGACGCATTTCAAGAGTGCGACACCGTGGGTATCACTCGCAGCATCACCAAACACAACGAGTTGGTGATGAGCGCTCAAGATTTGCCGATGGTGGTGCGCCAGGCGTTTTACATTGCCACCACTGGTCGCCCTGGCCCAACGCTCATCGATATTCCCAAAGATGTTTTGCAAAACGAAATGGATTGGTATTGGCCGAGCGACGACGAAGTGCGCGACAGCCTGCCTGGCTACCGCCCCAATGCAAAAGGCCATACGAAGATGATCAAAGAAGCAGCGCGCATGATTTTGGCCGCGCGCCAACCAGTGTTGTATGTGGGTGGCGGCGTGTTGAAAGCACGCGCTGCCGGTGTGTTGCGTGAACTCGCTGAACTCACCCAGATTCCTGTGGTCACCACATTGATGGCGCGCGGTGCATTCCCCGACTCGCACCCGTTGTGCTTGGGCATGCCCGGCATGCACGGCACCGCTACTGCCGTAACCGCGATGCAAAAAGCCGATCTGCTCATTGCGCTGGGTTCACGCTTCGACGACCGAGTCACCGGCAAGGTGTCGGGGTTTGCGCCAGACGCCAAAATTATCCACGTCGACATCGACCCCGCCGAGCAGGGCAAGGTGCGTCGCCCCGATGTGCCAATTGTTGGTGACTGTCGATTGGTGATCGAAGAAATGCTGAAGGCCATCAACGACTTGCTGCAGTCGGGCGAAACTCAGGCCGATGTCGGCCCGTGGCGCAGTCGCGTGAGTGGTTGGCGTGAACAGTTTCCGCTGGCCTACGACCAAAGCGAGCCGGGTGCGGCGCTCAAGCCACAGTTCTGCTTAGAAAAACTTCGTGACGGTGCACCAGAAGGCACCATCGTGGTGTCGGGCGTGGGTCAACATCAAATGTGGACCAGCCAGTACTGGAACTTCGAGGAGCCCTACACCTGGGTGAATTCGGGCGGATTAGGCACCATGGGTTTTGCCGTGCCGGCAGCAATCGGGGCCAAAGTTGGACGCCCCGACAAAACGGTGTGGGCCGTCGACGGTGATGGTTGCTTCCAGATGACCGCGCAAGAACTCGTCACTGCATCACTCGAGAGAATCCCGGTGAAAATCGGCATTCTCAACAACTCATATCTCGGTATGGTGCGCCAGTGGCAAGAGATGTTTTATGGCGAGCGCTACAGCGAAGTGAACCTCTCGGGCACCCTGCCAGATTTCGTGAAGTGGGCCGAAGCCATGGGTTGTGTCGGTATTCGCGTTGACGACCCGCAAGAAGTCGAAGCAGCAATTGATAAGGCCAACTCCATCAATGACCGCCCCGTGGTCGTTGACTTCCGGGTAGCCGAGGATGAAAAAGTGTTTCCGATGGTTCCGTCTGGCAAGAGCAATGACGACATTTTGCTGCACCACTCGCAAGATTCCCGCCGGGAGTTCTTGAAGTGAGCGGTAGCAACCCGTACGGCCAAGATTCACAGCACCACGTGCTGTCAGTGTTAGTGCAGAACCGTCCTGGCGTGTTGGCGCGGGTCTCGGCGTTGTTTGCCCGCCGCGGCTACAACATTTTTTCGCTGGCCGTTGCCCCAACCGAACATCCTGATCACAGTCGCATCACCATCGTGGTAGATCTGCAAAGTGCCCCACTCGAGCAGATGACCAAACAGTTGTTCAAGCTCATCGATGTGGTGCGCATCAGCGAACTTGACCCACGCTTTTCGGTCGAGCGCGAGTTGATCATGGTCACGGTAAAAGCCACGGCTGAACAGCGCAGCCAAATTCTGGAACTCACCAATATTTTTGAAGCCCGAATTTTGTCAGTCGGCGTTGAAGCACTCACCGTAAGCCTCGACGGCAGCCCAAGTGCCATTGACGACTTCATGAAGGCACTCCACCCGTACGGCATCGTCGAGTCGCAGCGCACTGGTCTGGTGGCGCTCCCTAAACTCGACCGGGCAGCAC
>JBBANT010000095.1:0-2947 GCA_040401815.1 Ilumatobacteraceae bacterium | reverse complement strand
TTCGCTCACCGAGGTGGCGTTAGCAACTGGCGAGTCGGCGAAAGCGACGAGTGCCTGGTTGGTGGAGTAGTACGGATCGCTGAACGACACCGTTGCCTTGCGCTCGTCGGTGATGGAGTATTGCTGCAAGTTGAAGTCGAAGTTCTTTGCGCCTGGCTGAATGGCTTCGTCGAAACCAGTGCGGACCCACACGACGTTTTCGTCGCTGAAGCCCATCTCGGCTGCTACGGCGTATGCCACTGCGGCTTCGAAACCCTCTTTGCTCTCTGGCGCATCGCCAACCACCCATGGCTCATAGGCCGGGTTGCCAGTAGCGATAGTGATCTTGCCTTCGGCAAGCGTTTTGCCGGCCGTGCAGTCGTTGCCGGTGGTGAGGAACGCACTGTCGGATGCTTCCAACTCGATGCCTTCGTCCTCGCTGGTGTCTTGCGATGCGTCGTCGCTTCCGCCGCAGGCTGCAAGACCAATAATGGCTGCCGCGCCGAGTGCGATGAGACGAACGCGAGTAGAGCGTTGTTTCATGGATTCCCCCTGATGATGTGTGGCACCGCTGCGATTGCAACGGTGCCACTCAGAGTAGCCCGAAAAAGTGTCTAGTTTGGCGGGGTGCGCATGAGCCGATTAATTGCTGTTGGTCTGACTGCCGGGCTGCTTTCGGGCATGTTCGGTGTGGGTGGTGGCATCTTGATTGTTCCTGGCCTCATGTGGGTGGCGTCGATGGAGCAGCGCCGCGCGCATGGCACATCGTTGGCTGCCGTGTTGCCGATTGCCCTGTTTGGTCTCACCACGTATGTCGCCAACGATCACGTTGATGTTGGTGCAGCGATTGCGCTCACGGTTGGGTCGCTCGTGGGCACGCTGATTGGCACTGCGTGGTTGGCGCGGGCACCCAAACGGTTGTTGTCACTTGGGTTTGCCGGGGTGCTCGCTGCTTCGGCGTTGCGTTTGGTGTTTGAACTCGACACGGCAACGCAGCACGCACTCACTTTCGGGTCGGGGGTGGTGCTCGTGGCCACGGGTGTGGTTGCCGGGGTGCTGGCCGGGCTGCTGGGCATTGGTGGCGGGGTCATCATGGTGCCCGTCATGATGTTGGTGCTTGGCTTGTCGCCCGTGGTTGCCAAAGGAACTTCGCTGGCAGTCATCGTGCCCACAGCAATCATCGGCACGTGGCGCAATCGTCGAAATTTACAAGTGGACATGCGTGCCGCCACCGTTGTTGGCTTGGCCGGGGCGGGCTGTGCAGTGGCTGGCGCGCTAGTGGCTGACTGGCTGCCCGACCGGGCCTCCAACTTGATGTTTGCCGGGCTGCTCGTCTTTATGGCGCTGCGCCTGGCCCGCGAAGCCCAACTTGCAAAGAGACATAAAACGTCTTAGTGTCTCAGGTGATGTCGGTCACAGACAACAGCCTCAGCGACGCAATCCTCAACGCCACCAAATCGGCCATCGAGCGGTGGGGCGTCGCACGACTCACCATCAATGATGTGTGTGATGAAGCGCAAGTTTCGCGCGCCACGTTGTATCGCGCATTCCCGGGCGGCAAAGAAGTGTTGCTCGAGGCGTTGCGTGTTCGCGAACTCGAATTGTTTTTCACCACGTTGCGCGCCAACGCCGAAGGCGAAACCACGCTCGAAAACACCATCGTGCGCTGCATGGTGGTGGCCACGAGCGAATTGGGTAGCGACGCCCACCTTGCGTTGATGCTGGCTGCCGAACCCGGTGACGTGCTGACGCAACTCACTGTGCAAGGTGTGCCACGCATCGTTCGCGTGGCAACCGCATATCTCACGCCTCTGCTCGAGCCATATTTGTCACGCAAGGAAGCGGCCGCGCTCGTCGAAGTGTTGGCGCGACTCGTGATCAGCTATTTCCTTGCGCCAAGTTCGCAATACGACTTCACTAATGAAACCCAGGCCCGCGCGTTCGTCAGAGCGCACGTGCCATTCACCCAAGGAGCAATGCAATGACCATCACCAGCCAAGAAAACCAGGCGATCATCGGTCGCGATTCAATCAACGACATTGACGCGATTCTTTCGACACCATTGGTCGACCCGAACGAGGTCGAGCACATCGTGAAGAACAACGCCGATTCGATCTTCACGTGGGATTACTCGCTGGCGCGCCCGCAGTTGCGCAAGCTGTATGAAAAGGCCAAGACCGGTCAATGGAACTCGTCGACTGACTTGGCTTGGGATACCGATGTCGACATCGAAAAGACCGTGGCCGAAGACCAAGCGCTCATCGGCAACGGCATCGACCCCAACTGGTACGCCGACACACCACTCGCCAAGTGGGGCGACAAGGAGTGGCTCGAGTTCGGTATCCAGAGCCGCAAGTGGTCGCTGTCGCAGTTCCTCCACGGCGAGCAGGGTGCGCTCATCTGCACATCCAAGATCGTCGAGACCGTGCCTTGGTACGACGCCAAGTTGTACGCCAGCACGCAAGTGGTGGACGAAGCACGTCACGTGGAAGTGTTCGCTCGCTACCTCGACGAGAAGTTGGAAGGTGGCTATCCGATCAACGCGCACCTCGAGATGTTGCTCGACGACATCATCAAGGACTCGCGTTGGGACTTCACCTACCTCGGTATGCAGATCATGGTGGAGGGTCTTGCCCTCGCCGCGTTCGGCTACCTGCACCAGCTGACCAACGAGCCGTTGCTTAAGCAATTGCTGCGTTACGTGATGAGCGACGAAGCACGTCACGTTGCCTTCGGTGTGCTGAGCCTCAAAGAGGTGTACGACGGAATGAGCGATGCCGAAATCAAGGATCGCCAGGAGTTCGCCTACGAAGCCAGCATCCGCATGCGCGACCGCTTCCTCCAACAAGAGGTGTGGCGCCACATGGGTGTGGATCCGAAGGTGGTCGTGCCGTTGATGGTCAACGATCCGGGCCGCAAGATGTTCCAGTCGTTGCTGTTCTCCAAGATCGTGCCGAACTGCAAGAAG
>JBBANT010000094.1:0-3016 GCA_040401815.1 Ilumatobacteraceae bacterium | reverse complement strand
GTCCTCGCGATACGGAGCACCAACGAACTGCACTCCCATCGGCAGACCGCTCTTAGACATGTGTAACGGCAGGCTGATTGCTGGTTGGCCAGTCATGTTGAACTGCGCTGTGTACTGCATGATTTCACGCAAGCGTTCAGTCGAGTCGTCACCCGACAACTCACCAATCTTGGGCGGTGGGCCGGCCAGGGTTGGTGTCACCAAAATATCGAACGGCTTCGCCGTGTCGCGTGGCAACCACCACGACGTCACTTTGCGGCTCCACGAATACAACCACGTGACAGCCTGCAGATACGTCACAACATTCGTGGCGTTTCCAAATTGAGCCATCAAGTGATTTCCTGGCTCGATGTCGTCGGTTGTCAATGACACCCCGAATAGTTTTTCGAGTGTTGCAACATCATTTGCAATATGGGCAATAACTACTGCCAAAAACATGTCGCCGAAAGTTGCGTCATCGAGCGCTGGTGGGTGGGCCACTTCCACGTGATGACCCAACGACTCGAGCAGTTTGCCGGTTGCCACTACTGACTCTCGCGCGTCAGGATGGTCAAGCCCGCCAGGCAACAATGGGCCAGACAACAGACCCACGCGCAGCTTGCCCACTTTTGCTCCAACCTCACTTGCATACGGTTGCAACGGCAGCGGCGGAGTATTCGGGTCACCTGCTTCGTATCCCGATATCGCATCCATCACGGCTGCAGTGTCGCGCACCGACCGAGTGACACAACCTTCCACCACTCCACCCAGCCATGACTCGCCGAGTGCTGGCCCCAAACTCACGCGACCTTTGCTTGGCTTCAGCCCGACCAGGCCGCACTCACTCGCCGGAATCCGAATCGAACCTCCACCATCGTTGGCATGTGCGACCGCTACGCACCCTGCACTCACGGTTGCCGCCGAACCACCGCTGCTACCACCCGTTGAGTGTTCGGTATTCCACGGGTTGCGCGCTGGGCCGTATGCGAGTGGCTCAGTAGTAATCGTGCTGCCGAATTCGGGCACGTTGGTGCGCCCGATGGTAATGAACCCAGCACGACACAAGCGCTCGTACAAATACGAGTCTTCAGTAGCAACAAACTTGCGATTCTTCAAAAACCGTGTGCCGAGGTGATACGACTCACCCTTAATTGAACAGTTCAAGTCTTTCACCACGATTGGCACGCCGGCGAAGGCACCGCCACGTGCGGCCTTGGCTTCGTCGCGCGCACGTTCGAAACGAGGGTGAATCACCGCATTCAATTGCGGGTTCACGCGCTCTACTGCAGCAATCGCCAGGTTGACAAGCTCGGTGGCCGAGATTTTTCCGGCACGAACTAGTTCGGCTTGGGCAGTTGCGTCAAGGTCAAGTGGATCGCTCATAGTCCGACACACTAGAAGCCATGCGAGTATTGGCGGCAGTCGACAAGTTTCGGGGCACCGCCACTGCCCACGAAGTGGCCCGCGCCATTGCCGACGCCTGTTGGACCACCGGGCATGAATGCATTGAATTGCCGATGGCCGACGGCGGTGAAGGCACCCTTGCCGCCCTGGGCGGCGCAAACCGAACTTTGCAGGTACAAGGCCCACTTGGTGCACCAGTGGAGGCAGCGTGGCGATTTCATCGTGGTACTGCGGTGATTGAAATGGCGCTTGCTTCGGGGTTGCAACTCATCGGTGGCGCCGAACACAACGACGTGATTGCCGCATCCACGATCGGCACAGGGCAACTCATCGATGCTGCGCTCAATCTTGGTGCAGACCGCATCATCGTGTGCCTCGGCGGTTCAGCCACGACCGATGGTGGGCTTGGCGCAGTGCAGGCCATCACCGTGCCGGCTCGACTCAAACGTGTCGAATTTTTGGTGGCCTGTGACGTGACCACCAACTTTCTTGATGCAGCAGAAATCTTTGCAGCTCAAAAAGGTGCAACGGCAACCCAGATTAAGTTTTTAACTACGCGCCTTGCTGGCACTGCCGAGCACTACCGACAACGATTCAATGTCGACGTCTCGCGTGTCGCTGGTGGCGGTGCTGCTGGTGGTTTGGCTGGTGGTTTGTTCGCGCTCGGGGCCACGCTGATGCCGGGCTTCGACATCGTCGCCGAAGAAGTTGGTCTTGACGAGGCCATCGAGAGTTGCGACGTGATCATCACCGGGGAAGGCCGGCTTGACGGCACCAGCTTTGACGGAAAAGTGGTGGGGAGCATGGCGGCGCTCGGCAAACAACAACGCAAAGCAGTGCACGCCATTTGCGGCGACGTGCACGCCTCGGCCCACATCCACTTGAAACGACTCGGTGTTGATGCCACAAGTTTGCGCGAAACTTTTGGCGACGACGGTCTTACTGCGACCACACGATGCGTGGAGCGGGCCGCTGCTCAATGGCTGGCGTCGCGAGAAGCCTGATCAGGCTGGAGTGATTAGCCCGCTGTGGTGGTGGTGATGATCGCTGGCGGTGCAACAGTGCCACCGGCAAGGATCGACAATGGCTTACCTGCCACGTCGGTGCCCAGCAGAATCAACACGCTCGCTTCACCCAAACTGCCCGTTTCGGTGGGTATCGGTGTTGGCATTGGTGAAGTTGCCACACCACCCAGTTCACGCGCCACCTGAGCAGCCGGAGCCTCGCTACCCAACAAGTAATACACGACGGTCACGGTTTGCTTCGGAGTGATTTCACTCTTGTTGATGGCCGGCTGCACGATGTAGCCACGGCCCTGCATCTCGGTGGTGAGCAAACCAGCACTGCCGCTCACCCCAGATGCGTTGGCAATCTGCACTTTGAAGGCTGTGAGCACCACTGGCGCTGCCGTCGTTTCGACGGGAATGGTCTCGACGGTGGTCTCTTGCGTGGCTGACTCATCAACTTGGCCGGACTCAGGGGATGCCACCGAAGAGTCATTGCGCAAGTCACGCAGAATGAAAAACCCAAGCAACACTGCCAACACTGCCACTGCAATTGACAGCACAGAATTGACATTGCTGGCACGGGGCTCAGGTGCAGGACGCTGACGGCGCTGTTCTTGACTCATGTA
>JBBANT010000093.1:0-3049 GCA_040401815.1 Ilumatobacteraceae bacterium | reverse complement strand
GTTTTGGCAATCCAGGGGTACACCTTGTGGCCAGGCAACTGGCCGCCTTCGCCGGGCTTGGCACCTTGCGCCATTTTGATTTGAATGTCGTCAGCATTCACCAAATATTCACTGGTTACACCAAAGCGGCCCGATGCCACTTGTTTGATTGCCGAACGCTTCGAGTCGCCATTGGGCAACACCACGTTGCGTTCGGCGTCTTCGCCGCCTTCGCCGGTGTTGCTCTTGCCGCCAATGCGGTTCATCGCCACGGCGAGTGTTTCGTGGGCTTCGGCGCTGATCGAGCCATAGCTCATGGCGCCGGTAGAAAACCGTTTCACGATGTCGCTTACCGATTCCACTTCGTCGATCGGCACGGGCACCGCTGCAGGCGTGAGCGCAAACAAGCCGCGCAATGTGGCGAGCACTTTGCTTTGGTCATCCACCGACGCGGTGTATTTTTTAAACAAGTCGTAGCGGCCTTCGCGGGTGGCGTGTTGCAAGCGATACACGGTTTCGGGGTTAAACAAATGGTGTTCGCCTTCGCGACGCCACTGGTATTCGCCGCCGAGTTCTAGTTGGCGGTGCGCGCGCTGGTCGGGGCGCGACGGGTGGGCCGCAGCGTGGCGAGCGGCCACTTCTTGGGCGATCACGTCGAGGCCGATGCCATCCAACCGTGACACGGTGCCACAGAAGTATTCATCCACCACTTCGCGCGACAGGCCGATGGCTTCAAAGATTTGCGCCCCGGTGTATGACGCCACGGTCGACACGCCCATTTTGCTCATTACTTTGAGCACGCCTTTGCCCGATGCCTTGATGTAATTGCGCAGTGCTTTTTTGGGGTCGACGCCCCCGAGGCCATACATGCCACGGCCGTCGTCGGCAGCAATCATGTCTTCGACCGATTCAAACGCCAGATACGGGTTAATGGCACCAGCGCCATAACCGATGAGCAACGCCATGTGGTGCACTTCGCGCGCATCGCCACATTCGATAACAAGGCCCACTTTGGTGCGTTGGCGTTCGCGAATCAGGTGGTGGTGCACCGCACTGGTGAGCAGCAGCGAAGGTATCGGCGCATACACCGAGTCGCTGTTGCGATCACTCAACACAATGATGCGTGCACCATCGTCGATGAAGTCGCTCACCTTGTTGCGAATGTCTTCAATCGCGGTGCGCAGGCCGTGCGCGCCGTCGCTAACGCGATACAAACCGTTCACCACCACGCTGCGCAGGTGTGGCATGGTGCCGTCGTCATCAATGTGGATGATCTTGGCCAGTTCGTCGTTGTCAATAATCGGGAATGGCAACGTGAGTTGACGGCAATTCTCGGCGGTGGCGGCCAACAAGTTGGCTTCGGGGCCCAGCGTTGAGCCCACCGACGTGACCACTTCTTCGCGAATGGCATCCAGCGGCGGGTTGGTGACTTGGGCAAACAATTGCTTGAAATAGTCGAACAACAATCGTGGTCGCGCCGACAACACCGCGAGTGGCGTGTCGGTGCCCATCGAACCAAGTGCTTCGAGCCCGGCTTTGGCCATGGGCGCGATGATCACTTTCATGTCTTCGTGCGTGTAGCCAAACACTTGTTGGCGACGCAGCACGCTTTCGCGGCTGTGCACCACGTGTTCGCGATCGGGCAGGTCGGCCAACGCCACCATGCCTTCGGCCAACCACTCGGCATATGGGTTGGCGGCAGCGAGCGATGCTTTGAGTTCTTCGTCGTCGACGATGCAGCCGCGGGCGGTATCGACCAACAACATGCGGCCTGGTTGCAGGCGGCCTTTGCGCACCACGCGCTCGGGCGCCACATTCACCACGCCCACTTCGCTGGCCATGATTACCAAGTCGTCGTCGGTTACCCAATAGCGGCTCGGGCGCAAACCGTTGCGGTCAAGCACCGCACCAATCACGGTGCCATCGCAAAACGCCACGCTGGCTGGGCCATCCCATGGCTCGATCAGCGACGAGTGATAGCGATAAAACGCGCGTTTGTCGTCGCTCATCGTGGCGTGGTTTTCCCACGCCTCGGGGATCATCATCATCACGGCGTGTGGCAACGCGCGCCCCGAGAGGTGCAGCAGTTCGAGCACTTCATCAAAACTCATCGAGTCGCTGCCGCCAGGCGTGCAAATGGGGAACGCGCGTTCGAGCCCGGGAATCAGCGGTGTGGAGAGCAACGCTTCGCGCGTGCGCATCCAGTTGCGGTTGCCTTGCACGGTGTTGATTTCGCCGTTGTGGGCGATGTAGCGATACGGGTGCGCCAGCGGCCACGACGGAAACGTGTTGGTGCTAAAGCGGCTGTGCACGAGCACCATGGCTGATTCCATATCGGGGTCTGACAAATCGGGGAAGAACATGCCCAACTCGGGTGTGGTGAGCATTCCTTTATATATGAGTGTGCGCGACGACAACGACGGAAAGTACGTGCGCAGTTCTGCGGGCAGTTCGTGCTCGATGCGTTTGCGGGCCACAAACAGTTTGCGATCCAGCGCAATGCCAGTTTCGCCGGTGCGCGCGGCCACAAACAGCTGCGCAAACGATGGCATCACATGGCGCGCGCTCGCGCCGAGGCACGACGGCTCAACGGGCACTTCGCGCCAGCCGAGGGCGTCGAGGCCTTCGTCGCGCAAGATTGTTTCGATTGCAGTTTTTGCATTCGCCGCATGCAATGTGTCGGCCGGCAAAAACGCCACGCCCACGCCATAGGCACCAGCCGCCGGCAGCGCAACGCCAGCCACTTTGCGCAAAAACTTGTCGGGCACCTGCAGCAAAATGCCCGCGCCATCCCCTGTTTCGGGTTCGGCACCGGTGGCACCGCGGTGCTCCATGCTGCACAAGGCACCCAACCCGGTTTGCACGATGCGATGGCTGGCCTCGCCCTTTACGTGCACCACGAACGACACGCCGCACGAGTCGTGCTCGAAGCGGGGGTCGTATAGGCCGTGCGCTGACGGCAAGTCGTGGTTCACTCGGGCTGCCTTATGAAATGGTCGTACCTACTGGTGCACCCACCGCAGTGGGCACCGGGACGACATTGGCCCGCGTAGCCAAGGCTACATGGGCG
>JBBANT010000092.1:0-3117 GCA_040401815.1 Ilumatobacteraceae bacterium | reverse complement strand
TTGCCATATATTGCGGTGAGTGCAGTAACTCTGTTGCTGTATCGACGGGTGATCGACGTGTTGCGGGTTGGCGACGACGAAGCGCGAGCCCTTGGTGTGAATGTGAGCCAAGTTCGCATCATCGTGGTGCTGGCAGCAACACTCGGTACCTCTGCAGCAGTAGCAGTGAGTGGACTTATTGGGTTTGTTGGCATCATTGTGCCGCATGCGGTGCGACTCTTGCTGGGCTCGTCGAATCGCATCGTGCTGCCGCTCAGCATGTTTGCCGGTGCGGCGTTTTTGATTGCCGCCGACATACCCGGCCGCATCCTTACGTCGCCATCTGAAACACCCATCGGTGTAGTAACTGCTTTTTTCGGTGCACCATTCTTTTTGTTTTTGCTGCGCATGCGTGAGGCCCGCCAATGAATGGCCTCACCCTGCGTGGCGTGCGTGTGGAGTACGGCGGCTGTGCAGTGGTCAGCAGTGTCGACGAAACGCTTTCGGCAGGCGAGTGGCTGTGTTTGATTGGCCCAAATGGTGCGGGCAAATCTTCGCTATTGCGGGCACTCGCTGGGCTAGTTGATTTTTCGGGCAGCGTGCAACTTGACGGCGGCGAAATACGTGGCTTGAGCGCCCGCGAATTGGCTAGGCAAGTGGCTTTTGTACCGCAAGATCCGGTGTTGCCCGATGACATGTCGGTAACCGACTACGTCATGCTTGGGCGCAATCCGTATATCTCTACATTCGGGCGCGAGTCGGCGCACGATCGCGACGTCGTCGCCGGCCTCATTACGGAACTGTCATTGGCGGTGTATGCCCGACGGATGCTCGGCACGTTGTCGGGCGGTGAGCGTCAACGCGTTGTGATCGCGCGAGCACTCGCCCAAGAAGCTCCGGTGCTGCTGCTTGACGAGCCCACGAGTGCGCTCGACCTTGGCCACCAACAGCACGCGTTGGAACTCGTCGATCGACTGCGGCGGGCCAAGAACCTCATCGTGGTATCAGCGATGCACGATCTCACGCTGGCTGGTTTGTATAGCGATCGATTGCTCTTGCTCCATCAAGGGGTGGGCGTTGCACGCGGTAGTGCTCGCGAAGTGTTGCGAAGTGAAACGCTGGCTGAGTTCTACGGCGTTTCTGCCCGCGTCATTCACGAACAAGACGGTACGGTGGTGGTCGTGCCACAGCGCAGCCACGGAGAGCCTTAGAAGTCTTGGACGAAGTAGCAGCACGAGCATTAGATGCCCAGGTTGCTGGTTGTGCAGCAGCACACCAACGCTTGCTGGCAAGCCTTGCCGAGTTGAGTGATGCCGACGCTCGAGCAGATTCGCTGCTGCCCGGTTGGTCGCGGGGTCACGTGTTGAACCACTTGGCGCGCAACGCCGATAGTCATGCGCGCATGTTCGAAGCCGCAACCCGGGGTCAAGAGTCGCCGCAGTATCCGGGTGGCATGGAGGGTCGGGTTGCGGAAATTGAAGCTGGTGCAAGTCGCACCGCCACAGAGCTCGTCGCCGACACGCGGGTGTCGATCTACACACTCGAAGCCGCGTGGGCGGGGGCGTCAGCCACCACCTGGGATGGCTATGGCATCAAGTCACACTCCGATGGTGCGCCGCGTGTGCGCATTTCAGATCTGGTGCTGATGCGTTGGTGTGAAGTTGAGGTGCATCATGCCGACTTGAACATTGGTTTTACCCACCATGATTGGACACCATTGTTTGTTCGCTACGACCTAGATCGACAAGTGATGTCGTGGAAGGCTCGCAAGCCGATGGGGCTGACGACACTGCCCGAAGTGATTCAAAAACTCGCACCGAACGATCGCTTGGCATGGTTTTACAACCGCATCACCGTTGCCGGGGTGCCCGCCCCGCAGGCCTATTAATGCGCACTCGACTAATGGCGGCATCGCTCGTCGTAGCGATGTTGATGATTGCTGCCTGTGGCGGTGAATCAAATGGTCCCAAGCAGGGTGTGCACGACGCTGGTGGCAAAGATGCGTTCAATGCTTCGCTGGTGGCAGAAAATGTGATTGCAGATGTAACGGTGGCGCCTGCCAAAGTCGGCGACGTCATTGTGCACATGGAGTTCTCCCCGCCTGGTGGCAAGTTGCAGCAAGTGGTGTCGGTAACCGGCAACCTGATACCGCCGGATGCGGCGCTGTCGACATTGGTGTTGTGGTTTGAAAAGAGTGGCACGAACCACTTTCACTACGAACTTGCCGTGCCGACACCAGGTGAGTGGACGCTGGAGTTTGACGCGGTCTTGGCTGATGGCACTGCAGCGCTGTACACCACCAAAGTGACCTTTACTTCGTAACTGTCTCCCGCAACACCAAGTGATGCGGCATGCCCGAAGCTGGCTCGATGAATTGCTCGTCAACGATGTGGAAGCCACAACGCTCGTAAAAGTACAACGCTGAATCACGGGCTTTGGCCCACACGTATCCAGCGCCAACACTGTGAGCGTGGGCCATGCCGGCATCAATGAGTGCGTGCCCGACGCCCGAGTTCTGCATCTCGTCGAGCACGGCCATGCCGCGTAGTTGTACCGCTGATGTTGTGGTGTCGTATTGCCATGGCCGAATGAGCCAGGTTGAAGTGGCTACCACGCGGTTGCCGATTGCGGCGCCGATGTGGGCGGTCTGCGGCTCGTCGTCACCGTCGTATGCGGCATCTTGCGATGGTGTGCCCCGTCGCAACACATCGAGTCGCACAGCCAGGGCATCGGCCACGGTGATGTGTCGAATCGTGAAGGCTGATGACATTGCCTTCAAGTCTGGCGGGCAATCACCTATGCGGACAACGTTGCAAACTCAATAGAGCGATGACACAACGCAGCGCCTTCGGCACGGTCATGGGTTACATGCACCACTGTGGTGCCGAGTTGCTCAAAAAGGCTGCGCACATCGCCCAGCAACTGGTCGTGCAGCTCATCGTCAAGGCCGTTGAGTGGCTCGTCGAGCAGCACGATGTTCGGCCTACCAGCCAATGTGCGGGCAAGCGCAACACGCTTGGCCTCACCCCCCGACAAACTCGCCGTGCGACGATGTTGAAAGCCGCTTAGCCCCACACGCTCGAGCCATTCTTGGGCAACGATGAAGCGCTCGCGTTTTGCAACACCACGCACCCGCAG
>JBBANT010000091.1:1865-3133 GCA_040401815.1 Ilumatobacteraceae bacterium | reverse complement strand
GACGACTTTGACGACGGTGATGGTGTCAACACTCACCTGCCATTGCGCTCGGCGGCATAATCTGCAATACGCCGAGCCGCAAGTTTGCCCGACACCAACACCATCGGCACGCCCACACCAGGCACCGTTGATGAGCCAACGAAAAACAGTCCGGGTACGCGCTTGTCTTTGTTGTTCGGGCGAAACGGACCAGTCTGTAAAAACGTGTGGGCCAAGGCGAACGGCGTGCCGCGCTCCATGCCCAACCGCTCCCAATCCAACGGGTCATAAATTCGCTCGACCACCGCTTCAGTTGGGTATCCGAGTCGAGCGACCCGCTCGCGCACGTCACCCATAATGCGGTCGCGTTCACGCGACCAATCGATCTTGCCGTCAAGGTTTGGTGTGGGTTCCAAAACATACAACGTGCTGTGGCCGTCGGGTGCCAAGCCAGGTGTGTCAATGGAATGCAGCGTTACCAAAATCGACGGGTCGGGCATTCGCACACCGTCTTCGATGAGCGCTTTAAACGAACCATTCCAATCGGCGCCGAAGTGGATGTTGTGATGCGCTGCATTCGCCGGCGGCACACCCTTGACTCCTGCTATCCACAACAAACAACTGGGGCTGTATTTTCCGTTACGGGCCGCTCGCGGGGCGTCAACGCCACCCAACAAGGTGCGATACGCAACGGGCAAGTCGGGGTTGCACACCACAGCATCACACGAGATGCGCTCACCGTTTTCGAGCTCGACCCCAGTTACGTAACCGCGCGAGCCGCTTGATCGCAAAATGCGCGACACCGACGAGCCGTACTGAATGCGTACACCCGCCTTCTCCACCGCTGCTGCCAAACCTGTGGCCATGGCATGCATGCCGCCTTCGGGAAAATACACACCCTCAACGGCATCCATATAGGTAATGACTGCGTACAGCGACAGCGCCTCGTAAGGCGCCAACCCGGCATACATCGATTGAAAACTAAAAATGCGCTGCAAGCGATCATCTTTGAAAAAGCCACCAATTTTTTTGTCGAGTTTACGAAATGCCCCCAGCTGCACCAACCGCAGACCATCGCGCCAGGGTTTGGCCAAATCCAGCACCGAGTCGTAGTTGGTGTCGATGAACGACGACATCTCGGCTCTATATATTTTTTCCAGCCAAGTACAAAATTTAATAAACGAATCGGCTTCAACTTTGTTGGAAAACTTGGCGATTTCTTCAGCCATCGCCTCGCGCCCGTGACGCACCATGAGTTCGCTGCCATCTTCATATACAGCGCGATACAT
>JBBANT010000091.1:0-1765 GCA_040401815.1 Ilumatobacteraceae bacterium | reverse complement strand
ATTACAACAACATGCATAGGACTACTCATGCTCGTCGGTCGCTCACGAAATGTGCAAGTTCTACGAGATGATTACGCACCGACTGATCAATTGCTGCGTCTGTAATCGCCGTGATGGCCTCGGTGGTGAGGCGCTCAATCGTTGACTCCATCTCGGTTAGTGCCCCACAATCAACGATCGCTTCTTGCACACGGGCGACGTCTGTGTCACTGAGCACACCACTTCCTACTCGCTCAAGCACCGTGCGCTGCGCTGGGTTGGCCCGTTGCAGTGCCATTGCCAGGATTGGTGTCGGTTTGGCCTCACGCAGATCGTCGCCTACGGGCTTGCCGGTGATGGCCGAATTGCCGAATGCGCCGAGCACATCATCACGCAACTGAAACGCGTCACCGAGTGGCAGGCCGTACGCCGAGTAGGTGGGCAGTAGCTCTGTCGCCTCGTCGGCGAGGAGTGCACCAAGGTGCAGCGGCCGCTCGACGGTGTACTTACCACTCTTATAGCGACAGATGCGCGCTGCTTTGTCCGGGCGGCGCTCGTTTTGGGCCGAGCCGAGCATGTCAAGATACTGGCCAATATTCAGTTCGACTCGTAGTTCATTCCACATTTGCCAACCGCGCACGCCGAGACTGGCGAGCAGCATGTCGGCATAGACAAACGACAAATCACCAATCAAAATTGCTGCACCGTCGCCGAAGCGTCGTGCGTCTCCCGACCAACCGCGGCTGCGATGCTCGGCTTGCATCGACTCGTGCGTGGTGATGGCCCCGCGCCGTGTGGTCGAGCCGTCCATGATGTCGTCATGAAATAGCGCAAAGGCGTGCAGTAGTTCGAACGCTGCTCCGGCGTCAATGACCCGTGCATCAGTTGAGGCGCCACCAGCCCCCACGAACCCCCAGTAGGTAAACACCGGTCGCAGACGTTTACCCCCGCCCACCACCATGCGTTCGAGTTCATCGAACGGCGCAGCAAGATCAGCGTCGAAGGTGGTCCAGCGTTGACGCTCGGTGGCTAGAAACGCTCGCAATCGCTCGTCAACACGCCCGGCGATATCGCGGATTGATGCCGGCGCGGTAGTCACGAGACGAGACTACGCCAGCGTCAACGTGAATCTTCTGGAAGCTGAATCTCTTTTACTTCCAGTCGCGCTGCAGCGATGCGATCGCGACAAATCTTCACCAGTTCGGTGGCCCGTTTCACCTGCTCGGCCAGATGGTCGACATCGATGTCATCATCTGACAATGCATCAAGAATCTCTTCAAGTTCGGTGACGGCTTGTTCGTAGCCGACACTTGCGGGATCATTTTTTCGAGCCATGTTTGCTCTCCTTTGCTGACTGTTTTGTTGACGTATTTGTTGCGATGTTGGTAATGGTGCTCACCAGCGTGCCGTCGGCCAGGCGCGTGGTTACCTCGGTGCGTGTATCAAGACCTTCTACTGACTTGAGTACTTTTCCGTCGGTGCCGTAAGTGATGCTCCATCCGCGGCGCATCAACACCACCGGGTCGTAGCCGACGATTTGGGCAGCCAGCTCGTTGATTCTTGCCTTGGCACTTTCCAATGCTGTGGTGCGCAAAGTGCCCAAACGGCCGACGGCATTTGCCACGCGGCGTTCGCTGTTGGCAAGCGCCGCTAGCACCACGGTTGCAATACGCTGTGCTGCTTCGTCGACTTGACGCATGAATTCTTCGACCTTGCTGATGATGGCAACGGCACAAGCAGTAGGTGTTTTGTTCCACGAGTACGCCACTTCGTCGGCGATGCTGGT
>JBBANT010000090.1:1935-3148 GCA_040401815.1 Ilumatobacteraceae bacterium | reverse complement strand
TTCACGGTCACTTGCGCACTCGGCGGAATCTTCAACTGTCGCCCGGGGTAAGGGAACTGCGCGGTGGAAATCAGGCCATTCCACGACAGCAATTGCTCGACCGAAATACCGAAAGCACTGGCCACTTTGATGGGTGAATCCCCTGCTTGCACCACATAAATTTGTTCAATGCCAACGGCACCGGGTGGCAACGTGGTCACGGCCACCGCAATGGTCGTGACTGCAGGCGGAATGGTGGCAAAGTCAGTTGGGCCGATCGGCACGATGGTGGTGGCCGAACCAGCGGCATCCACACCACAAGCGCTGAGCGCCAACGCAAGAACCAGCCATCGTGTACGCATTGCGACGAGTTTACGCTGTCGGGGGCTTAGGCAAGTGGACGCGCTGATGCCACAATCGGCGACGGCAACGACGAAGAACCCATCAACTGTTTGTCTACGGCGGCGGCCGCAGCACGACCTTCGGCAATGGCCCACACGATGAGGCTCTGCCCACGGCCCATGTCACCAGCCACAAACACACCATTCACGTTGGTGCGATAGTCGTCGGTGCGCGCCACATTGCCGCGTTCGTCGAGTGCCACACCCAGTTGGTCGAGCCACGAACCTTTTTCGGGCCCCACAAAACCGAGTGCGAGCAACACCATGTCGGCGCGCAGTTCGCTGCGGGTGCCGGGCACTGCCACAAATTTGCCGCCTTCAAGTTGCACTTCATTCAGCACGAGTGCACGCACATTGCCTTGGTCGTCGCCGACGAATTCTTCGGTCGACACGCTGAACACGCGCTCACCGCCTTCTTCGTGGGCCGATGACGTGCGATACACCAGGCTCCACTGCGGCCACGGGTTGTCGTCGCCACGCACCTCGGGTGGGCGCGCCATAATTTCGAGCTGCGTCACCGATGCTGCACCTTGGCGATGGGCGGTGCCCAAGCAGTCGGCCCCGGTGTCGCCACCACCAATGATCACCACGTGTTTGCCAGCAGCCGTAATTTCTGGCTCGGTGTAGTCGCCTTCTTGCACTTTGTTGGCCAGCGGCAAATATTCCATGGCTTGATAAATGCCCTGCAACTTGCGGCCCGGCACGGGTAGGTCGCGCCAGGCAGTGGCACCGCAGGCCAGCACGATGGCGTCGTGGGTGGCGCGCAAAATTTCGACATCCACATTGCCGCCAACTACGGCGTTGGTGCGAAACTCGGTGCCTTCGGCTTTCAT
>JBBANT010000090.1:0-1835 GCA_040401815.1 Ilumatobacteraceae bacterium | reverse complement strand
GTTGATGCCGAGCACACACGCCGACTCGCAGGGTGCTGGGCACAGGCGCCCGGTGAATTCGGGGAAGTTGTTGGTGGCATGCAAACGTTCGATGGCGTCGCGCCAATGGTCGCGATACACGAGGTCGTTCCAATCGGGGATCAAATTGCCGAGCGGGCAGCCGTTGTTGCAAAACGGAATGCCGCAATCCATACAGCGGCCGGCTTGTTGGCGCAGTTTGTCGCCATCAAACGGCTCATACACCTCGCGCCAGTCAGCAACCCGCACAGGAATCGGCCGCCGCTTAGGTGTGGCGCGATCCCACTTCAAGAACCCGGTTGGCTCACCCATGGCTGCCTGCTTTACACATTGACGCTCTCCATAATTTTTTGCGATGTGGCAGCTTCGTCCAAGCCGGCCGCACGGGCATCTTCGATCACGCGCAACACGCGGGCATAGTCGCGGGGCATCACCTTGCGCAGTGGCGCTGTGGCCACACCAGCAGCCAGCAAGCGCGCGGCCACGGCAGATTCGGTGAGTTCGTAATGGCGTTGCAACGTGGTGGTCAACCATTGGTGGTCGGTGGCATCGAGCGGCAAGATGTCGACCATGTCGGTGTTCACGCGCGAGGCAAAATCGCCGGCTTCGTCGAGCACATAGGCGATGCCACCCGACATGCCCGCGGCAAAGTTGCGGCCCGTGGCGCCCAACACCAGCACTCGCCCACCGGTCATGTATTCACATCCGTGGTCGCCCACGCCTTCGACCACTGCGGTGGCACCCGAGTTGCGCACACAAAAGCGTTCGCCCACCATGCCGCGCAAATACATCTCGCCGCTCGTGGCGCCATAACCAATCACGTTGCCGGCAATCACGTTGTGTTCGGCGGCGAATGTGGCACGGCGGTCGGGTCGCACGGCGATGCGCCCACCCGACAAACCTTTGCCGAGGTAGTCGTTGGCGTCGCCTTCCAAAAACATGTCGATGCCCCGCGGCACGAACGCACCGAACGATTGGCCCGCCGAACCGCTGAAGCGCAACGTGATGGTGCCATCGGCCAAGCCCGCCCCGCCCCACTTGCGCGTAAGACGACTGCCGAGCATGGTGCCCACGCTGCGGTTCACGTTGCTTATCGGCAGTGTGATATCCACGCGGTGGCCGTCGTCGAGTGCAGCAGCGCTGCGGGCAATCAACTCGTTGTCGAGCGCGTCGGCCAAACCGTGGTCTTGGGCCACCGAATGATGCAGTGTCGAGCCGTAGGGGTTCTGCGCCACGGTCAACATCGGTGCAATATCAAGGCCGCTCGCCTTCCAGTGGTCGACGGCGACTTGTGGGTCGATGCGATCCACCCGCCCGACGGCCTCTTCCACGGTGCGAAAGCCAAGCAGCGACAAATATTCGCGCACTTCTTGGGCGATGAATTCAAAAAAGTTCACCACAAACTCGGGTTGACCCGAGAAGTTTTTGCGCAGCTCGGGGTTTTGCGTGGCAATACCCACGGGGCAAGTGTCCAAGTGACACACGCGCATCATGATGCAACCGCTCACCACTAGTGGCGCGGTGGCAAAGCCGTATTCTTCGGCGCCTAACAGCGCGGCAATAATCACGTCGCGACCGGTTTTCATCTGCCCATCGGTTTGCACCACGATGCGGTCACGCAAACCGTTGAGCATGAGCGTTTGTTGCGTTTCGGCCAAGCCAAGTTCCCACGGTGCACCAGCGTGTTTGAGCGAAGTCAGCGGCGACGCACCCGTGCCACCGTCGTGCCCCGAGATGAGCACCACATCGGCTTTGGCTTTGCTCACGCCGGCAGCCACGGTGCCCACGCCAACTTCGGCCACCAACTTCACGTGCAC
>JBBANT010000089.1:0-3299 GCA_040401815.1 Ilumatobacteraceae bacterium | reverse complement strand
CAGTTCGGCTACACCATTGCCGACGTTTTGGCCAAGCCTGGTTACGGCTTGATCATCTTGGGCATCGCAATTGCTCGCTCCAACGCAGAGGGTTACCGAGCCGCCTAAGGCTCACGCAATCTGCCACCCTTCGGGGTGGTTGAAAGGCCCCGGTCGAAAGACCGGGGCCTTTCTTATTCACCAGAATCACGGCTCCCAACGCTCTGGTTGGCCTGGGATTTATGGCGCCAAAAGAGTTCGGAGCCGATGAGTTATTGCTCCGTGTGACGGCGACTCAGAGGCAACCCAAAGCACAAGGTCATAAACGTCATTGTTGTGGAGATGACTCACAACGACTTCATTTATTTGCAAAAACACAGCCGTTGACAACCACCCCAAACGCTTGTTGCCATCGATAAGCGCGTGATTGCCAACGATGGACTGCAGTAGCGCGGCCGCCATTTCATAGATGTCCTGATACGCATAATCACCCGCCAATGTGGTCTGCGGTCGTAAGACGGCCGAATTGAGAAGGCCCATGTCACGAATGGGTACAGGATCGCCCAATAGGCGACGACCCAAACTCAGGACGTCTTCCAAATCGAGGAAGCGAATGCTGCGAGTCATTCACCCAACCGGCGAAGTGCATCAGCATGAACCTTCATGATCAGTTCCGCAGCGTCGTCAATGCGACTGTTGTGGTCAACTTGAATCACCCACTCGCGCACTGCGGTGCGAGCTGCATCCTGCATTGAAATTCCGCATGCTTTTGCGGCTCGCTTGAGTTGTTGCTGTTCGGTTTTGCTGAGTCGAAGTGTCATAGCCATGTCTGTATGGTATCACAGTGATACCATACAGACAACCCGCACGGGGACCGCCCGAAAGCACCTAGGGGTGGCGGATACAGGGTGGCGGAGGTGGCTAGCTGCGCAGCAGCAACTGGCGCAGGTAATTGAGCGCCGAGATCACAGCGAGTTCACGCATGGTCTTGCGGTCTCCGGGCAGCATCACCGTGGTCGAGCTGGCTACGCCACCAGGCATCGCCACAGCGATGCACAGCGTGCCTACCTTGGCGCCGTCTTGTTCGTCAGGCCCAGCCACACCCGTGAGCGCCAAGCCCACTGCAGAGCCCACCGTGCGACACACCCCTAGAGCCATGGCTCGTGAGGCTTCTTCGCTGATCACTGGCCCACGGGGCACACCCAACAAGTCGAACTTCACCTCGCTGGCGTAGGCCACTACCCCACCGCGCATCACGTCACTGGCACCTGCGGTGGCCGTAAGCCGGCCGGCGACCAAGCCGCCCGTTACCGATTCGGCCACACCAATGGTGAGCCCGCGTTGGCGTAGCAAATCGAGCACAACCGACTCCATCGTGTCGGTGTCATAGCCGAACACCACTTCAGGAATCTCGGCCGCCACACGCTTGGCCCACACGTCAAGCAGTGCGGTGACCTCGGCGGTGTCGGCACCTCGCCCGGTGAGCCGCACCTTGATGCCCTCCCATCCGCTAGCCAAAAACGCCAGCGTCGGGTTGCCAACCTTGTCGAGCTCATCGATGATTGGCTGCAGGCGCTCGTTCAACCCGCTTTCGCTCTCGCCCCAAGTGCGCAACACTCGCGAAGCGATCTTGCGCTGCTCGCCCGAGCGAGCGAGCAAATCGGGAAGTATCGCGCGCTCATACATCTCGTGCAACTCATACGGCACACCTGGCACGGCATACAACACCTTGTCACCAACCGGACAAATGAGCCCTGGTGCAGTGCCCCGTTTTTGTTCAATCACCTGAGCACCGACTGGCACCATTGCTTGACGCAGATTGTTTTCGCTCATCTTGCGGTTGCGACTGGCAAACATGTGGGCGATGCGATCGGCAATGACTTCGTCAAGCACGAGCTCGACCCCCATCACTTCGGCAATGGCCTCGCGGGTGATGTCATCGTGCGTGGGCCCAAGACCCCCACAGATAATTACCGCGTCGGCATCGCGCAGCACCGAGCGCAAGGCCGCAACAATACGGGCTTGGTTGTCACCCACTTTTACTTGCAGGCACGAATCCATTCCTGCTGCTGCCAATTGCTCACCCAACCACGACGAGTTGGTGTCGACAATTTGGCCAAGCAGCAACTCGGTGCCTATGGCAACAACATCACAGCGCACCAGCGGGCCTCCCCCGTGCAGCAACGGCTTTCCACGCATATTGGGCACCCGACACCAAGGTGAGTGCTACTGCCAGCCACAACAACGACAACCACAACCACCGTTCGTCAAACGTGAGCGGCATCAGCGCCCCGGCAACGGCCAATTGCTGGCTGAGGGTCTTGATTTTTGCTGTGCGACTAGCGGGCACCGACACGCCCTTGGCACCAGCCACGACGCGATACACGCTCACGATCACTTCGCGTGCAGCGATAATGACCACGGGCAGCAACCAAAACACGCCACGCGACACCAGCGTGAACATCGCACCCAGCACGAGCACTTTGTCGGCCAGCGGGTCGAGAAATGCACCACTGCGGGTGATGCCGTGCCGTCGTGCCAAAAATCCGTCGATGCCATCACTGGCACACAACACGAACCAACCCCCGAGCGCCACCCACGAGCCACCGGGTGCCACGGGTATGACGGTGAACAGCAATGGCGACACCACCAAGCGTCCGACTGTGACCGCATTGGCCCAGGTGATGAGTGCGTTCGGGTCAACCGGCACTGTCGGCCCCTTGTGCCACCAAGTCGGGGCCCTGCGCATCCACGATTTGCACCGAGGCAAAACTACCCGTCGGCAAGGTGAGCGGCACTCGGATGATGCCGTCGATCTGCGGTGCCTCGTGATGGCTGCGAGCGATACCTGGTTCGTCTACCAGCACTTCGAGTGTTTGGTCGATGAGTTCGTCGCGTTTGGCAGCAGTAATGGCATCCTGCATTTCGCGCAATTCGGCGATGCGTTCGTGCATGAGGTTGGCGGGCACCTGATCGGGTAGGCCGAGCGCGTAGGTGCCTTCTTCGGGGCTGTATTCAAAAAAGCCGCACCAGTCGAGCGATGCCTCGCCGACGAATGACAACAACTGGTCGTGGTCGTCCTCGGTTTCGCCTGGGTAACCCACGATGAAGTTGCTGCGGAAGGTGGCTTGCGCCGCACGGGCGCGAATGTCCGCAATGCGACGCAAGAATCGCTCGCCGTCACCCCATCGCCGCATGCGCCGCAGGTGCGGTTTTGACACGTGTTGCAACGAGAGGTCGAAGTACGGCACACCACTATCGAGAATTACTTCGATCAATTCATCGCTCAGATCACTCGGGTAGAGGTACAACAAGCGTGT
>JBBANT010000088.1:0-3555 GCA_040401815.1 Ilumatobacteraceae bacterium | reverse complement strand
AGGTCGTTCTGGGAGGGGAAGCGACCAGCGGCATCAGCGGCGGTCACAACAGTGGTTGCAACAGATTTCATTGTGGATCTCAGCAGGAGAAGTTTGGATTGTTAAAAGATCAAAGCTGATATCTTGTGGGCTCAGCCGAGCGCGCCGATCACGCGATCAAAGTAGGAGGCTGCTTCAGCAACCAAGGCGGAGCAATCACCCTTCACGGTTTCCATCTTGCGGAAACGGGTCTCAACAGGATTGGTGCCGCTGGTGTTGGTCTCGTTGATGTGAGCCGTGGAAGAGGCCTTCATGATGGCCACAGCGCGACCAGCCGATTGCAGGGGCACGCCGAGTGCGATGTAGGTTTCCTTCAGGCCGTTCAGGCAGCGGTCATCCAGCACGGAGGCATCGCCGGCCAGCAGGGCATAGCTGATGTAACGCAGAACGATCTCGCCATCACGCAGGCATGCAGCCATACGGCGGTTCGGATAGCAATTGCCGCCAGCCTGGATCAGGCCGGTGTTTTCGCAGATCATGCCGGTCACGGCATCGGACACGATGCAGGAGGCATTGCTGGTGATGGCGTTCACAGCGTCGAGGCGCTTGTTGCCTTCAGCCACATAGTTACGGAGAGCGGCCAACTCACCGCCACCGATGGGCGCGGTTTTGGCATCGGCGCTGACGACAGCGCGTGAAAAGGCGTCGAGCATGGGGGTCGGAACGAGTGGAGAATGCTAGGAGGAGCGTCGGGTGGTCCCGATGGGGAGAAAGACCAGGGCTTGGCGATTTCCTCTCTCTTCACCTGAGCACTTGCAAAAACTACGGCCATCCCCCCCAGCCCTTTCCCGATCCGATGCATCACGCAAACTTTCGTCATTCCCGTCGCCGAAACTCTCTGGCCCTAGTGCTCGCAGTGGTTCTGGGAGATGGTGGGCAGGGATGCCGCTCGCCATTGCGAGGGAAAACCGACTTCTTTATTCTTTGTTCCGGATTGCCGGCCGGCCCACTCAGGGGTTGGCGTTTGATGGGCAGCTCGCCAATAAGCTGAGGCACGCCAGTGAGCTATCACCATGTCCAGCGCCAGTTTTGACCCGGTCGCGGCCGACGCCATTGCTGAGCCGTCTCCGAGCCGCGAGGAGCTGCAGGAGGCCATTGAGCAGCTCATGTCGTTCCGAGATCGGATTGTGAGCGACGTCACGGGCATGGGCCAGAAGCTGAAAATGCCGCAGCAGCAGGTGGCCTTCACACTGTCCCAGCATCCCGAGCTTCAGAGGATCGAGTCCGTTCTGGCCCAGCTCCAGCTCCAGATCGCTGAGCTGGCCTAACCCTGCTCCCATTCACTGCTGCCTCTGCAACCATGGCGCCTGCCCAATCCATGCGTGAGTTCCTGGAGGCCAGTCGTGGGGTCTGGCTGACCCGTCGAGCTGTCCATCACCTCGACCATCAGGACGACGAATCTGGCGATTCCAACCTCGTGATCGAGCCTTTCAGCTGTTTTGACCCTGCCGTGCAGCAGATCTGCCAGGCCCTCGACATTGACCCAGGTCTGGCCGCTGGAGGAGCTCGCTTCTGGTGGGAGAGCAATCTCAAGCCCCTGGCCCGAACCGAAGACCAGGCCGCTGTAGTCATTGACATTCCGATCGAAGGCGATCCATCCCGGGGATTCCTGGTGCGGGACAAGGGCTATGTGGAGAAACAGCCGGTGCTCAGTGAATACGTCTTTTCCCCTGATGGTGTGATGACGGTGACCACTCGCTACGACAGCAATGTGGGCACGGAGCGCTGCTGGTTTGTGACAGATCAGGTGCGTATGCGGGTGAGTTCGGTGCAGTGCCTCGATGGTGTGTCAATGACCACCTACTGCACAGAGCTGCGTTGCCCATCCGTTGAGGATCTTCAAGCGGTTCGGGCCAGTGCCGAGGCCCTGGCCACCTGTCTCGTGCCCCTGACCCACTGAACTGCTGAACTGCTGCGCTCGACGATGTTTGATCCCTTTCTCCAGGAACTGACCAGCAGATTGAAAGCGTCGGGGGGCCATCCCCTGCCACCGCCCGACGGGCTGGCCGAATGTCGATCTCAGAAGCAACAGAGCGTGATCCGAAGTTGGCTGTGGCAGGTGCCAGGATTTCGGCGCTGGCGCGTGACCAGATTGGATGCAGGTGACAGCCTGCAAGTGCTCAATTCTGTGGCTTATCCAGATTTCTCCAATGATCAGCCATTGCTGGGTATCGATCTTCTCTGGTTTGGTGCCCGCGGAAAACTGGTTGCCGTGCTCGATTTTCAGCCATTGCTCCAAGATCAAGACTACCTAGATCGTTATTATCAAGGGCTACGCGAGCTAATCACTCATTACCCAGATCTACACGGTGCCGAGGCGATGCGCTCCTTTGATCCTCATCAGTATTTTTCACCATGGCTGCTTTTTTGCCGTGGGGGAGCTGAGCAGGCTCAGGGATCACTTCCCAGTGCTTTTACACTCTTTCTTGACTGCTACTGGCAACTCAGCGCTGCGGCCGACCATCGCACTTCACAGATCACCGCTGAGAAGGTTCAAAGCCTGCAGGAGGATTACGACGTGTATAGCGCTGAGCGCGACCCAGCCCACGGACTTTTCACCAGCCACTTCGGCAAGGCCTGGTCTGATCGTTTTCTGCACGAGTTTCTGTTCCCCGCCAGCCGTCAGCCATGACCTCTTCCCGTTCCAACAGTCTTGAACCCGTCAATGTTTCGAACTGGCGATGGCAGCCCTTCCTAGAGCACGCGGTCAAGGTGCTTCAGCAGTTCAATCCCATCGCTTACCCGATACCCCAACAATTTCTTGAGCAAGCCGGAGCCACTGGTTCCAAGGCCCAACCCGTAGCAGTCCACACCGCCACCTGGGCGTGTCAAACCGAGAAATTGCGCCAGGTGAGGGCTGCCTGTGTGGAAGCTGGAGCAGCGGCTTCCGTTCTCAACCTGGTGATCAACCCCAGCTGCCGGTACGACCTGCCGTTCTTCGGCGCCGATCTGGTGACCCTGCCCTCCGGACACCTGCTGGCGTTGGATTTGCAACCGGTCGACCGTGGGGATCCACTTCACACACAGCCTGTCTGGAATCGTTTGCTGCCCATCTTTGACCGCTGGAAACCACTCTTGCCCCATGGTGGTCCAATTCCTACAGAAGCAGAGCCTTACTTCTCTCCAGCGTTCCTCTGGGCTCGCCTGCCACTGGGTGAATCTTCAGATGCACTAATTAGCAGCACTCTATTCGATGCTTTTGCTGAGTACCTCAATCTCTACGTAGATCTAGTGCGCGCAGCACAACCGGTAGCAGAAGAGCGCTCAAGGTTTCTGCTTGATGGTCAACGGCGCTACACCCACTATCGTGCAGAGAAGGATCCCGCGCGCGGAATGCTCAGCCGCTTCCACGGTGCCGAGTGGACTGAAGCTTATATCCACGAGGTGTTGTTTGATCTGGATCGTCACTACCCTGCATAGTCCGAGATCAAAGCAGGCCGAGCGCATGGAGGGGGCCCCGTCCGCTGAGCAGTTCCAGCAGGAAAGCGGAGAAACCGAGCATCGCCAGGCGACCGT
>JBBANT010000087.1:0-3600 GCA_040401815.1 Ilumatobacteraceae bacterium | reverse complement strand
AAAGGTGCGCAGTTGCAACATGAGCCAAATCATCACCGCCACGATGATGAGCTGCAGCACGTTGAGGCGGCCGTGACCACTCGTGAAGATTGCTGCACGATCCATCAAGTACACCTGCACGATGCCGGTAAACACCGTGAGCACGATGAGTGCGCCAGAAATTTTTGCAAAGTAGCGCACGGCATCGAGGAGGTCGCGTTCGCCGGGGCCAGCAAGTGCTGCGCGTGCAAGCAGTGCCAACCCACCAAGCCATAGACCAATCGACCAGGCATGAAAGATGCCGAACACATACGTCAAGATCGACAAGTTCTGCCCGATGCGGGTCAAGCCGTAGGTGGCCATCATCGCCAGCAAGAACAGCACGGCGGGCACCTGGGTTTCGGGTGCCAACACTCGTCGTGGGTGAAATACCAACCACAGCGCTGCAACGACCAACGCGAAGCGCAAAAACAAAATAATGCCGAACGCCGAGTTGAGTGCACCAAACCACGAAAATGGGTTCAGTGATGCAATGAACGAGTCACCGCTGGCGCGCGCAGCGTGGAGAACCACCACGAGATACATCGAGACCACCGCGCCGATCCAACTCGTGCGCAAGAAGCTTTGTGTGGTGTCGTACTCATACCCTTCCGGCCAACCCATCACGATGTACATCAAGCCACCGAACACACAAATGACGAACAGGTATTCAAATATTCGCAACAACCCCAGCAGCAACCCGAAACGTGGCTCGGGGACCACCGTGGTGGTGATGACTTCACCTACAACGGTGGCTTCAGTCGTGCCATCAGCACCGCCCGCAGCAGGAATGGTTTGTTGGGTGACCAACAAAGTGAAATTGAAGGTGCCGAGGCTGCCGATGTTGCGATTGATGACCCAGGTAACCGTGCATTGGCCGCCTGGTGGCAGCGAGGCCAGCGGTGCCGAAACCGTTTGCATGTCGGCAGCGATAACCGGCGAACCAAGCGACACCGTCACGCCGTCGCATCGCAACAACACACCGAGTGCTGCAGCATCGTCGGCATCCAACTTGTTGCGGAAGATGAGTTGCAGTTGGGTGGGCACCACCGTGAGTGTGGAGTTTGGTTGCGGATTCGACGAGATGACTTCATTCGGAATCGTCGACGCCGCCTGTGCGGTTCCACCAATTGGGGTGAGTAACAACACGCCACCCAGCACTGCAAGCAAGGGCGTCAGTACGGCACGCCGCCAAGGGACAAGAACTCCACGCATGGGCGTGCATCTACCGTACCCAACTATGGCGGTGAGGTTGTCGCATCAATTTGCGCGGTCACCCGAGGGGTAGGCTCGCTACGAAATGGCCACCCAATCGCTGTATCGCCGCTATCGCCCACGGCGTTTTGCCGAGCTAAAAGGGCAAGAGCACGTAGTGCGGGCATTGCGCAATGCCGTTGCCAATGATCGGGGTGGCCAGGCTTATTTGTTCTCTGGCCCGCGGGGCACCGGCAAAACTTCGGCCGCACGCATCTTGGCCAAGGTGCTCAACTGCGCCAACCCGAACGAAGGCGAGCCGTGTTGTGAATGCGATTCGTGTCTGGCCATCGAACGGGGCGCAAGTTTTGACGTGCTCGAACTTGACGCCGCCAGCAACAACGGTGTCGACAACATCCGCGAACTCATCGAACGTGCGTCAATGGGCAACCCCGGGCGCCATCGCGTGTTCATTCTTGACGAAGTGCACATGTTGAGCGCCGGCGCCGAAGCCGCATTGTTAAAGACACTCGAAGAACCACCACCACACGTGGTGTTTGTGCTGGCGACTACCGACCCACAAAAAGTAAGCGACACCATTCGTAGTCGCACGCAACACTTGCAATTTCGTTTACTGGCCGCCAAAGAACTCGAAGACCACGTGCGCTGGGTGGTGCAAGATGCCAAGCTCAAGGTTTCGGCTGACGCCATTCGGCAGGTGGTCGAGCAAGGCGCGGGGTCGGCACGCGACACGTTGTCGGCGCTCGAACTTGTGGTTGCTGGCGGGGGCGAAGCCGAAGTGTTCGTGCGCCCCGAAGATGTGATCGAGTCGTTGATTACCCATGATGCGGCTGCCGTGCTCACCCAAGTGGGCGCAGCAATGCAACGTGGCCACGACCCCAAAGCATTCACCGAACAAATCGTGCGGTTCTTGCGGGAGATGTTTTTGTCGTCAATGGCGCCGCAGTTGGTGCAACTTGCCAATGATCATGCCAAGGTGGCTGCAGACATGACGGCGCGGTACGGCGTGGCATCAGTGGTGCGGGCCATTGAAGTACTGGGTGAAGCTCTTGTCGATATTCGTCGAGCACCCGACCCGCGGCTAGTGCTTGAAGTAACACTCGTGCGCCTGGCCAGCAATGTGATCGCCAACGACACGGCATCGTTGTTGGCGCGTGTCGAACGACTGGAATCGGGTGCAAGTCACCCGCGCGATGTGACGGGGCCGATACCGCGACCACGACTCACGTCGAGCGCCCAACCGTCACCGGCCGCCGGTGGCACCACGCGGGCCGCGACACACTCATCAACACAGCCATCAACCCGGCCATCAACCCGGCCACCCGCGACACGTGACGCCGCCAGTTCGCCTGCTGCACCCACTGACGATCTGGTTGGTGCGTGGCCAAGCGTGGTGCGCACGTTGAAAGCAACCGTGCGAGCGCTGTATTCAGCAGTCGATGTGGTGGGCCTAGAGGGTGACACGCTCGTGGTGTCGGCGCCGAGCGAGATGCACAAAAAGAAGTGTCTCGAACTCAAAGACCACGTGTGCACAGCACTCACCGCGGCTGCTGGTCGACCCATTGATGTAGATGTTCGGGTGCAGACATCGCGCGCCATGCCAACTGTGGCTGCTGCCAGCAAGAGTGTTGCTTCGCCCAAAGAGGCAAGCCTCGTCAGCGATCAAAGCAGCAATCACGACAGCGACGAGATCGACAACAACGACGCACCAACCGAGTCGGTGGTGGATCACATCGCCAAACAGTTTCCTGGTGCACGCATTGTTGACAACACAAAGAAATAACTAGCCATCATGGCCTCGGCATATTCACGCTCGGTGCAGGCGATGATCGATGCGCTGTCGCGCCTGCCGAGTGTGGGGCCCAAATCGGCGCAACGCATCGCATTTCACCTGCTGAAACTCGACCGCGAAGAAGTCGCGCGTTTGACCCGCGCCATCGACGAGGCGCGCAGTTCGGTGCAGTTTTGCGAGCGGTGCTTCAATTTTTCTGAGGCTGCGTTTTGCCACATTTGTGCCGACGAACGGCGTGACACCAGCAGCATCTGCATCGTCGAAGAATCACGCGATGTGGTAGCGATCGAAAAAACTGGTCAGTTTCGTGGGCGCTATCACGTGTTGCTGGGTGCTATCAACCCGCTCGAAGGTGTGGGCCCCGAGCAACTCAAAGTGCGGGAGCTGTTGGTGCGCCTTGGGCCCGAATCGGTGCAAGAAGTGATTCTGTGTTTTAACCCCAACACCGAAGGCGATGTAACGGCGATGTACATGGCCCGGCTACTCAAACCGCTCGGGGTAAAAGTCACGCAATTAGCCATGGGTTTGCCGGTTGGTGGCGATTTGGAATATGCCGATGAAGTCACCTTGGGGCG
>JBBANT010000086.1:0-3894 GCA_040401815.1 Ilumatobacteraceae bacterium | reverse complement strand
AAGGTCGTCTTCGTCAACGACTTTGTGTGACAACAACGGGTGATTGAAGGGTTGCTTAAACCAATGGTGGCGTGCCTCCCTTTGGTCATGCAACCCAACTGCGTGTATTCGTTGACCCGGACTTGCTGCAGTACGACGAGGTGTGGGCTGCTGCGGGAACGTGGAACGACAACTTTGGTGCTGCACCTGCAGACATCGTGCGTGTTGCTGGTGGCGTGGTCGTCGACCTCAAGCGCGCCTAAATCATCCATTCCTAAAGGCTCATTGAAGTTATCCTCGACACATGACCGATAGACCTGTGCTTCACCTCTCGTTGCCAGTGGATGATCTTCACGCCGCAAGGGATTTCTACGAACACACACTCGGGTGTCGTATCGGACGTGAGCGAGAAGACTGGTTTGATGCCTGGTTCTTCGGCCTGCAGCTAACGCTGCAGTTGAGACCGCTTGAAGTAATGACTGTCAGCCAACAGGGTGTTCGGCATTTTGGAGTCGTCCTTCCCTCATTGACAGAGTTTGATGAACTTGTTAATCGCGTTGCTGCATCCGGGCATGCTTGGATTTCAAAACCTGAGAAACATGTCGATGCCGATTTAAACGGAAAACTTGGAGGGAAACTCGCAGATCCCAGCGGGAACGTCATCGAAATTAAGTTCTATGCGGATGACGCTGACTATTTGAGTTGAGTTGCTTAAACCAAACTTTGCGTGCCTCCCTTGCGCGAGTGACTCAGATCAGATGACTTAGAGGGAAGTGGCAAGAGTTGCAGCGCTGATTGCGAGCATGCCAATGGCTGGAAGGGTTCCCTTCAGGCGATCCTTTACTCGGATGTGAGCCCCAACGGCAAGGACAAAGTAGATCGACAAGCCCACGGCGGCAGCAATTCCAATTTTGTCGACAGTGAGACCGACAATCAATCCAGCCGCTGCTGCGATCTTGATCAGGCCGAGAACAGTGCAGAGGTTGGGTGGACAATGAACTATTTCAGCCGCTCTCATGACGCTCGGCAACTTGAGAAAGTCTCCCATTGCCGATGCTGTACAGAGAACAGCAAGTACGACACTGAGGAAAGAGTTTGCTGAATCCACTATTGCGAAGAATAACGCATCAGTGATGCTCGCCTTAGTCAGTTGTTTACGAAATCCCTTTGGTCACAGCACCAAACTGCGCCTAGCAAGGGTTCAATATGCGAAATAAAGTAGTCACATGGCGAACAGCGATGAAACAGGCAGAGTGCTTCGTGCCTATGCAAAAGCGTGGCTCGCTTCGGACCTTGAAAAAGTGTTGGCCTCGTACCACGAAGACATTGAACTGCATTACATGGGGGAGAGTCCGCTTGCTGGAACTCATCGCGGGCGTGATGCCGCGTTCGCAGTTCTTGCTCAGGCTTCAACGCGTACTGCTCGCAAGTTGATTAATGTTGAAGATGTTCTTGTTGGTGAATCTCTTGGTGCTTTGATAGCTGTTGAAGATCTCGGTGATCCTGCCAAACGAGTGCGTCGCGTTCTGCTGTACAGAGTAGAAGACGAGAAGTTACGCGAATGCTGGCTCTTTGACGAAGCCCAGCGCTTTATTGACCAAATGTGGTCTAAGGAAGGATGAACAAATGTTAGAGATGCGTGATGTATGCGAGAAGTGTTCTGCTCACTTAACGGAATCTGGCGAGGCTGTGATTTGCAGTTTCGAGTGCACCTATTGTGTGGACTGTGGACAGCAAATGGACAATCGCTGTCCTAACTGCGGCGGGGAACTAGTCATTCGCCCGCGTCGCGTTGCTAACTGACTTCATCACAACAGGTTTCCTAAACCAATAGTGGCGTGCCTCCCTTTGGTCATACAACTCAACTGCGTGTGTTTGTTGATCCGGATTTGTTGCAGTATGACGAAGTGTGGGCTGCTGCGGGAACGTGGAACGACAACTTCGGTGCGAACCCGAATGACATCGTGCGTGTTGCCGGTGGTGTGGTCACCGACCTGAAGCGTGCCTGACCATACGCGAGTGACGTCCACCGGTCCAGGCATCGGCATCGATCCCGACACGGACTATCTCGACTCCATCGCTTCTCGCTGAGTTTGGCTCTCGTGGGGATGTTTCGCAGCCATCTTGGTCAACTGAACTTATGAAGGGCTACTGGTAGCCAGGTGTTTACTTGGGTACGCAAAGAAGTTGCGGATGTTCCAGCAGCGCTGGACGTAACTATTTGTTGCTGAAGAGGCTCAGCAAATCATCGCTGAGCACGGGGCCGAAGTCGCCCCCGTTGGCGACCAAGGCGAAGAAAAACAACGCCGCTCCGGCCATCGAAACGTTTTTCCAGAATGCCCCTTGGGCGTGCTCGTCGGTTTTGCTCCAGAAGTTGTGCATTTTTACGGCCATCACGAGCAACACAACGACGAGCACCAGTGCGCCGACGTCGGCGTAAACACCGAGGACGATTGAGAGGCCACCGAGCAGCAAAACGAGACCCGACAGATAGGTCGATGCACGCGGAAACTTCACTTTTTGGGTTTGTGCAAATTCGATATAGGGCTTTGCCTTGGCGAGGTGGTTCAACCCAGCGGCGATGAAAACGTAGCTAAAAAGAATTCGACCGATAATCATGACGATGTCCATGTGATGCTCCTTGGGTGAACATTTGACCGTACGGCACTGCGGCTACCGAGGTGTGTATGGGGTAATCGTTTGTAGAGCGTTTGGGCTCGCCGATTAGTGTCTCCGCATGCCTGCAGCACGATTTCTGTCGATCGTCATTGATTGCAATGCACCGCTGGCCCTGTCCGATTTCTGGCGAGGTCTTATCGGTGGTGAGGTCGATTCGCGCACTGCAACAACAGACTGGGTATCACTTCGCGATGTGCCACAACTTGGCTATCTGTCATTTCAGAAGGTGCCGGAGGAGCGAACGGTCAAGAATCGTGTGCATCTTGATCTGGATGTTGATGACATCAAAGAGGCAGTAGCGAGCGCAGTTGCAATGGGCGCAAAAGCCCTCGGAGACGTGATCGATGAAGGAACGGGGCTTTTGCAAGTGATGCTTGATCCTGAAGGCAACGAGTTCTGTTTTATTCGCAGAACGCCTAAGTAGCTCGTGAACAAATCGATTGTTCCCGACAATAAGAACTGGACATGGGTGCTCGAACGTGCGTGCCCCGACTGCGGGTTCTCTGCCGGCACGTTTGACGTTGCAAACACTGGTGCTGCGGTGCGCGACATTGCGGTGCGCTGGGCTGCAGTTCTAAATCGTGCCGACGTGGCTAGGCGACCCAACGCGACTACGTGGTCGACGCTCGAGTACGGGTGCCATGTACGCGACGTGTTCCGTATTTTCGACCGGCGCTTGCAGCTGATGCTCGAACAGGTCGATCCAAAGTTTGAGAACTGGGATCAAGACAAAACTGCGGTCGACGATGACTACCCGAGCCAGTCAGCCAGCGTCGTAGTCGGCGAGCTGTCAAGTGCCGCCGAGCTTCTTGCTGATCGCTTCGACAGCATTGTTGGTGATCAGTGGGGCCGCCGCGGTTTTCGCAGCGACGGCTCGGTGTTTACCGTGCGAACCATCGCCCAGTATCTGCTGCACGACCCAGTGCATCACTTATGGGATGTCGGCGCTCCAGTGCCGAAGTACTAGATCGACGCTCTGTTACTCGGCCACTTGCGCCACGCGTGCTGGTAGGAATCGCAGTGCGAGCAGTGATCCGAGAATCGCCACGATGCCCACCGTGGTGCATGCCACTTGGAAACCGTTGAGAAACGACAGACCGGCCGCCTCACGAATCGCATTTGACACCGTCGGGTCGCCGACCTGCTCAGACACTGCAAACGCAGCACCAACAGACTCTTCAGCCGCCGACACTGCTGCTTCGGGCAGCGAGAAGGGGGAGAGCAGGTCGACGATCT
>JBBANT010000085.1:0-3915 GCA_040401815.1 Ilumatobacteraceae bacterium | reverse complement strand
GACGATTCGATATCCAAGTTGTCGGTGGGCTCATCCAAGAGCAGCACGTTGTGGCCCTCAATTTCCAAACGCAAAATTTCGAGGCGTGCTTTTTGACCGCCTGACAGTGTTTCAAACTTCTGGCGTGCTTGATTGCGCAGGCCATAGCGAGCCAGGGTCTTCATCGCTCGTTCGGTGTCTGAAATTCGGTCGTGCACGATGCTGATGCATTCTCGCCCCAAAAAGTCGGGCCGATTGTTGATTTGGGTAAAGACGCCAACAGAAGTGCGCGGGCCAAAGCGCACCTCGCCGGTGGTCGGCGCCATCTCCTGTGACAGCACTTTCAGTAGATGGGTTTTGCCAGTGCCGTTTGGGCCGATTAGCGCCACACGCTCACCGTGATAGATCTCGTCGCTGAATGGGTGAAACAAGTTGTGCATTGACACGCCGTTGAGTTGGGCCACGCGGCGTGCTGCATCTGCACCCCGCAAGCGGACGTAAATCTGCTGGTCGGGCACGGGCGGTGGGGGTGGGCCAGCGGCCACGAACTTTTCCCAACGCGTTTCGGCGCCGTTGGCTTTGGTGGCATTCTTGAAATTTTGCGCAGCCCGTTGTTTCATGATCTTCATGTGATGAAACAGTCGTCGCTCTTCTTCGTTCCATCGTTTTAAGTCGTCGCCCAACAACTCCTGGCGTTTCGCCCGTGCTTCGGGAAACGTGGCAAATGACCCACCGTGCACCCAGCAGCCGGATCCTTCGACGGCGATGATCTTGTTTGAGCAGCGCTCCAACAGAGTGCGGTCGTGGCTCACCATGAGGATTGTGGATTTGCACACATGAAGTTGTTCTTCGAGCCACTGGCGCGTCGGAATATCCAAATAGTTATCGGGCTCATCCAGCAACAAGACATCGGCACCTGAGTTGAGCAACAAGTCGAGCACGAGTCGCTTGCGCTCGCCGCCAGAGAGTTCAGAAACAAGGCGCGTGAACACGTCGTCGACTTCGCTTTTGATGCTGCGTTGGGCGGCTGCTTGCCATTGGGATTCGAGTTCGTATCCGCCGAGGTCACCCCAGTGGGCGAGTGCGGTGGCATAAGCCATGCCGTCGTCGTCGCCAGCATGCATGGCCTGCTCGGCGCGCACGAGTTCGCGGCCCGCGTCGCGTAGTGCTGGTGGGGCCAGCTCGATGAGCATTTCGCGCAGCGTGTCGGTGGGTCGTGACATGCCGACGTCTTGGGTCATGTACAGCATGGATCCACCGATGGAAAATTCTCCTGCATCAGCGACCGCTTGGCCGGTGAGAATGCGCAAGATCGTGCTTTTGCCCACTCCGTTGGCCCCCACGATTGCGGCATGTTCGCCGGCGGCAACGCGAAAGCTCACGTCAAAAAACAACTGGTCGGCACCAGGCGGCCCGTATTCCAGTTCGCTGACGACGATGGCTGACACAGCCATGCAGTCTGTCGGGTATTCGGCGAAAACGGAATCGAGTCAGTCTCGACTTTTGCGCTTTCGCCGTGCCGAAAATACGATTCCAAGTACGACCAAGACTTGCAGTGTCGCCAGACCAGCGAGGACCGCCAAGTTGCTCATGGTGCGTTGGGGCAAATCAAAGAGCTTCCGCACGGGCTCAACTGCAACCAGTACTGCGATTCCTGCGCCGCAAACGGCAATTGAGTTACCGAGATGGCTAATTGAGCGTTGACGCGTTTGGGCAATCTCCGTCTCGAGGCGTTCTGCAGTCCGGGCTACTGACTCAACTTCTTTTTCCATGTCCCAGACGCTCCACAAACTCTCTGCAACGATTCTTTCGTTGGGGCCCAGAAGCGCTTCGGTGTATGCGCGAACTGACTCAAAGTACCTGAATTGTGTTGCGGTTTTCGATGACTTGGATTGATAGTCGTTGAAGTACTTCGTGTACTCCACAAGGACATCCTGATGAAAGTTGTAGATGCCGGCACAAAATGCCACTGTGGTGCGAACCGATTTCGTGAGAAGGTTGACGGGCGCTGCACTGTTTTCCTCAGTCGCTCGAGGCTGGTTGTACTCAAGATACGAGATTCCAATTCCGCAAAGTCCACGATTGATAAATCCAGACTTTGGAATGGCTCGTGTTTTGGTTAAGAGCGGAAGCTTTGCCATAACTAGGTCAGTGTTGAGTTCGCTGGATTCGCAAAGCAACACGGTGGTGGTCCACATTTCGTGCAGGTCGTCGCCCAGCGCTGAGTTGAGGTCTGATTTCATAACTTCCTGGAGGGGGTCGGTGAGCTGGTCCCACTGCAGGATGGCCTGGTCGGTGATCTTGCTGCTCTCGACTTCAACTTCGATCTGCACGGTGATAATGCCGAAGTAGTGACGCCAAACCGAGACTTGGGTAAGGGTGCCAAAACCGAGAGCCTTCGCGGCATGGTCAGAGAGCATGTTGCAGAGTGGTGCGCTAGTGATCTGGGTTTCAACGGCGAGACTGTCCGTTGCTCCGGTAACAACACTCGTAAATCGAGGTGTTGACATCGCTTCAACGCTGTCTTGCGTGACGCTTGATTTATAAACGAGATACGACACAAAGCGCATAACAGGAAGAGTACTCAGTCGTTGTGAAAGGCCCTCGTAGTGTTCTGGCGGTGGCGAACGACAAAAACAGCAACCTGCCCTTGACCCATGCCGAGGCTTATGTCCGCATGCAGCGTGTGTTGCGTGGTGAATTGTCGCCCGATGAGATTCGCCATCTGCTCGTTGCGTACAACGACCGAGCCGCCACATCTGATGAATTGGCCGGCTTCCTGCAGGCCGTACGAGAAGCCGCCACACCGATTGATCTTCCGGCTGAAATTGCGGGTAGGGCAGTCGACATCGTGGGCACGGGTGGCGACCAAAGTGGGTCGGTCAATGTGTCGACCATGGCGGCGTTGGTAGTCGCAGGTGCCGGCGTGCCGGTGTGTAAGCACGGCAACCGGTCGGCATCTAGTAAATGTGGAACCGCCGACGTGCTCGAAGCCCTCGGTGCGCGCATCGAGCAGACCGCCGGTCAGGTGTCGCATGCCGTAGCCAAGACGGGTTTCGGCTTCGTGTTTGCGCCGGCGTTTCATCCGGCGTTTCGCCATGTTGGGCCAATTCGTCGCGAACTTGGCGTGCCAACGATTTTCAACTTGCTGGGGCCAATGGCCAACCCGGCGCCCGTGGCTCACATGTTGGTGGGGGTAGCCGACCCGCAGCGCATGACCACCATGGCCCACGCGCTGGCGACACGAACAACAAGTTCGTGGGTAGTGCACGGCCACGGGGGGCTTGATGAGTTGTCGCTGGCCGGCCCCAACCGGGTGATTGCCACCGTTGGTCGACTTGTGCAACCCGAGACCGTGGTTGATGCCCAAACGCTCGGCATTGCGCGTGCCAGCAATGACGAACTGCGGGGCGGCGACCCGGCCCACAATGCGGGCATCGTGCGCGGGTTGCTAAACGGCGAGATTCGCGGTGCGGTGCGGGATGTGGTGGTGTTTAATGCCGCTGCAGCTCTTGTGGTGGCGGGTGCAGCACGCGATCTTGCGGCGGGTGCGATTCTTGCCAATGCTGCGATTGACGGCGGCACGGCTCGTGCCACGTTGGATGCCTACATCGCTGCCACTGTGTCCTAGCCACTCCGTGGCTGTGTCTTAGTCACGCCTAAGTTGCGCTGAAACTACGCTGTGAATATGATTCGCGTGACAGTGCCGGCGAGCACGGCGAATCTTGGCGCCGGTTTCGACACGTTGGGCTTAGCTCTCACCATGTATTTCGAAGCAGGTCTGGCCACCGCGCAAACACCGAGCAACGCGCGAGTGTGCGACCAACATCATCCAACGAGTGTTGCTTTTGCTCAAGCGGGTGGCAGCGGTGGGTTGTGGTCGCTGGATCGCATTCCGATGGGACGCGGCCTTGGGTTTAGTGGTGCCGCCCGAGT
>JBBANT010000084.1:0-4042 GCA_040401815.1 Ilumatobacteraceae bacterium | reverse complement strand
GGGAGATTTGAACTCCCGACCTCCACGTCCCGAACGTGGCGCGCTAGCCAAGCTGCGCTAATCCCCGTATTGCGAGTGAAAGCCTAACGGTGAGGCTCAAATGTGGGTCTTGCGCGCAGGGCGACCCCGCGTAGCGCTACGAATGTTGCATTGCGGGTGGCACGGATTCGTGCCACACTCCGCCACTGCGTACTTCTTTGACTGCTCGTCGCAATCGCAGTGAGTCAATTGGCTTGACCAGCCAGCCCTCGGCACCGCTGCGGCGTGCCAGATGCACATCCGCGATACGGTCGAGCAACATCACCACGGGGATATGTGGCAAGCGACCACCGCTTTCGTCGAGTCGCAGATTCATGGTTACGGCCATGGCGCCCATCGAGCCCACCTGGAGGTCGAGCACCGCCACATCGGGCGTGCGCTGGGTAACGGCAAGTGTCACATCGCGGCCATCACGACACACCGTGAACGAAGTTTCCGGAGTCCCAAGCGCTGCAATGATGTCGTCGAGCATGTGTTGAGCGTCGGTAGCGACCAGAACATGCACGAGGCAAGGTTATCTCTTGGCGTGGCTACCGTTGTCGTGTCATGTTCGCCGCACTTGCTCTGAGCCTCGCCGTGTTCTTTGGGGCAGGCACCGCGCCACAGGCCCCGATCGATGCCGATGCGCTGGCCAAGGTGGATGTCTTTGAAGTCACAGGATTAATAGACGGCGTCGTTGCCAGCGGAATTGAACGCGCAGTGGAGCGATCGTCGGCCAACGGAGCACAGGCCCTGGTATTGCAGGTGAACTCGCGTGGCGCAGTTATTGACGAAGCCCGTATGCAAGAGGTGCTGCTGGCTATTCGCAACTCGTCGATTCCGATCGGTGTGTGGGTGGGCCCGAGCGGGGCGCAAGCCCACGGTTGGTCAACATGGCTGCTTGCTGTTGCCGATGTTTCTGCGATGGCGCCGAACGCCAGCGTGGGTAAAACAGGTTTGCCATTTTTGCTTGATGATGTGCCGTTGTCGCTCGGTGAAGCGACAACCCTGTTGCGTAGCGGCACCTTGGACACCGCACAGGCCCGCAAGCAGGGTGTGCTGCGACTTGAAATTTCTGATGAAGGTGTGCCGGTGTTGCGCAACATGTTATTTGCCCTTGATGGCCTAACTGTGAAGGGCAAAGTATTGGACACCGTTGCCGAGGTGGTGGGGGATGACGGCGCAATTGTGCGAGAAGCTGCCACGACACGATTCTTCAAACTTGGCACCCTCGAACAACTCATGCACACCTCAGCCAGTGCAGCATTGGCCTACTTGCTCTTTGCGTTTGGGCTGGCGTTGCTGGTGTTCGAGTTTTTCACTGCCGGAATCGGCATCGCAGGCTTTGTCGGTGCAGTGTCCACGCTGCTTGGAAGTTTTGGTCTGGCCGAACTCCCCGTGCGTCCGGTCGCATTGGCGTTGCTGATCTTGGCCATCATCGCGTTGGCCATCGACGTACAAGTGGGTATTCCGCGTGTATGGACCGCCATCGGCATGGTGCTATTCGTAATCGCATCATTCACGCTGTATGGCTCGGTGCAAGAAGATGTGCTGCGCATTTCGTGGCTCACGCTGGTGGCAGGTATCACCTCGATGGCATTGGCCTTCATCGTTGGAATGCCGTCCATGGTGCGCACTCGGTTTGCGACCCCAACAATCGGACGCGAATGGTTGATCGGTTTGGAAGGAATGGCCACTACCGATATCTCCCCCGAAGGCGAAGTAACGGTGCAGGGTGCACGTTGGCGGGCCCGCACCAACCGGGCGACACCGATTACCAACGGCCAACCCGTGCGGGTGGCAGCCATTGACGGAGTCACGCTGGATGTCGAACCACTTGAAGGCGCTGCTCGTGATTATCGCGAAATGCGCAAGCCCCGGTAATCCGGTTTACTCTGACGGCGTAGGCGCAGCACATGTCTAGCCACTCGCAGCAACCGCTTGACCTGAGTGCTGTTCCCCTGCGACCTGCGTCAACGATCATGTTGTTGCGCGATAGCGAGCACGACATCGAGGTGTTCATGATGCAGCGCACCACCACAGCGGCATTCGCCAGCGGAATGTACGTGTTTCCAGGTGGCCGAGTCGACGACGTTGATGGCGCATCTGAACTCGATGATTTGTGTGAGGGTCTCACCGATGCCGAGGCGAGCGATCTGTTGCGGGTGCCGAGTGGAGGATTGGCGTACTGGGTGGCCGCGATTCGAGAGTCGTTCGAAGAAGCAGGTGTGCTCTTGGCGCGTGACGAGCGTGGCGATTTCGTGCGCCTCAATGACCCAGATTCTCAGCAGCGATTTGCTGAAGCACGACACGCTGTGCATGATGGCGCGTTGTCGCTGGCTGAGTTTTGTCGACAAGAAGGCTTACGGCTTGCCGTCGACACGATGCGCTACGTAAGCCACTGGATTACGCCTGTGGGCGAGAAGCGACGCTTCGATACCCGCTTTTTTGTTGCCGTCGCCCCACCTGCCCAAGACTTGTTGCACGACGACAAAGAAACCATCGCAAGTTTGTGGGTGACTCCGAATGATGCACTTGGTCGCGCCCAGCGCGGAGAATTGGCAATGATTCCGCCAACCGTTGCCAACCTGCAGTTTTTGGCTCCGCACCACAGCACGAGTGCCGCGGTGGCTGCAGCCCAGACGATTGGAGTACCGACTCCGATTCTCCCTAAGTTGCGTTACGACAGTGACGGTCGCGTGGTGGGTGTGGTGTTCCCTGATGACCCCGACTACACGACTTTGTTGTAGCAAACAGCTGTTGTAGCAAACAGTCAGCAGCTTGCTGCGACCAAAGGGGCTAGCGCTGTTTTTTGCCGAGTGCGACTTCGACCGACTCCAGTAGGCGAGCAGAACAACCCGCCATCTCGGTGACAGGCACTGTTGAAGCAATAATTTTTTTAGCGATATCACGAAACACCTGAGCCGCGGCCGACGAACCAGCGAGCGCGACTGGTTCGCCCGTGTCACTGCCGTGAGCGACTGCAAACTCAATCGGAATCTGGCCAAGCAACTCGGCCCCGATCTCGTTGGCCAAAGTGGTTCCACCACCCGTACCAAAGAGTGGGTATGTCTCGTCGTGGTCACAGGTGAAGTGACTCATGTTTTCGATCACACCAGCGATGCGCAGAAAACTGCGCTGGGCCATGTCGGCAGCCCGGATGGCCACCTTCTGCGCAGACACAGCCGGCGTAGTAACGATGATCAAATCGGTGCGTGGCAACATGCGAGCCAAACCCATCTGCACGTCTCCCGTACCAGGGGGCATGTCGATGAGCAGGTAATCGAGCTTGCCCCAGTGCACATCGTTGAGAAACTGTTCAACGGCCTTGGTGAGCATCAACCCACGCCACATGAGAGCAGTTCCTTCGTCTTCGACGAGCATGCCAGTGCTCACCACTTTCAACACGCCACTGCCCACGATGCGCTCGTTAGGAATGATCTTGGGCTTTTCTGAACCATCCACACGGCGCGCTTCGAGACGATCGGCCATTCCAAGCATGCGAGGAATGGAAAACCCCCAGATATCGGCATCCAAGACACCAACGACATGGCCATGGGCGGCGAGTGCCACCGCCAGATTGGCAGTTACAGAACTCTTGCCGACGCCACCTTTGCCGCTGGCAATCGCCAGAACGCGAGCCGACGTGGGCACTGCAGTGTCGGTGGCTTTCTCACGCGCATTCCAACGAGCTTTTGTCATCACCTCTGTGCGCTCGTCGGCGTTCATCTCGCCCCATTCGATTTTCACTTTCGTGACACCTGGGTGGGCTTCAAGTCGCGACTCGATGTCATTTTTGATCTGGGCACGAAGTGGGCAGCCCTTGATCGTGAGCTTGACTCCGATGGTCACGAGGCCTGCGGGGCTCACACCGACATCGGTGGCCATGCCAAGATCCACGATGTTGGCCCCAAGTTCGGGGTCGATGACAGCCCGCAACAGGTTGCGCACTTCATCAACGGAAGGCGGGGAAACCGTGCGCTCAGCCACGCCCTCAACCTACCGATGTGTCGGGTATCGCCGA
>JBBANT010000083.1:2179-4071 GCA_040401815.1 Ilumatobacteraceae bacterium | reverse complement strand
GCCTCCTCCTCGTGCTTTCCGTGGCGTCTGCCGTCGTTGGCATTCTGCGCTTCGGGGGCAGCAGTAAATCTCGAGTCACCACCAAACAGGGCGGATGGCGCACCTATACGCCACCGAAATGACAGATCAATGATTGGGGTCATCGGCGCAGGCGTAACAGGGTCACGTGTGGTGGAGCACTTGGTGGCTAGTGGTCAGGTGCATATTTACGTAAATGACACCAACCCGGTGGTGGCGCATCGTGTGAAGGAGAAGTTTTCACGCGCCACCAATAAAGTCTCGGCCGTGTCAAGCACACAAATGCTCACCACCAATGTGGTGGTGCTCGCGTGTCCGGAACCGCACGCCAAGGCTGCCCGTCGATTACTTGAGGCCGGTGTCAGCGTCGTGTCGTGTAGCGACGATGTCGAAGACACACTTGCCCTCCTTGACCTTGATGCCGTAGCCCGCCAGATGCGGCAAACGCTGGTGGTTGGTGCAACCGCGTCACCGGGTTTGTCAGGTTTGTTGGTTCATCTGCTGTCAAAGCGATTCGATGAAATCGACGAAACACATGTCGCGGTGCACGGCACAGCCGGCCCAGCGTGCGCCCAACAACATCACCGTGCATTGTCACGCCAGTCGATTGGTTGGCACGATGGTGATTGGCTGCGTCGCCCGGCTGGAAGTGGGCGCGAGTTGTGTTGGTTCCCCGACCCAGTCGGGCCGCGCGATTGTTATCGTGCTGAATTAGCCGACCCAATAGTGCTTCATCACGGTGTTGCCAGCCTCACCCGCATAACCGTGCGTGTTTCAGCAACACGTCGTGACCGCCTCACCGCGCGGCTGCCGATGCTCACCCCACCCCATGCCGAAGGGGGCATCGGCGCACTGCGCGTAGAAGTGCGTGGTTGGCGAAATCAGGCACGCCATGTGGAGGTGATTGGTGCCGCTGATCGGGTGGCAAACATGGCCAGCGCAGTCGCGTTCGCTGCCGCACGCAGTGTGATTGCTGGTGGATTTTCTAGTGGAGTCCGTGTGCTGGGTGACGGAGAGTCACCGAATGATGCTGTACTCCAGGACGTGCTGGACGCAGGTGTGCGATTGAGTGAATTTGTCGGCACATCATCCCATTGAGCCGACGCCTCACCAATTGATGGCATCCAGATAGGTTGCGAGCCGATGCCGACTCGTTACGCCATTGACCCACCTGCCTTGTTGCCTGCCCGACTGGTGTTGGTGCCGGGGCGTGGCGAATTCTTCGTGCGCTATGCCGTGCACGTTAATCCGCAGGCACCAGTGGTGTTGCTGTTGCACGGTTGGACCGCAACGAGTGACCTCAATTTTTTTACGGCATATCACGAACTGAGTGAGTTTGCGACGGTCATTGGCATCGATCACCGCGGACACGGGCACGGTTTACGCCCCGATGTCAAGTTCACCTTGGAAGATTGTGCCGACGATGCCGCAGCCGTGTGCGAAGAGCTTGGTGTGTCGGCAGTAGTGGCGGTGGGATTTTCTATGGGTGGGCCAATTGCCATGCTGATGGCCAAGCAACATCCACACTTGGTATCAGGTCTCGTGCTCCAGGCAACTGCCTTGGAGTGGCGTGCATCGGCACGTGATCGGTTACGAATGCGGGTTATGCGAGCACTCGGCCCGATTACACGTCGCTTCATTCGTCCGAGCACCGTGCGGCTGGTGTTTGCGCGGCGCATTACACGTCGTCACCCATTGCGTCGACATCTGGGGTGGATGCTTGCTGAGTGGCGCCGCAGCGACCAGTGGCATATGGTGCAAGCTGGTCGGGCGATTGCCAAATTTGATGCCCGGCCTTGGGCTGGTGCACTCGGCGTTCCGACGTGCGTGGTGCTCACCGTCAACGATCAATTGGTGCCCCCGCGAAAACAACA
>JBBANT010000083.1:0-2079 GCA_040401815.1 Ilumatobacteraceae bacterium | reverse complement strand
GTTGACGACGCCAATCGGCAGGCAGAGCACGATCAAGCACGTCGTCAACGGTGATGGCACCCAGCAAGTGGTTGCCCGAGTCGACCACTGCAACTGACAACAAATTGTAGGTAGCAAGTCGAATCATGACGTCACGCTCGTTTAACGTCGGAGGGATTGTTGGCTCGTGTTGCAAGCAATCTTTCAGTTTTGTTTGAGGAGGCTCACGCAGTAGTCGTTGAAAATGCACTACACCCATGTAGCCACCGGTTGGCGGTTCGTGGGGGCCGTGGGTGACGAACACTTGAGCGGCTATTGACACATGTCGTTCGGGGTCGCGCACATGGGCCAAAGCTTCGGCCACGGTGGCTTCGGGTGACAATACGATTACTTCCGGGGTCATCAGTGCCCCAGCGGTGCCCTCTGGCCAGGACAGCAGTTGGCGCATGGTGTCGGCATCTTCTTCGTCCATTGACTCCAACACTTGAGCGCGTTGCTCGGTTCCCATCGTGCCCAGCAAGTCGGCTAGATCATCAAACTCCATTTCATCGAACACGCTGTTCAAGCGGTCCAGATCCAAGCCTTCGATGAGTCGCAACTGCTCATCTTCGGGCAACTCTTCCAACACGTCAGCCAGGCGCTCGTCATCCATGGCTGCGGCAATCATGCGACGTTGTTCGATTGGGAGAGAAGCGATGAACGTTGCGACATCACTCGGGTGCATATTGCGTAGTCGTGCTGCCTCAGCGGCAATCGGGGTGGTTGGTGCAAAGAGTGATGCAACTTCGTGCCAGTCGACCAATCGAAATGTCGGGCGCGCCAGTAGTGAACTGCGTTTGGTCAAACGAACGTTGGCGACGTACCAAGCAGGGTGGTGGCCGCCGTGGTACTGCAGGGCGACGTCGGCAACTGTTTCGTCGCCGCATTGCTGGTCAAAAACATCAGCAGCAAGTAAACGCTCACCCTCACGGGTACGAAACGGGTTCAAATCAAGGTCGTAACTCTTCAGCCGCACCCCACTGTTGTCGAGCGACGCCACTCGGGCGGCTGAAACAAAGATTCTCCGCCGCTGACTGGTGGCGACGTAACCCAACACGCGAGGTGCCTCCGTGGATCGCCCTGGGACTACGACAATGTCATCGATTTTTCCGATGAAGGCACCACCGGCATCCAATAGTGGCAATCGCATGATGCGATATGCGTAGATGAAGTCGGTCGTGGTTAACACGAAGTGAGGCTACCCATACCCATATGGATAAAGGGCGCCACGTACAGCATTTTTCAGCTGCGGAAATCACTGAGTGCAAGTGCCACATATTCCCGGAGATACATGGTGGTGTTGGCCACTGCATCAACTCGCGGGATGAGGAATGCCACAGAGATGTCAGAAAAGGAATTATCGGTGATGACAGGGTCAGAACCGATCATCCGGATGTTGTTGAAGTATCGACTGAATTCACGTCGTGCTCGGCGCAGATGAAAGTCCGAGGTGACGATGGCCAAAGCCATATCCGGGGCGAACAGGGCTGAATCTCGTGCTTGTATGGCATGCCCCTTGGTGTTCAACGAGATGGCCTCAATGATGATGTTGGCTGCAGGCACACCTAGTCGTTGGGCTTGGGCCTGCATTAATAGGCCTTGTTGCTCTGGCTCACGTAGCGCTTGCATACCGGGCTGGGCGCCAGTCATCACGAGGGTGGCGTTGGGATAGTCGCGCCACAACATCACACCGCGATTCACCCGGCGCACGGTTTCTCGACCCGAGGCATCCATCTCGGGTTCGTCTGCGATTTCAAAGCCTGCACTCAAGACAAAGATGTAGCGCGGTGACCAGCCATCTTCGAGCGTCGACTCCACCATGAGTGGTCGCTCGAGCAACAGTGCAGAAAGGGGTGTGCACGCCAGCCACAAACCGGCCAAAGCGGAAGTTCCAATGATGTTCACCCATCGACCGAGCCGTGAGGTACGCCAGAGATAGACCCACACCCCGACCAATATGACCAGTGGCAACCACAGCGGTTCAACGAGATCTTTAGCCACGGCATCAAGAGTACGAATCTCACCCGTAGAGTGGGGCTTCGTTTCGGGGACGTAGCTCAG
>JBBANT010000082.1:0-4141 GCA_040401815.1 Ilumatobacteraceae bacterium | reverse complement strand
CGGGCGAGCGCTCGCATCTTGCCCATCTGGCCTTTCGTGACGTCGCCCGCCGGGTAGACGTTGCTCGTCTGTGGCTCACCGGTGAACGGGTCGGGCACTGACTCGCCCGATGGGTAGAGGGTCGGGACTACCTTCGGCACTTGCTTCACGAACGCCGCCCGGGGCGACTGCTGAGGTTCGCGATGCTTCACGTCTTCCTGTGTAGCGATGCTTTTATTGATTCCGAATCCCATGTAACCGAGGATGCGCCCGAGGCATGACGTCGCCGCGTTCGCCGCTTCACTCCCGCGCGTGTAGGGCGTTGTGCCGGGGAACTCTTCCCATGCGTGCCCGACCATCGGGACGAGATCGTCGGCATGACGGCGCACGACCATCTGCACTTCGACGAATAACTTCCCGCCCGCTTCGACGATCTTCGGCGGTAGTTCCGCGACGCGTAGGTCGGGGAACTTTTCTAGTGCTGCTCGTAGCCGTTCGTTGACGGTGACGTAGTCACCTAATGAGAAACTCATCATCTGCCTCCTGTGGTAGTTCGTAGACGAGTGTACTCATGGGGCGTAATAGGGCTGCGGAATGGTGTCGGGCTTGCCCTTTGACGGGATGCGGAGGGAACGGGGCGTCGGTCGCATTGGCGTAGGCCTCAACGGTGAACGCCCATCCGTTGAGCCGGATGAGGGCGTCTTCGTCTTGCTTCATGATCGAAGCGCCGACGATGAACTTCGCTTTATCGATGTCGGTTTTGTAGACGCGGACGTCGTGGTAGGCGGAGCCGAGTTTTCGTCCTCGGACTTCGATCGGGCCGACGTCGGCGGCGTGCGGGTCGTAACGCTCAAAGAATCGCTCCGAGATACCGGTGGCGATACTGACGGCGAGTTCGCATAGCGTCCCGACGAGGTCGGCTTCATGTGCCGGGAGGCCGACCGTGTCGGTCGTACCGTTCCGCATCTTGTAGAGACGCGCTTCGTCTTCGCGGCGTTGTGCTTCTTCGCGTGCGTAGTTGACTTGCCATCGTGCGAGTTCGACGTACTCGAACGGCGACTCTCTCATTGCTTGCGAATGAGTCTCAGAATGTTTATGAGTGTTGCGCCGTCGATCAGATAGGCCCAGTCTTCGGCGTTGCTTTTGCCGTGCAGTTTGATTCCGAGAAACGCATAGGCCGAATCTTTGTTGGCTTTCTGCACGTTGAGTTTCGCTACCCATGCGGAGAGTTCTAGTTTTCTTCGGTCTTTGACTTCGAGCACGACCTCTGGGTGTACTTCGATGTCTCCGATGTCGTCGTGATGCCCGGCGACGATGCGGCGCACGTCGAAGCCGTGATGGTCGAGGAAGTCGACAACCGCCCGCTCGGCTCGGTCGCCCTTGTCTTTGGGGCGGTTCACTTTCCTCATCTTATGCGAAGTTTCCCGCGTGCTTCGGCGATACTTGCGAAGCACCATAGATACCCGGCGGCGTCGACAAGTGAGTCGCGGTGAATGGCGTCGTCGTCGATGTTGTGCCGTAGCCGGGAGAGTTTGACGGCGACCATGAAGAGAGCGCCCTCTTCGGGTGTGAGATCGACGCCAGAGAGTAGACGGAAGATTTCTACGGTGCGCGTGTAGTCGTCTATCGGGGGGCCGTAGGCGTCATTGCGATCGTTGTGAGTTATTTCGTGCGCTTCTTTGAGGATGTCGTCAAGCATTAGTACGGGCTCACGGTATGGGCGAGACGTTCTAGGCGAATCATCTCGGCGCTCATGTCTGCGATCTGTGCGATAGCCCAGTCGAGTTTTCTGATGGCGGCGATGAGGTCGTCGCGTAGTAGTTCGTCGTCGGTGTGATTCGCGTGTTCGCATAGTCGCGCTTCGAGCGGGATGCGTTGCCATTCTTCCGGGGCGATCATGAGCGTCTATCCAGTATGACGACTAGGGCGAGCGCGGTGAAGAGGTAGGTGATGACGACGTAGTCCCAAAAGTTCACGACCCGACCGCCATCTCATAGGTTGACCATTGCTCGAAGCCGCCCTCCATCCAGATCAGCCGGGCGGCGAGCACCGATAACTCGGGGTCGTCGAGGTCTTCGCAAGTGTCGAGGATGCCTTTCGCCTGTAGGTAGCCGTCGGGCCAGTAGCGGTTCGGTTCGCACCATGATGGCCCGTGAATCTGGAGGATGCCGTACGAGACGCCCTTCGTTAGGTCGCCCCGGGCGTTGGTGAGGCATCGGGATTCGTGCCATGCGATGCGGTCTAGTATCGCCGACTGATCGGGTGTGAAGCCGACGAGGTAGGCCATGTCGTAGACGGGCGGGCAGATACCCCGACGGGCTATTTGCGTCGTTTCTGGCGCTTCCTGACGCGTCTGGAGGGCTATGTCGGCGTATGGGTCGACTACGGCGGTCGCCGGGGCGAGAGCCTGCTCGGGAGGGAGTGCCGAGAGGCCTCCGACCCCGACGACGCCTAAGGCTGCTAGTGCGATAATCGTGAGCGGGTTCATGCCGCGCCATCGCCATCGGTTGAGCCGTCGAAGGGTTGCCCGATGACGTTCAGTTTTAGGGGGAAGGCTTTTGACCATTGGGCGGGGTGATCGTGAACGGAGACGGGGCCTTCGACGGCGCGCATCTGTATCGACGCTGACCTCACCCTACCCGAATCGGTAGTAATAACGGTTACTTTCATTTGTAGGCCGTCTTCGGTGACTCCGAAGAGGCGTTGATAGTGAAACATTTCAGCGTTTTTATCACTCATTTTGGGCCTCCTTAGTGCTTACCGATAACGGTATCTAATCGTTGTGCGGAAGTTGTGGATACCCAAGGACGACCGTTTTGTGCACCATTCCGACCGGGATAGATAGCACTCCATCGATGTAGTCGTCGCATCCGACGCTCTGAGCGATGACGACGTGCCCGGGCTTCGCGTCCGGGAGTAGCCATCCGACCGTGCGCACGACGTAGGGGTCTTTGTCAAGTTCCGCAACATCCATCCACTGGCTAGAGGCGTGCGCGTCGTGCCATTCGACGAGAACGAACGTCGCCCCTAGTTCACTCATGAGCGTCCTCGATGTGTTGCTTGAGGGCTTCGGCTACGTCGTCAACAGAGTCTTCGATCTCCGTGAGATGCTCGGAGATGTGTTCGAGGGTTGCTGAGACTTTCGCATGATCTTGCGAGTTCTCTTTTCGGGCTCGTTCGATGAGGGCCGCCGGGAGGCCTGCGGCGATGACGCCGAACGCGGCGATGATGGCAACGATGATCGTTTCGTTCATACGGCGATCCCTGCGGGGAGTTTGTCGCCGAGTGTGTAGCGGATGTGCCACGGCTCGGACTGAACTTCGTGACTCCATCCGTAGCGGGCATAGTTCGCGAGTAGCCATTCGAGGCGCCCGTTTTGTGAGACGTTCCAGACATCGACCGCAAGGCCCCATCCATGATTCGACGTACCGGGTGCGGCGACCATTGCGAGCCCCGGCTTGAGGTAGTAGGTGACGCCGTTCCATGTCCGAGAGGGTCGGCCTTCGAGTAGGTCGCGGGTGTAGCGCTGCTCGAAGACTGCCCTCTGCACCGAATAGGGCCGGTAGGCGTCGAATGATGAGGTCGGCTTGAGAACGATTCCGTCTTGCTTCGCGGCGCGTTTCATTGCGTCCCATGCGATCGCGGCAGTCGTGAAGAGTTTCCCGCCCGGCTTGATGTCTCGAAGAAGTGTCGGGTCTAGTTCGCCGTTTTTCTGTCCGATGAGCGCGGACGGGAGGACGAGTTTGCGGACGGGGAGTTTATTCGGAGCCACGACCGAACGCCGCATCCTTCGGGTTCGCCCATCGCATGAGAGGCGGTAATAGTGCGGCGAGCGCGGCCTTGCCGAGATCGTCTGGAGCGTAGTTGCCGGTGGAGGCGACCGCGATCACGGCGGCGACGACGCTCCGAATGTAAGAAGTGAGCGCCGACTTCTGAGCGTTAGACAGTTTCATCTGAACTTCCAACGAGGGCGGCGATTTCGTCGTCGGTAAGGCCGAGGACTTTCAGTTTTGCGAGTGCGCTGTTGCGTGCTGTAATGGTGTTGGCGGCTGTCTGTGCGGCTTTCGCCTCTACCGCTGACTGTTGGGCGGGTGTGAGGTAAGTGCGGTCGGGGTCAGTACCTAGCCAGATAACGCCATCGGGTTCGATGCTGATCGGTTCG
>JBBANT010000081.1:0-4259 GCA_040401815.1 Ilumatobacteraceae bacterium | reverse complement strand
TTCGCACGACACCAAACACGACTCACCGCATGAGTCGGGCATTTTGATCACCGCACCAATCGCCATTCTCGCGGTGCTGGCAATTTTCTCCGGGTTATTCAATGCCACGCCGTTCGGCGAGTCGTGGGAATACATGAAGAAGTGGGTCGAGCCCCGCGCAGTGGTTGTTGCCCAACCGTCCGCAGGTGGCCCTGGGGCAGCACTCGTATTGTTACTACCTGAAGCCGAGTCCGGCTACGGCGACTCGCCTTGTGGCAAAGAGGACCCGGTAGAGGGCGTCTGTTACGCACCACAGGTGAATCACGCCAAGTTCAGGTGGTCAAAGGCGTTGCTGTCGCTGGCAATCGTGTTTGCCGGCATCGCCATCAGCTGGCTGCTGAGCGCTGCGCTTTATGGTCGACGCGACCCGCGATTGGTAGGGCTCACGCAGCGCAACGGTGTGGCGCGCGCTGGCTATCGACTGTTGGCCAATAAATATTATTTGGACGACTTATATGAGCGTGGTGTGGTGCGCGCAGTGGTGGGGCCGATGGCGCAGGGTGCGTATTGGTTCAACCAAAAGGTGCTTGACGGTATCTTGCACGGCATCGCTCGCGTGGCGCGCGTCGTGGCTCTCGTGGTGTACCGCGATATCGATCAACGAGTCGTTGACGGTGCTGTGAATGCTTCGGGAGAACTTGCCCAGTCGGCAGGCACCACCGTGCAACCAATCCAATCCGGTCGAGTCGGTCACTATGGCGCGTTGTTGTTTGCAACCGCCGCAGTAGTCGCACTCGTCTTCGTCATTCTCAATACCTGATTACACAACGGGAGATAACACCATGCAGATGATCAACGACGACAACTGGGTGCTTAGCGTCGGCACTTTCCTGCCAATGCTTGGCGTGCTCGTCTTACTTGTCACGCCAAAAGCCAACGAAGCAGCCATCAAGATGGTCGCACTCGTTACTTCTATCGCCACTGTTGCCGTCGGTGCATTCACATTGTTCAGTTTTGATTTTGGCAAGGCGGGCTCGATGCAGTTCGTTGCCCAAACCGAGTGGATTCCCGTTATCAAGAGCACCTACTACATCGGCTTGGATGGCATCAGCCTGCCGTTGTATTTGTTGAGCATGGTCGTCACGCTGCTCGTGGTGATCTACAGCCTCGACCACATACCGTCGCCGGGCAACCCGAAGGCCTTCTTTTCGTTAATGCTCATCTTGCAAACGGGTATGGCAGGCACGTTCATCGCTCAAGACCTCATCTTGTTCTTTGTGTTCTTTGAAATTGTGTTGCTACCGATGTATTTCATGATTGGTGTCTGGGGTGGAGAAAATCGTCAATATGCCTCGCTGAAGTTCTTTTTGTACACCATGTTTGGCTCGGCACTCATGCTCGTTGCCTTCCTTGCGATGTTTTTCAAAACTGGCGCTGAGAGCTTTGCGATTCCGTACCTTGTCGAAAACGGTGCCGGAATCGCTAAGAACGCCCAAGTGTGGATCTTTGCCGGAATGTTCGTGGGCTTTGCCGTGAAAGTGCCGATGTTTCCCTTTCACACCTGGTTACCCGATGCCCATACGCAGGCACCAACCCAGGGCTCGGTGATTTTGGCGGCGATTTTGCTGAAGCTCGGTACGTATGGGTTCGTGCGCATTGCGATTCCGATGTTGCCCGACGCAGCCATCGAGTGGGCGCCGTGGATTGGTGGTCTGGCAGTCATCGGCATTATCTACGGTGCGTTCGGCTGTTTGGCGCAGACCGACATGAAGCGCCTGATTGCGTTTTCATCGGTAGCGCACATGGGTTTTGTGATGTTGGGAATCTCGACACTCACACCGTTCGGCGTGAATGCAGCGGTGTTTGGCATGGTGGCTCACGGTTTGATCACCGGCATGTTGTTCTTTATTGCGGGCAGCGTCAAAGAGCGGTATCACACGCTGGAGATCAGCAAATTGGGAGGCATGCTCACTCAGGTGCCACGCCTTGGTTGGATTCTTGGCCTATGCACGATGGCATCATTGGGGTTGCCTGGTCTCGCCGGTTTTTGGGGTGAGTTCCCCGCGATCTTGGCGGCATACAACCCGGCTGCGGGTCTGAATGTGACTGTGTATCGCACCTACATGGTGATCGCTGCACTTGGCACCGTGCTGGCTGCTGCGTATTTGTTGTGGCTGTACCAACGCACTGCATTTGGCACACCCAAGGGCGACGACCATCACGAGATGAAAGACGTGAATACCTATGAGTGGGTGGCGTGGCTGCCGATGCTGATTGCCATCGTGGTGCTCGGTGTGGTTCCCAATTTGTTGTTCAGCGTCATCGACCCAGCAGTGCAAGAGACCTTGCGGGCGTTCGGGGGCTGACGCGTGACACTTCTGGCAACAGCTGCCGCGCCATGGACGGCGCCAACAATCGATTATCACGCGCTCGCGCCCGAGATCGTCTTGGCTGTTGGTTTGACGGTGGTGTTGCTGGTGGATCTGTTCACCACCGAGCGCAACAAGTGGTTGTTGTCGGTACTCACGGGTTTTTCACTGCTCGGTGCCGTTGTGCCCGTGCTTACGTTGGCGGTGCATGACAACTCGGTGCGCTCAATGTTCGACGGCCGATATGTGGTCGACGAATTCAGCCTGGTAGTAAAAGCACTGTTTTTGTTGGCTGGATATGTGATTGTGTTGTTGTCGTCATCACACATCGAAGAAGGCGACTACTGGCGGGGTGAATATTGGTTTCTCTTGCTTTCCAGTTTGTTGGGCATGGTGATGATGGCCTCGGCACGCGACTTGGTCTCGGTGTTCGTAGCGCTGGAGTTCCTCTCGATTCCGGCATATATGTTGGCGGCCTGGCGCAAGCGCGACTTGAAGAGCAACGAAGCTGGCGTGAAGTATTTCTTGCTCGGTGTCTTTGCCTCGGCGGTGATGTTGTACGGCATGTCGTTGTTGTACGGCGTTGCTAACTCCACACTGCTCGTTGACATCGGCAAGTCGATTGACCTAGACGGCACATTCGGCGCTGTGCAGGCACTTGCCGTCGTGTTCGTGGTCGTGGGGTTTGCGTTCAAGGTGTCAGCAGTGCCGTTTCACACCTGGGCACCCGACACTTACGAAGGTGCCCCGACACCAGTAACGGCGTTTTTGTCGGTGGCGAGCAAAGCAGCTGGGTTCGTGGCACTGGTGGTGTTGGTGCTGACTGCGTTTCCTGAAGGGCGCGATGTGTGGCAACCGTTTATCTGGGGGCTTTCGGCACTCACCATGACCGTTGGCAACATATTCGCCTTGCGTCAGACCAACTTCGTGCGCATGATTGCCTATTCGTCGGTGAGCCAGGGCGGTTTCATTTTGATGCCACTTGCCGTTGCTGGTGGTGCCGCCGGTGAAGCAGCCCTACGGGCAGTAGTGGTGTATCTCATTGTGTATGCAGCCACCAACTTGGGTATGTTCGCTGTGATTCTTGCGGTTTCACGCAAAACCCGCAGTGGTGAAATCTCGTCGCTGGGTGGGTTGTTTTCGTATGCGCCAGCCCTGGGCGTGCTACTCACTATTTTCTTGGCGTCACTTGCTGGCATTCCGCCACTCGGTGGATGGATCGGCAAGTTTGCTGCATTTCAAGCCCTGCTCACCGACGCATCCCCATGGGCATATGCACTAGCAATCATTGGTGCTGTCAACTCGGTAATTGCGTTCGGCTATTACGGCAACATCATGCGCGAAGTGTGGATGCGACCGGTGCCAGATGGTGATACCACTCGCATCGTGACACCGTCGTCGCTGCAAATTGCCCTTGGCATCACCGCAGTTGCAACTTTGGTGTTCGGCATCCTGCCCGGAATCGTGTTGCGCTTCGGTGAGATGGCCGAACTTCTCGGTGCTTTCGGCGGCTGACGAAGTTCGCCTGGCGATTAACGCCAGTGGTGGTGCACTGCGTTTTGACCAATTCATGTCGCTCGCCTTGTATGGCGAGGTGGGTTTCTACACGCGCCATGGTCAGGCCGGGCGCCGTGGCGACTTCATCACCTCACCCGAGATTGGGCCGCTGTTTGGTGCCGTTGTGGCACGTGCACTTGATGACTGGTGGCGAGAGCTCGGTTGCCCAGCACCGTTCACCGTGGTCGAAGTCGGGGCGGGCCCTGGCACCTTGGCTCGTTCGGTGCTGGCCGCCAACGGGGCGTGCGCTACTGCCTTGCACTATGTGGCTGTGGAAGTGTCAGCGACACAGCGAGCGATGCACCCAGCCGGTATTGAATCGCGTGCGACCATGCCGACTGAACCTTTCGCTGG
>JBBANT010000080.1:2132-4296 GCA_040401815.1 Ilumatobacteraceae bacterium | reverse complement strand
GTGATGTCAGCGGAGTCAGATGACAAAGATGACGCCGCGCCGCTCACCACTGCTGGTACAGCGCCTACTGGCTCGGCAACACCACCAGTGAGTGCAAGCGCCCTTGCAACGAGGTTGGGATATGCCGATGGTGCAAAACCTGTCATGGATGGTTGTCTTGATTCTGAACACGGCCCCGATGCCGCAGAGTTAATGCCGACGAGCACCACGTCATTGCCGACGCGAGTAACGACGGGGCCGCCCGAGTCGCCCGAGCAAATCCCGGCAGCTGTGGTTTGACTTGCGCTAAACGAACCCGGCCAGGTGATGGGCAAGGAGAGTGGCTGATCGATTGCATTTGGCGCCAATGACGAGGTGCTTGTGGGTGAAGTGCGACCGTAACCAAGCAAGGTCACGACGCGGCTTTGTTGCCTCCACGCAGCCACTTCGGCGGGTGTCGCAAGCCGGCGAATGACGCCGCCTGGTAAATCTGAGTTCAAGGTCAGGAAGGCAATGTCGTCGGCTTGTGAATACCCCGAGCCGTCGAGGCGCCAACCGTCGACGGTAATAATCGCACTGTGGGTCACGGTTTGTGGTGACTGCTGCACATCCACGCCTGGAAGATTGACAAAAATTGGGTCGCTGGTGATGTCCCCACTCGCATTCACCACGCAATGTGCGGCAGTCACCACGATGCGGCTCGTCCACAAGGCACCGCTGCAAACAGTGGTCCCGGTGCGAAGGCGAACGACTGCTGTGTTGCCCACCGCAGAAGTTCCACCAACCACGGCATCCGCGCGTGTTGTTGGCAAAGCAACAATCGTTGCGCTGAGAACAAGTGTCACGGCGACTCGTCTGAATTGTCGTAAACCAACGAACATGCGCCGCACCCAACCAGACTACGACGCAGTGGTATTGCGTCGTTAGGCTCAGCGCATGCCCTTCGACAAACCTGCACCCGACCTGGCCAAAATTCTTGTTGCTTGGCAAAAATGGGAAAAGGGCGAAGAACAACCTGGGCGTACCCTTGCTTCGTTGAAGACCGCGGGGCTTGATGCCGTGCTGGCAAATCTGGTGGACATTGGTTGGAAGCCGGTTGCGTAGACCAGGCGGTCAACAACATCTGCCAAGGCCGGTGGACTGGCGGGCATTGCATCACGCCCCATGGGACCGCCTTGATACGCGAGCCCTGAGCGACATTGACGCTGTGTGCAGTGCGCTCACACGTTTTCGCCCCGACCCAATTTTGCAGGTGCCCGCGACAGGTGCGCATGCATCAGCCGTCTTGGTGCCGCTGTATGTAGCCAACGACGAGCCGCATGTGCTGCTTACTCGTCGCTCGTCAACTCTGAGCACACACGCCGGACAAATCGCGTTTCCGGGCGGACGCCTCGAGCCAGGCGAAACCTCGATACAAGCCGCACTTCGCGAAACACATGAAGAGATTGGTGTCGATGCTCGTCACGCTCATGTGGTGGCTGAGTTGACTGCGCACCGCACAATTTCGAGCACGAGCCACATTGTGCCGCACGTGGTGCGTCTGCAGCATGCACCGGCTGAGTTTGTCATTAACAACGAAGTTGAGCGTGTGTTCAGCGTCGCTCTGACAGAACTCATTCGCCCTGACACGTTTGCCCAAGAGCATTGGGTGTTTCCCGATCGTGAAGTGGTGGTGCCGATGTTTTATCTGGATGACGAAACCGTTTGGGGCGCAACGGCGCGCATGTTGCAAGATTTGCTGCTGCTCGTTTTACAGAAGTAGCACTTCACGGCCCGGCTGCCAATCGCACCGTGTGAAAAAACACCACTGCCCACGCATCACACCGCAGTCGTTCGCTACGACGGCGCTTCACACATGACGCTTGCAGATCGCGTTGAAACTGATCATCGACAGCTGCACGCATTGCTGCGTTCCACTCGTGACCAATGCCAAGTTGGGCGAGTGTTGCAAAGTTTGCATAGGCAAGATCGTGGCGCTCACACGCGAGTCGAAAGTTGAACGATCGTCCGCTGCTGCCCACAACTGGGGCCGAGCAACCATCCGTCGCCGTAATCAACCAGCGATGCACCCGTTTTGCGCGGGCGCGTTCGCTACGAAACTTCGTGAGCGGGGTGTTGAACACCAAGTGGTCAACAACGCCTGAGTCAATCGGTGACGACGAGGCAATCAACGGTGTTGTTGGCA
>JBBANT010000080.1:0-2032 GCA_040401815.1 Ilumatobacteraceae bacterium | reverse complement strand
ATGCCGTATTCGCGACTATCAACCGGCAAGCCAAGCTGGGTATTGGCATCAACTGTGTCGACGCCTTGATCCTGCAGCGAATAGGCACGAATCTTGTGGCCGATACCGATGCCGCGGCCCTCGTGACCACGCAGATACACCAGGACGCCGTGATCGTTTTTAGCGATCAGTTGCAGCGCTGCCGATAACTGGTCGCCACAATCGCAGCGCAGGCTGCCGAACACGTCGCCAGTCAAGCACTCGCTGTGTACCCGAGTAAGCACAGGTGCGCCACTGCCAATATCGCCGCGCACAAAAGCTAGGTGCTCGATGCCGTCGATCGTCGAGCGATAAGCGACGCATTCAAATTCACCCCACTGCGTGGGCACACGTGCCGAGCCGATGCGCTCGACAAGACGTTCTTTATGTCGACGCCACTCCACCAACGCAGCGATGGAGGAGAGCAACAGGTTGTGCTCGCGGCAGAACTCGATAAGTTGCGGCAATCGGGCCATGGTGCCGTCGTCATTTTGAATTTCGCAAATCACGCCGGCTGGCTCGCAACCTGCCATGCGCGCCAAATCGACTGCAGCCTCGGTGTGGCCAGCACGCTTCAGCACACCACCTTCGCGAGCACGAAGCGGAAACACGTGTCCGGGGCGGGCAAATGCTTGGTAGCCAACGGTGCCATCGGCGAGTGCGCGAATGGTGAGTGCGCGGTCAGCAGCAGAAATGCCCGTGCTTGTGCCTTCGAGCAAATCGACTGACACGGTGAATGCGGTGCGATGGCTCTCGGTGTTGTGGTCAACCATCATCGGCAAACGCAAATCGTCACAGCGCTCACCTGTAAGCGGGGCCACCACCACACCCGATGTGTGGCGAATGATGAACGCCAGCTTCTCGGCTGTTACGTGTTCGGCAGCCATGATGAGGTCGCCTTCGTTTTCGCGATCTTCGTCGTCGACGAGCACGACCATGTCGCCGCGGGCAATGGCCGCAATCACGTCGTCAATTGCGGCGAACGCGCTGTTTGCTGTTTGGGTCATGCCGGGCTCCTCTGGGGTTCAATCACGACTTCTACGTCGTCACCGAGTTGTTGGGTAGAAATTGTGCGTCCACGCCACACGTCGGCGAGCGTGGCCGCCGTGTCGCCGGCGAATGCGGGCACTGCGTCGCCACCACCCATGATTGCGGGTGCAATGTGAAACACGTATCGGTCAATGAGCCCGGCTTGGTGAAAGCTGGCAGCGACTTTAGCGCCACCTTCGACCATGAGTTGCAGCACGTGTTCGCCACCGAGCGTGTCGAGCAACTCGGTGAGCGAACCAGCCCACTCGGTGCATGGATGCACGCGGGCATCAACCGGTGCACGACCCAGCACGATGCGTCGTGGTGAAGCGCCAGGTGCATCGCGAACGGTGAGTTGTGGATTATCAGCACGCACTGTGCCGGCGCCAACGACGATGGCGTCGCTTGCTGCGCGCAACTCGTGCACACGGCGTCGCGCTAGTTCGCCAGTAATCCAGCCATTGGCACCAGACTTTGCAGCGATATAGCCGTCGATGGTCATCGCCAATTTGAGCATGACTAACGGGCGACCAGTGCGGCGGTGATGCAGATACGCAGCGAGCTGTTCGTTCACGGCTTCTGCTTCGATACCAACTTGCACTGCGATGCCCGCATCACGAAGTCGGGCAATGCCGGTGCCAGCAACGCGCTGGTCGGGGTCCTGCACGCCGATCACCACGCGGGCAACACCTGCGGTGATGATTGCTTCGGTGCAGGGCGGGGTGCGACCGAAGTGGTTGCACGGCTCGAGCGTGACGTACATCGTTGCACCGCGCGCTGCTTCACCGGCAGCACGCAACGCTTGCACTTCGGCGTGTGCCTGGCCGACTGGCTGAGTGAAACCACTGAAGCGTCGACCGTCGGCGGCAACAAGCACAGCGCCCACCCACGGGTTGGGCCGGCAAATGTGTTGCGCGGAGGCGGCAACAAGCACCGCCTCGCGCATCGATTGTTGGTCGATGTCGTTCATCTCTTCCTGCTTCCA
>JBBANT010000079.1:2982-4341 GCA_040401815.1 Ilumatobacteraceae bacterium | reverse complement strand
ATCAAAGCAGCCCACCTTGGGCTAACTGCCGAAGAGCACCATCCGCTGGCCCGCGCGAGCAGCGACCGAGCCATGGGCTGGGTGACCCTCGAGGCCGACGCGGCCACGGTGGATGCGCTGTATTCCAACGAAGTGGCCGAGGCCTCGGCAGTTGCTGGCGCCGAACTGCTCTACAACAACAATTTCGCGATCTTGCGTCATGGGTCGCAGTCAGCCTTGGCTCGGGTGCGCGATGGCGAGTTGCGCGTGCTCAACAGCAACACCCCCGAAGCCTGGGGCTTGCGCCCGCGCAACAAAGAGCAACGCTTTGCCCTCGAGCTGCTGCTTGACCCGGCCATTTCGGTTATCGCCCTCGACGGTCGCGCCGGCACCGGCAAAACAGTGATGGCAATCGCTGCCGGACTTGAACAAGTCGTTGAACATCGCCGCTTTGAACGCCTCGCGGTGTATCGCCCCCTCGTGCCGGTGGGTCGCGCCGACGTTGGTTTCTTGCCTGGCGGATTGGAAGAAAAACTCGACCCGTGGATGTCAGCGATTCATGATGCGATTTTGGCACTCACTGAGGAGCGTTCAAGTCGTGACGCGCGCAGCCTGATTGAAGACCTCACGGATCGCGGCCAGTTGACCCTGGAGTCGGTCACGTTCCTGCGCGGTCGCTCGTTGCAGGGCCAATTTGTGGTGGTGGATGAAGCCCAAAACTTGGAGCCAACGACCCTCAAGACCATCCTCACCCGCATTGGCGAAGGCACCAAGGTGGTATTCACCGGTGACACCAGCCAGATCGATGCCCCGTACATGGGCGAAAGCAACAACGCCCTCGCCGTGTTGATCCACGCCTTTGCTGGCCAGTCGCTGTTTGGCCACATCACCCTGGCATCGTGCGAGCGTTCTGAAGTCGCCAGCCTGGCTGCTGAGCTGCTCTAGGGCCGCTCGTCGTTCGGGCCGGCCAATAACGCTCGATTTGTCAAACGTCACACATATTCACTTGACACTTTGTTGCTGCCCTATTTAGTGTTAAACACACGAATAGGGCTTTTCATCCGGCCCCGCCCCCTCAGGGTCGGATGAAAAACCGGTTTCCAGCGTGGGAAGCCACCAGCCCGAGTTATGTGAAGAGTTTCGTTTCACCCTTTCAGCAAAGGCAACCATGACCACCTTCGATACACGCACCGCTACTTCAGTTCCACTTGAACCCACCGTTCGTGGCGCATCAATGCCGAACCCCAACCAGGCCGACGACTTCGAATTTCGCGGGCCCATCGGCGACATTGACTGGACCCAATTTTCTAACTGCAAAGGCAAAACACATTTGTTTTTTGCGCCAAAGGCCGAACGCCCCCAAGCTCGCGCCCGACGCGA
>JBBANT010000079.1:0-2882 GCA_040401815.1 Ilumatobacteraceae bacterium | reverse complement strand
AAGATTTTGCGGCCCTCGACTTTTTCACACCAACCGCGAAACACGAGCTCGTGCAACAGCGGTGTTGGCGAGCGATAGTCCACCGTCAAATTGGCCGTCATGCCAGGCTGGCCTGACGCCGACTGTGCCACCCCGAGCACCTCGTCGAACGCGCTGGCGATGAAACCACCATGCACACACCCCGGCGCACCTTCGTATGGCGCGGTAAAAGTGATGCGGCCTTCCACTGTTGCTTGCGCACCTTCTTGAATCACCTGAATCGCCAGCGGCACCGCAATGGGGTTCATCGACCCCAACATCGGGCTGCGTGCCAAAAAGTTGCGTCCGCGATCGGCCAAGGCTGCTTCACCAACCCGATCTGTGGTGCCCTGTGCAGTGCCATGAGCACTAGCCACGAGGGCTTCCACACTGGCACGCACCTGATCGCGAACACGTTTCACTTCGTCGATAGTTGCTTCGGTGGAAATGACTTCACGAATCATCGCCCGTATTTCTTCGGCGAGTTCCACCCGAGCGCGATCGAGCTCTGACAGCGGCCCAGCCTGAATGTGAAAGCCGGAGAACTCGGTCAAGTCGACACCTCGATCAACACGGGTGCATGATCGCTGGGTTGTTCACCTTTGCGGGCATTGCGATCGATTGCCGACCACGTGGTGTTGTCGGCCACGGATTTGGTCACGAGCGCCAAGTCGATGCGCATTCCCCAACCCCGATGAAACGAGCCGTTGCGATAATCCCACCACGAATAGATGCCGGGTTCGGGGTGCTGTTCGCGCACCACATCACGCAAGCCCCAGTCGGCGAGGGCCTGCAGGCGCGCACGCTCGGGGGCACTCACATGGGTCGAGCCCTCGAGTGCTTTGGTGTCCCAGACATCGGCGTCGGCAGGTGCGATGTTGTAGTCACCTGCCACCACCAAGTTGTCGGTGGGTTTGGCGATCGCTGCCACGTGCGCCGCTAGTCGATCCATCCAGCTGAGTTTGTATTGATAGTGCTCGTGGTCAAGTGCTCGCCCATTGGGCACGTACACCGACACCACCGTCACACCACTGCAGTCGGCAGTGATGATGCGAGCTTCATGATCGGGCTCACCCACCACGAAGTTGTTGCGCACATTGGTGAGCCCGGCTTTTGACAAAATCGCCACACCATTCCATTGGCCTTGCCCGAAGTGCGCCGACTCGTATCCCATTTCGCTGAATGTGAGTGCAGGAAACGCTTTGTCGGTCATCTTGGTTTCTTGCATGAGCAGCACATCGGGTTGCACATCGCGCATCCATTCCTGCACGCGTGGCAGGCGGGCCTTCAGCGAATTCACGTTCCACGTGGCAATCAGCACGCCCCAACGGTAGTTGTCGGCCTCGATATTCCCATAGCCTCGGCGCATGGCGGTGCGTGAACTCATCGGTGTCTACGACGCCGACGCCACCTTGTGGGGCGAAGTGTCGTATTGGGTTGGTGCCCGGCTCGGCCAGCGGCACTGCAGCCTGTGCGACATCACCCATGGCATGTTCACCAAGAAATCGGAGTGGCAGGCATGTGCCGCAGCACTACCCGTGCCGTTCGCTGCCTTTCATCGCAATGATCAACCAGCAGATGTGCGGGCATGCATTGGCAACCAACTGCCAGCTGTTGTGGCCCGCACCGACTCGGGTGTGGTCATGTTTGTCACGGCCGCTGAACTCGAAACGTGCCACGGCAACCCCGAGGCTCTCGCAGCACTGCTCACCTCGCGGCTCACCGCACACGAGAATTAATTACAGGTAATTGCCGCGGTGGGCCCCGGCAGTTGCTAACTCGCCAGCTGTCACTGGTGCAGGAATCACCTCAGCAGTAATCGTGGTGAGGTCAACGGCGTTGATCTCACCATTGCGGGTGGCCCACACTGCGTGACGCCGCACTACTTCGTTGAAGAAGTTGCGCATCGCACGACCGTTGCCAAAACCTCGGCCACGCGGAAGTGAGTTCACGTAGGAAATCACCTTCTGGCGTGCATCCACCGTGAGCGTGAGCTCGTACTCCTGCAGGTAGAGATCAAAGATCTGGCCCAACTCGTCGGTGGCGTAATCGGGAAAGTCGATGACCACGTCAAAGCGACTGCGCAGCCCCGGGTTGGCGTCGAGGAATCCCTGCATTTCTTTGGGATACCCCGCCACGATCACCACGATGTCACCGCGGTTGTCTTCCATGAACTTCAGCAGCGTCTCGATGGCCTCTGGGCCATAACCCTGGTGCTGATGCCCCGTGAGTCCGTAGGCCTCGTCGATGAACAACACTCCGCCGCGTGCCTCTTCACAGAGTCGCTGGGTCTTGATTGGTGTTTGGCCGATGTATGCCGCAATCAACTTGGAGCAGTCGGCTTCCACCACGTGGCCCTTTTTGAGGATCCCCAACGCCTTGTAGAGGTCGGCCACCATCCGAGCCACGGTGGTCTTGCCCGTGCCAGGGTTGCCAGTGAACACCAAGTGCGGTGATTGTTCGATTGCCGGCTTGCCAGCGGCCACGCGCGCATTGGTGAACTCGCGTGCAGCGACCAGGCGCTCCACTTCGATCTTGACTGGCTCCAAGCCCACTAATCGACGCAGGTCGCGAAGGATGTCAGCTGTTGATGCATCGCTTGAACGCACCTTTGGCGCGCGTGCCCGAGCAGCACTGGTGGATTCGCTCTCCACATCGTTGATGTCGTTGAGGTCGTCAATGTCGTCGACGACGTCATCACTGATGCGTTCTTGCGAACGCTCGGTGGTGCGCTTTTTGGATTCTTCGCGCAATAGCTCTTCCACTTTCGGTGACAACTCGGTGGAGCGCAACAGCACCGGGCGTTGCTCGCCCACCTGAAATGCGATGCTGTCGAGCGACTCCATGAGTTGCTCAGCGTTGAT
>JBBANT010000078.1:2597-4348 GCA_040401815.1 Ilumatobacteraceae bacterium | reverse complement strand
GCAGGCTCTTGATTTCCAAGAACTCTTCGAAGCCGTAGTCGCCGTATTCGCGACCGTTGCCCGACTGCTTGTATCCACCGAATGGGGCGTTGGGGTTGAAATTGCCGCCGTTGACTTCAACTTGTCCGGTGCGCATCCGCTTGGCAACGGCAGTGGCCTTATCTTTGTCGGCAAGCCACACACCGCCGGTCAAGCCGTAGTCGGTGGCGTTGGCAATACGAACCGCATCGTCAATGTCGTTGTAGGCGAGAATGCTCAGCACTGGGCCGAAGATTTCTTCTTTGGCGATGGTCATGTCGGTGGTTACTTGCGAAAACACTGTCGGCAAAACGTAGTAACCCTTTGCCACACCTTCTGGCACACCCACACCACCGACGAGCAACTTGGCGCCCTCGTCAATGCCTTTTTGAATGTAACTGTTCACGCGATCCCGTTGCGCGGCAGATGCAAGTGGTCCGAGGTTCATACCTTCGGTGAACGGGTCGCACGGCTTCATTGCGCTGGCGGCTGCTGCTGCATGCTCTTCGGCCTCGGCGAGGCGCGACTTGGGCACCAACATGCGGGTGAGTGCCGAGCAGGTTTGACCGCTATTCAAGAACGCCTTGCCGACGCCTGACTTCACGGCCTTGCCGAAGGTCTCTGCATCGAGGTCTTCGCCGATGATGTTGGCCGACTTGCCACCCAACTCGAGCGCCACTCGTTTGATGCTCTCGGCACCAACTTGCATAACGCGCTTGCCGGCGCGGGTGCTGCCGGTGAATGACACCATGTCCACCAGCGGGTGTCCGGCAATTGCTTCACCCACTACGGGGCCGGTGCCGGTGACCATGTTGAACACGCCTGCTGGCAAACCAACTTCGTCGATAATTTCAGCAAGCATGAATGCGTCAAGTGGTGCCACTTCGCTCGGCTTCAACACCACGGTGCAGCCTGCAGCCATCGCAAAGGCGACCTTGGCGGCAATCTGATGGAGTGGATAATTCCACGGTGTGATGCAGCCGACCACGCCGATTGGTTCGCGCACCACGAGTGAACTACCAATTTCTTTGCTGTAAGCAAACTTCTCGGCGATGGCTGCGGCTTGCTTGAACGAGTTGATCGGCAAGCCAACCTGCACGAGTTGGCTCAACATCTTCGACATGCCGGTCTCGCGCGAGATTGCCGTGGCGATTTCATCCATGCGACCTGCGAGGCCGTCGCCGATACGGCTTATGTACTTGGCGCGCTCTTGCGCGTCGAGTGCTGACCACGCGCCAAATGCAGCGTGCGCAGCCTTGGCGGCGGCATCAACATCTGCTGCGGTGCCGGCTGGAATCGTGGCCATCACCGACTCGTCTGTTGAGTCGAATACCTGGATGGTGTCTTTGCTAGTAGCTGTTACCCATTTGCCGTTGATATAAAACTTTTGGTAATTGGTCATACCGTCATACTGCCAGCAACCGTGCGAGGTATCGTTATCCAAACTTCGTGCGCAAAAAGGTCGGTACCCCCCCCAATGCAACTTCATCACAAGCGGCTTATTGCCGTATGTCTCGTGTTTTCAGTGGCTTTGCTGGCTGGCTGTGCCAGCGAGGGTGCTCTTGATAGTGCCACTGAGAGCGAAAACAGCAATCAGAACTGTGCCGTTGGCACCCCGATTGAGGGTCGGGCACCACGCATCGTGGCCACCGTTGCCCCCATCTCCAGCCTTGTTGCTCAAGTGGTGGGTGACGTCGGGGCCGACATCGTGGGGCTTGTTCCGGAAGGTACGA
>JBBANT010000078.1:0-2497 GCA_040401815.1 Ilumatobacteraceae bacterium | reverse complement strand
CAAGTGGTGGGTGACGTCGGGGCCGACATCGTGGGGCTTGTTCCGGAAGGTACGAATTCCCACACCTTCGAGCCACCCCCCAGTGCCGCGGCGGTACTCGAGCAGGCCGATGTGGTGTTTATGAATGGTCTTGTGCTTGAAGAGCCCACAAAGGATTTGGCACAAAGCAATGTCAGCGCTGCGACCGTGCTGTGTGAACTCGGCACGTTCGTGTTGCCCGAAAGCGAATGGCTCTACGACTTTTCATTCCCCAAAGAAGGCGGCAAGCCCAACCCGCATTTGTGGACGAACCCGCCGATGGCCAAGCAGTATGCCGAAGTAGCGCTGCAGGTGTTGTCGCAACTCGACCCGACAAACGCTGCGCAGTATCAAAGCAACTTTGACGTGCTCGCCGAACAGATCGACAAGTTGGACGCCGCAATGGCCGAGGCCACCCTGACGATTCCGGCCGATGCACGGTTACTCCTCACCTACCACGACGCGTATGCGTACTTCGCCAAGCACTACGGGTGGACGGTAGTCGGCGCAATTCAGCCGTCGTCGTTCGACGAACCAACACCCAAAGACGTAGCTGACCTCATCGCCCAGGTTCGCGAACAACAAGTGCGAGCAATTTTTGGCAGCGAGGTGTTCCCATCGTCGATTCTCGAACAGATTGGTGCTGAGACGGGCACTCGCTATATCGACGTGCTGCGCGACGACGACCTGCCTGGTGTGTCGGGTGAAGACGCACACTCGTGGCAAGGGCTCATGCAGTTCAATTTCATCACCATGATTGAGGCACTCGGAGGTGACGCAAGTGCATTGCGCGCCTTGAAGAATATGAATCTGTTGGTTACCGATTCTGCGCAGTACACGCAATGATGCTCGGTAGGGGTGACAATCAATAGCGAACCGCTGATTCGCTGCGACGCCCTCGGTGTTGCTTATGGTGCTGGTTTCGTACTGGAAAACGTCACAATGCATATTCGTCGTGGTGAGTTCGTCGGCATCGTCGGGCCGTCTGGTTCGGGCAAAACTTCGCTGCTGCGCGCAATTACCGGTTCGCTAGCCGCTGCACGAGGCTCGGTCGAGGTAACGCGCGGCACTCGCATCGGCTATGTGCCCCAGGTGGAATCGGTCGATTGGAACTTTCCGATTACGGTCGGCGAAGTGTTGGCTATGACCCGCACACGTCGGCACTGGCCGCGCACATCGCCCGGCGAACGTGCCGAAATGGCCGAGGTGCTGGATGGTTTGGGGTTGAACGGTTTAGAAGGTCGTCATATTCGTGAACTCAGCGGCGGCCAACAACAACGCGTGTTCGTGGCTCGGGCGATGTTCGGCAAGCCCGACATTTTGATTTTGGACGAACCCACCAGCGGCGTCGATGTGCGCACGCGGCATGAGATTTTGCATTTGTTGCGCGATCTGCACAGCAAGGGGAGCACGATTCTGCTCACCACGCACGACCTCAATGGCTTGGCTTCGCATTTGCCACGACTCGTGTGCCTTAATCGCGAAGTGATTGCCGATGGCTCACCACGCGAAACGCTGATTCCTGAAGTGTTGGAGCGTACGTATGGCGCGCCATTGCATGTGTTGGAGCACGGCGGTATGCCCATTGTGCTTGATCACGACTACACCTCGTCTGAAGTGCTGCGTGACACCGAGCGTCAAATGCGATCAGAGCGCGAGACTCGTCAATGACCATTGCTCTGGACTTGTTGGCGCCCTACGACTTTGCCTTTTTTCAGCGTGGCATGGTGGCAGCAACGCTGGCTGGTGCGTTGTGCGGAGTGCTGGGAGTGTTCGTGGTCTTGCGCGGCATGTCGTATATCGGCCACGGCTTGTCGCATGCGGTGTTTGGCGGAGCAGCTGCATCGGCAGTGATGTCAATCAATTTTTTTGTTGGTGCCGGCATCTGGGGCATTATCTCGGGCGTGCTCATTGGTCGAATTGCCCGCCAGAAAATCATCGGTGCAGATGCCGCAATCGGCATCGTGACCACTGCGAGTTTTGCCGGTGGCATCGCTCTGCTTAATCGCTACGGACAAGCACGCAAAAGCATCGAAGCAGTGTTGTTCGGCAGTGTGCTCGGTGTGTCGTGGGTGGATATCGCAGCAATATTGGCTGTGTCACTAGCGGTTGGTGCCGTCGTGCTGTTTGCGTATCGAGCGTTTCTTTTTGCCACCTTTGACCCGCAAGTGGCAACCGTGTCGGGTGAACGTGTCGCAGCCATCGAAGTCATGTTGATGGTCATGTTGTCGGTCACCATTTTGGTGACCATGCGAGTAATCGGAACCCTGCTGATTTCGGCTCTACTTGTGATTCCGGCGGCAACGGCCCGGATGATCACCAACTCGTTTTCGCGCATGTTGATGCTGTCACCGATGATTGGCGCTATGTGCTGTTTGGTGGGGATGAATCTGTCGTACCATCTCGACACCAGTGCCGGTGCCACCATCATCTTGGTGGCGGCTGCGGTGTTTACTGCCACGTATTTGTTGGCGGGTCG
>JBBANT010000077.1:0-4516 GCA_040401815.1 Ilumatobacteraceae bacterium | reverse complement strand
CTGGCAATCACAACCCCGTCACGAACAACGATGGCTCCGACAGGAACATCGCCATGCTCTGCGGCCTGGCGTGCTTCGACCAAGGCGGCGCGCATGGCTGTTACATCATCCATAACACCACGGTAGACCTCAGCGTGGCGCGAATCATCAGTACGCTAAAGATGTGGCAACGCGTCCCGAGCGGGGAGCACCGTCCAACGTGCTCATTCTTGACTGCACCTTGCGTGACGGCGGCTATTACAACGACTGGGACTACTCATTCGACTTAGTTAAGCGATATGCCGATGCCATGGCCGCGGCAAAAATCGACATTGTTGAACTGGGCTTTCGCACCCTGCAAAGCACCCAGTATTTAGGAGCTACCGCCTACACCACTGATGCATTCATCGAGCGATTGGCGATTCCACAGAGTCTGCAATTGGCGGTCATGTTGAATGCCAAAGAATTGGTCAATGCAGCTGACCAACGCACTGCGATTCGCAGCACGTTTGCCCGTCGCGCCAACTCGCAGGTGTCAATGGTGCGCATTGCCGCAAACCGCAACGAAGTTGCAACCCTTGGCCCGGCCATCGAAGAACTGCTCGAACTTGGTTACGAAGTAGCACTCAACTTGATGCAGATTTCCGAGATCGCACTCGAGCACATCACCGCGTTCGGCCAACAAGCAAATTCATTTGATGTTGCCTATGCCTACATTGCCGACTCGTTCGGCTCGCTTCGCCCGGCCAACTTGCCACCCATCATGCGAGCGCTCGGTGACGGGTTCGGAACCGCAATCGGCTGCCACTTGCACGACAACATGTCGTATGCACTCGCCAACACAATCGAAGCAATCGACGCTGGTGCGGTAATTGTCGACTCCACTATTCAGGGCATGGGGCGTGGGCCTGGCAACGTGCGCACCGAATACTTGGTGATGGAACTTGCCCGGCGTGGGCAAACCCAGGCTGTGGTGCAACCGCTTGTCAACCTTGTCGAACAAGAGTTTGCTGAAATGAAAAAAACGTACGGGTGGGGCTCGAGCCTGTATTACTTCCAGTCAGCCAACTTGTCGGTGCATCCGACGTATGTGATGGAACTCACCAAAGACGACCGTTATTCGCCATCCGAAATCGTCACGGCGCTCGACCGCCTCAATGAGCGTGGCGCCACCAGTTTTGATGTGCGCCGGCTAACCGAAGCCGTGCACGGCGAGCCATTGCGCTTTGCCGGCGGCACCAATGTTGATGACTGGTGCACCGCTCGTGATGTGCTGATTGTTGCCAATGGCCCCGAGGCACACGCCAAAAAATCAGAAATCGAGATGTTCATTCGCCAGCACCAACCGTTCGTACTTGGGCTCAACGCTCACCTACCGATCGATATGTCGCTCGTTGATGCGGTTGCAGTGTGTCACCCCGAGCGCGCGATGCTTGATGCAACTGCACTTGCCGCACTCACCTGCGAAGTGATTGCACCACAGCAACTGCTCACATCACTCGGCATCACTGTGCAGCGCCATCGTAATGTTGGATATCGAGTGCAAAGTAGCACGCTGACTTTTGATGACGATGGTGCGGTCATCCCCCACCCAATCGTCGCTGGGTATGCACTGAGCATTGTGGGTCGCGGTCAAGCCAAGCAAGTGTTTCTTGTTGGTTTTGACGGCTTCAACGAGGCCGACACTCGACACATGATGATGCAAGAAACCCTTGACCAGTTCACCACCAGCTTCGGCTCGCTTCCGGTTACTGCGCTCACAAAGTCCAGTTATCGCGTTCTCCAGCGTTCGCTATTTGCCCCACTGTGACGTTGTCGCTGCCCAACTCATTTCTGGTGGTGATTCCTGCCCGCTACGCCTCAAGTCGGTTTCCCGGAAAGGCTCTGGCAGATTTAGGCGGCCAAACCGTTTTGCGAAGATGCTTTGATCAGGTGAACAAGGTGGTGGACCGCCAGCACATCATTGTTGCCACAGATGACGAGCGAATTGCCGACGAATGTCGCGCGCATGACATGCCGTTTGCCATGACATCGCCTGCGTGCCTAACTGGCACCGACCGAGTTGCCGAAGTCGCCACACAACGCATCGCCGAGTGGTACATCAACGTGCAAGGTGACGAACCCTTCCTTGACCCGCAAGGGCTGGTCGCCATGCTGTCCGCTGCGGCGTCCACAGCCGGCACTGTCGGAGTAATCAATGCCTACTCAGCGATTCACGACGAAGCAGATTTTCGCAGTGCCACGGTGCCCAAAGTGGTGGTGGATCAAAGCGGGCGACTGCTGTACATCAGTCGCGGTTCAATACCAACTTCAAAGGCGTTCGCGTTTGTGGAAGCAAAGCGACAAATCGGCTTGTACGCATTTCGAGGCGACGCACTTGCGCTCTTTGCTTCTCGCTCTCAAAAAACACCGCTGGAAGAAATCGAAGATATTGAAATTCTTCGCTTTGTCGAGCTCGGGGTCACGGTCAACATGATTGCGGTTGACTCCATCGGAATCGCTATTGATACGCCCGAAGATCTTAAGCGGGCGCGCAACTACTTGGCTACGCGCTAAGCAGCGAACGCAGCAACTTATCCCATCGTTGCAGCGACGAATCGATGATGAAATAGTCGGCCACTGGCGGCACGAAACCGGCTGAGCTCTCGGCAGTTTGTAGCCACCTCACTGCATCGTCAGCCGAGGCGGCCGCATGAAAATACGCATTCTCTTCAATGGGGCTCATGGCAAAACCCGACGTGGCGACAAACGCACACGACGGCACACCGCTGAGATAGGTGTCAAGTGGTGCCGCAGTGCCAACCAATAATGCCCCTGCCATCTGTTTGGCCACCGTGGCGAGCGGCTCGGTGGTGAGCACAACATTGTTCGGTAGCTGCATTGCAGGTGTGCCACACTGCGGGTGCCAACGCACCACTACCGAGCGTTGCACCGATTGTCTGCTCATGGCGGCGAGAAACTCGGCGAGTTCATTGTTGGATTGCGTGCATTCAGCACCACCGACCACCAGCCATGCGCGATTGTTCAGCGGTGTGGCTGCGTGCGTGCCGATTTCTGGTTTACTCGACGACCCCAAATGCTGGTAGCGAAGTGCTTCAACATCAGTGAGCGGCACACCAAGTGGAGCGAGTTCCTCGTTGTCGTGTTGGCCGTGAACCGCCAACACTTCTGGTGTGATTTCACCAAGAAACGATCTGGCCCGCAAGTCCCACGGTCGCATCATGGTGTGCAAGTAGGGCAACCATTTCAGCTTGTGGTGTTCCAGACTGCGGGCAAGGCATGCTTCCCAACTTTGGCCTTCAAAAGCGCTAATCCACACGGTGGATAGCGGTCGGTGTTTAATCGCCGCATCAAACATTGCCGACAACAAACACGTGCGCACTGAGTGCGTACCGCGTACCGATTGTTCATACATCGGCTGCCACGACGGCCAGAGGTGTGCCAAGTTCGAGTTAGGCAAGATTGCGGCTTGGATCGCTGTGCTAGTCGGGGAGTTTCGTCGTAACTTCCACCAGGTGCGCAGAGCTTGCGACCACACGCCAACAGTGAGATAGTCAGAAACCAATTGATGTGTATCTGCTGCGCCATTGAGTTGACGCAACGTGTTTCTGGCAGCACGTGTTGGTTGAGTCACTGGCCCATCGGAGTGCACATGCAGGTAGCCAACCTTGTGATTCATTTCGCGCAGCAGGCTTGGTAGCGCACCAAAATATTGCGACTGTCCTTCGCCTGTGGCTTGGTACGACGCCGGCAAGTACTCCACCAACGTCACATCACCACTTGTGTGGAGCCGATGCGACCGAGCTGTATTGAGTAGCGCATGCAGCAGTGCTCGACCCCATGCACCGATCACGCGGGGCCGCGACACAACTTTGGATGAATAATCACCATGGGGCACTGCTCGCCCATCCGACAGCGCCGAGAGACGCTCGAAAACAAGTGGATCAGTCCACAAGCTGCTTTCGCGCACGCTGCTCGCCGACCACAGATCGCACGAGCCACTGCGCAGTAGGTCGCGCAGTGCTCGCCCGTGTAGTGAAACAGCACCGAGGCCATGAACGGCACCGAGGTATCTCTCAATCAGTGCATGTCGAGAACTGCGATTCAGCTGAGCCTCCGAAGTTCTAGTCAAGTAATTTGGCGGAAGGGGTGGGATTTGAACCCACGGTAGGCATACACCCACAACGGTTTTCGAGACCGTCCCATTCGGCCGCTCTGGCACCCTTCCGTCTGGCAACGCTATCTGTGGGTGAGTCAGGCAGTTCTCGAATGCAAATGGCGGAGGGGGTGGGATTCGAACCCACGGAAGCTTGCGCTTCACGCGCTTTCCAAGCGCGCCGATTCGGCCGCTCTCGCACCCCTCCGAATCGTCACGACGTTTAACTCCAACGCGTGAACAACGGCAGGCTATCTGAGCCAACGAGAGCACCATTAGTGTGTGCGCTGCTGACATCTCGTCGAGTGAGGTGGCGGTCGGGTCCTGTGCAACGGATGCCCGAGAATCAGGTCAGGTCCGGAAGGAAGCAGCCTTCATCGG
>JBBANT010000076.1:3251-4555 GCA_040401815.1 Ilumatobacteraceae bacterium | reverse complement strand
AACGACGTACCCGGCGGAGGTGTGACTGGCGCAGAGTGGAGGGTGGCAACGGTCAAGTTGTGCAATCCAAGCACGTCGCCGCCACAAACCTCACCAAATTGCACACTTGCGTCGCTCACGATCGCTGATCAGGGCACCTACACCGTGAACCCTGACGGCACCGTCACGTTTAATCCGTTACCGTCCTTCACTGGTGTGGCAACCGCAATTACGTATCAGGCCACCGATGTGTTGAACCGCACCACCTCGGCGACCATCACGGTCACCGTGCTCGCCCCGCCACCACCGCTTGCCAACCCCGACACGGTGTCACTCATTGCGGGTGGCACCGAGACGTTCAGCAATATTTTCGGCACCGATGGGTTGGCTCGCAAACAAACAGGCGGGCCCGAACTTGTGCCGGCCACCGTGTGCATCATTGACCCAGCAACAAATGTGTGTGACACCAACAACCAAGTGGTGATTGCTGACCAAGGCACGTTTACGCTCGACCCCGCCACCGGAATCGTCACGTATCAATCGTTGAGCACTGCAACGTCAGGCGCTAAGACCGCCGTGCTGTACTCGATCACCGACACGCTCGGGGTTTCTGCCACAGCAACGCTGACGCCGACTATTTACCCCAAGCCAACTGCGCTACCCGATAGCTCGGTCGGCGTCATGGGTGTGGTGCAAACCTTGTCGCCCTTTGGCAACGACTCACCAGGCACGGCAAGCCATCCGCTCGTGCGCAACTCGATCAAGTTGTGTGGCGACACCGAAACGTCACCCAACTGCACGAAAACCTCGGTCACGGTGGATGGCGAAGGCACCTACACCGTGATGGCCGACGGCACGGTGCAGTTTGCGCCGATCTCTACATTCGTTGGGGCTGCAACGCCGCTTGCGTACACCGTGACCGATTCGCTCGGGCAAAAGGCAACATCCACACTTAGGCCGCGAGTGGTTCCGCCACCAGCACCCATCACGCAGGTCGATACGGGCACTGCGGTGGTGGGCTCCACAGTGGTGTTGTCGCCGTGGGTCAACGACAGCCCTGGCGCGGTTCCTGCTGGTGTTGAGGGCGAAGTGGAATTGGTGCCAACATCAATCCGGCTGTGTAGCCCAACTGACGCTGCACCAAGTTGCACGCTGACCACGTTGACCACCGACGACGGCACCTACACCGTTGATATCACCACGGGCAGGGTCACGTTCGTGCACCGAGCAGATTTCCTTGGCACGGTCACGCAACCAGTCACCTACATCATCAAAAACGACTGGACGGGCGAATCGGGCATCGGTGTGGCCACCGGCTTGTTGAT
>JBBANT010000076.1:0-3151 GCA_040401815.1 Ilumatobacteraceae bacterium | reverse complement strand
AACCGATGCCCTCGGCCGATTCGTGCACGCCAACCTGATCCCCATCGTTCTCCCACCAGAGGTCGGGGCACGCGTGTTTGACCAAGCAACCAGCACCAAGCCGCGCACCTCGCAATGGCTCGAGCCGATGCAGCGCGGTATCCCATCGCCTGGTGCGGTGTTTGTCGACTCCACCTTGCAGTTGTACGACACCACCGCTGCTGCGTGGGTCAAAAAGGTGGTTACACCAGATGGCACGTGGCGTGTCAAGGGCGGTCAAGTCAAGTTCACGCCGGTGGATGGCTTCACTGGCATGACGCAGCTGCAGTACAACGTGTCAGATTCCAACGGCATTCTGCTCTCGGCGTATCTCACCGTGGTGGTTGATGAAAAAGAAGCCATGCCGGCCACGGGTTCGTCGCCACTGCCACTGGCGGCACTGGCTTTGGCACTCGTAGCGCTCGGGTGTGGTGTCAGCCTGTTTAGTCGCGCGCGTCGTTTACGGCTGTAATCGTTGCTGGTGGTGTGCTGTGGGCATACACCTCTTGCAGTTCGCCCCACCACACCCAACGCTGGAGGTCAGTCCAGCGTGGTTCGCACGTAATGAGTGTGATCACGCGATAGGGCTTGTTGGGTGCAATGCCGAGCTCTAACAGTGGCGCATTGCTGGTGACCCCAATTGCTTCGGGCGACACGATTTTGTCTTTTTTCAGCACATACACAAACCAGTAGTTCTCAGTTTCCACGATTACTTCATCGCCCGCCACCAAGCGCTCGACGCGATACAGCGGTTGGCCGTTGCCGGTGCGATGCCCAAACAACGAAAAGTTTCCGATTTCGCCCGGCAGTGCCGATGTTGGATAATGGCCGATACCGGCATCGAGTTGTTTTTGTTTGACGCCCTCGATGATGGGCACACCCCACACATCGTCAACGAGTCGTGGCACGTATAACAACGCGAATGGCTCGTCAATGCGTGGGGCTGCAAGCGGGGTGACTGCGTCGAGTGCTACGCGCTCGGGCGCGGCTGGGGTGCGTTCATCAACCCACACTTCGCGCAGTTCGGTGGCGAGTTGTTTGGCGGTGCGGTCGCTCACCACATTGCCCCAGGTGAGGTCGTAGGCGAGCATGCCGCCCAACACCACACCAGCCACAACACTCACCACCGCCACACCAAGCAGCGTGCGGCGAACCCAGCGTCGGCGATTAGCTACAACAGGCACCCGTGTTGTTATTGGTCGGCAACCTTTTGGCGCACGATGTTGAGTGCGCTACCGGCGCGAAACCACTCCACATGTTCGGGGCTAAAGGCATGCGTGGCCTCAAACGGCACCGTAGACCCATCGGCCTTATGCAGCACACACTTCACCGGTTTGTCGGGCACTGGCGGCAAGCCGTGCACGCTGATGCGGTCGCCTTCGCCAATCAAGTCATACACCGCACCATCAGCAAATGTCAACGGCACCAAGCCTTGCTTTTTCAAGTTGGTTTCGTGAATGCGGGCAAACGAGCGTGCAAAAATCACCACGCCACCGCGATAGCGCGGCTCCATCGCTGCGTGTTCGCGCGATGACCCTTCGCCATAGTTTTGGTCGCCGATCGCGCACCAGCGAATGCCGGCCGCGCTGTATCGCTTGGCAATTTCGGGGTACAACCGTCGCTCGCCGTCGGTGATGTCTAACCCCACACCTACGGCATCATCAAACGCGTTCACCACACCAATAAACAAGTTGCCCGAAATGTTCTCCAAGTGTCCGCGATATTTCAGCCACTTACCGGCGGCCGAAATATGGTCGGTGGTGCACTTGCCTTTGGCTTTCATCAAGATGGGCAGTTCCACATAGTCGTTGCCATCCCACGCGGGGAACGGCTCGAGCAATTGCAGTCGATCGCTGGTGGGCGACACGCTCACCACCACGCCCGTGCCATCGGCTGGTGGGGCAGTAAACGTGTTTTCGCCGGCTTCGTAGCCATTGGCGGGCAACACTTCGCCCACGGGGGCTGCCAAGCGCACCAACGTGCCATCGGGGGCCGTCAGCGTGTCGGTGGCGGGGTTGAAATCCAACCGGCCAGCCAAGGCGAGTGCGAGCACCGTGTCGGGGCTCGTGACAAACGACAGCGTGTTGGCCGAGCCGTCGTTGCGCTTGGGGAAGTTGCGGTTAAACGAGTTCACGATGGTGTTCGGTTGGTCGGTGATCGACGCGGGGCGATCCCACTGGCCGATGCACGGGCCGCACGCATTGGCCAACACCGTGGCGCCAATGGCTTCGAGGTCAGCCAAGATGCCGTCGCGTTCGATCGTGGCACGAATTTGCTCAGACCCTGGCGTAATCAACAACTCGGTTTTGGTGCGCAAACCCGCAGCTGCTGCTTGGCGGGCGAGTGATGCCACTCGCGTTAAGTCTTCATAGCTCGAATTGGTGCACGAACCAATGAGTGCTGCCGAAATCTCGAGCGGCCACCCGTGCTCGCGTGCTGCATCACCCAACGGTGCACCAGCGCGGTGCGCGCGATCAGGCGAGTGCGGGCCGTTTACCAACGGGGCAAGGGTCGACAAATCAATTTCCACCAAGCGGTCATATGTTGCACCGTCGTCGGGGCGCAGGTGTTCGCGCACTTCGTCGGCTGCTGCGGCAATGTCGGCTCGGCCTGTGGCGCGCAAATATTGCGCCATGTGCGAGTCGTAGCCAAACACGCTGCACGTGGCACCAATTTCGGCACCCATGTTGCAGATGGTGGCTTTGCCAGTGGCCGAAATCGTGTCGGCGCCCGGGCCAAAATATTCCACGATGGCCCCCGTGCCGCCTTCTACGGTCAGCACGCGGGCAACTTCCAAAATCACATCTTTGGGGCTCGACCAACCCGACAAAGAGCCGGTCAAGCGAACACCGATCACTTTCGGCCAGCGCACGTTAAACGGAAATCCCGTCATCACATCCACGGCGTCGGCGCCACCCACACCAATGGCCACCATGCCCAAGCCACCGGCGTTGGGGGTGTGGCTGTCGGTGCCGATCATCATTCCACCGGGGAATGCATAGTGCTCGAGCACCACTTGGTGAATAATGCCGCTGCCTGGGCCCCAAAACCCGATGCCGTATTTGGCCGACACGCTGCGCAAAAAGTCGTAGACCTCTTTATTGGTGTCGATGGCTACGCCCATGTCGATGCG
>JBBANT010000075.1:0-4607 GCA_040401815.1 Ilumatobacteraceae bacterium | reverse complement strand
ATCCATACGCTTGTTGCTCTCAGCCACCATGGCGGCGAGGGCATCGATTTGACCAGCGTTCAGGAATTCGCCGCGGGCATCGGCCTGGACGACCACCTTGGCAAACACGACACACTCTGCGCAGAACGTTCTTGTCATGGGAGTCGTGAGTGAGTATCAAGGGGGCTGGTCGCGCTGTGAAGACAGGCAATCCTTTGCAAAGAAAGAGGCCCGTACTTGTTGCGCCCATTAAGTTGACGACGTGCTTTACCGGCACGACTGACCTCCTGATCGCCAACCATGACCATTGCCCTTGCCTCCCAGCTGCGTGAAGGCACCAAGAAAGCCCACACCATGGCCGAAAACACCGGCTTCGTGAGCTGCTTTCTCAAGGGCGTGGTGGACAAGGCCAGCTACCGCACCCTGGTGGCCGACCTCTACTTCGTGTATGACGCGATGGAGCAGGAAATCGGCAAGCTGCGAGCCGCCGGCCATCCGGTGGTGGGCCCGGTCGGCTTCCCTGAACTGAACCGGCGCGAGAGCCTGGAGCAGGACCTGGCCTATTACTTCGGCGAAGGCTGGCGCAACAGCGTCAAGGCCACCCCAGCCGCCCAGGAGTATGTCGCTCGCATTCATCAGATCGCCCAGGAGTCGCCCGAACTGCTGGTGGGCCACCACTACACCCGCTACATCGGCGACCTCTCCGGCGGCCAGATCCTCAAGGCCATCGCCCAGAAGGCGATGAACCTCGGCGAGCACGACGGCCTGCGCTTCTACGCGTTCGACGCCATTCCCGACGAAAAGGGCTTCAAGGCCAACTACCGCACCACCCTTGACGCCCTGCCGATCGATCAGGCCACGGCCGATCGGATCGTGGCGGAGGCCAACCACGCCTTCCACCTGAACATGACGATGTTCCAGGAGCTGGAGGGCAACCTGATTGCTGCCATCGGCAAGGTGCTGTTCGGCTTCCTCACCCGCCGCCAGCGCAGCGGCAGCACCGAGGCAGTGGTGGCCTGAGGGCGGGTGGGTCAGACACTGCTGATGCCGGTGAGCGCCAGCGGCACCGGCAGGCCTGCTAGCGCTGTCACGTCAAACAAGCAGTATTGGAGCCGCGCTTACTGCGGTCTCGGCTGCGCATCGGGAAACCTGAGGCTCGGGTTAGCCCTTAGCTCCCGTACTCAACATCGCCAGGGCTATCCAGAGCACGAGTCCGGTCAGCACGAAGCCACCAGTCGCCACAAAATACCGCCAAGCGTTCTGCACAGCCGGGGTGGGCTGGTTGACCAGCCAAGCCGGACGCGGCCAGCCTGCCCAGCTGCCGCTGCCGACCCCGGGAGCGCGAACGGCCATGGTGTCACGCCAGTAGGCGTCGTAGCGGGGGGCTTGCTGGTTGAAGGGGATTGTGCCCACCGACTGGCCGGCCAGCACCCGGGCGCGTTGGTAGGGCACAAGGTCTTCCCCGAAGGTTTCCAGGTATTCCGTTGAATCGATCAGGGCATCGATGAAGGCCGGCAGCCCTTGCTCCGCGATCACGATCGACCAGGCGATGCATTCCTGCTGGCCGTGTACCGGCCGGCCCAGCACTCGGCCAACCACCTGTTCAGCCACGCGGTAATTGCTATTGCAGCGGTAGAAGTCGTTGCGGAATTTCTCCGAGCGCAGCAGCTGGCGCACGAACTCGCGGGTGCTGATCTGGCCAGAGCGCAGCTGCGACTCGAGCATCGCATCGCGGTCGCGCTTGAAGGCGTGGAAGTACACCTGGCGATAGGCCTGCTCGATCAGGGCATCGGCGGCAGCTCCATCAAGCTGACTGGCCTGCCGACCAATCTGGCGAGAGGTCTCTTCGCTGGCTACCAGAAAGTTGCTGACCCTGGCGTTGCTGGTGAGAGGCTTGGCGGCCAGAACAGGCAGGGTCATTGAGCAGACAGGAAGCAAACGAAAGAAAGTATTGACTGCTGCGATGGGCTCAGGCTTGGGGCAAGTAAAAACCATAAAGAACTTAATCTTCCGTACCAGCTCGCGATTGATTGGGGGCTGAGGCGGGCTCCGTGCTGGTGTCCCCTCGAGGACCAGCTTCCTGCAGGGCTGTTGCAGGCCAGGCAGGCGATCCACAGCTGCGCAGAGGCCGTGGGCCATTGCGGGGCTCCCATGGCGTCAGTCGAGAATGCGATCGACGCTCACCAACCTCGTGACAAGCCCGGCGGCCGGTGCCTCGATGCCGCCGGGCTTGAAGGTTGCCTGAAAAAACCATTGGCGCCCGTCCTGGCTGCGCCGTTCGACTCTGAAGTCGCTGAGCCCCAGCGGCCCTAGAGCCAGGCTGAGAGCATCACCACTGCAGCCGGGCACGTTGACCTGCATGGCCTCCAGGCCTGCGGCAGCAACGCGATAGGTGGGCATGAAAGCACCGCATCGGTGATCAACCCTCCCATGGGAGGGACTTTTCAGCCTGTCCTGGCAAGACGGTATTCATCAGCACACCGGCAGCGGCCTGGGCTCCTATGCTTTACAAATATTCACTTGTTGAGTTGCTAGCTGTGACAACTTCTCCAGATTTGGCCTCCCTCTACCAGCTGCTGGCCAAGCAGGAGAGACCCGTCCTGCCCTCGGGCGAACGGCGTGCCATCCTCGGCTGCGGCTACGTGGGCGAGGAGGTTGCCAGGGCTTGGAAGCAGGAGGGTCACGCACTGTGGGCTACCACCACCCGGCGTGAGCGCCTCGGCGAGTTGGCCGAGCTTGTGGAAACCCCGCTGATCTTTGACTCGACGGACCCCAGCACCAACCTTGAATTCACCGCTGATCTGGATGGCATTCTGGTTTCCTTCGCGCCCTCGAAGGGCTCCGAGGTTGATCTGGGCCAATACCGGAAAACCTTTCTCGGTGGTTTGCAACGACTCGTCGAGACGCTGGATCGACGCCCCCGCAACACACCTCTGCAGATCGTCCATCTGAGCAGCTGCGGCGTGTACGGCAACCGCCATGGTGCCCTCACCAACGAAACGGCCCCGATAATCGATATACATCCTGTCAATCAGGTTCTGCTCCAAGCAGAAGAAATGATGGAATCCATCCGCTCTGAAAAAATCAAGGTTTGCGTGCTTCGTCTGGGAGGCATCTACGGCCCCGGACGTGACATCCCATCCATGCTGTTATCAGCGGCTGGTGGATTGGTCCAACGCAACGGCCAGAATGTTCCGTGCTGGATTCACCGCGATGACATTGTCCGGGGTGTTTGCTTCGCATTCGATCAAGGCCTGGATGAAACCTATAATCTTGTCAACGACACACAACTGAGTGGCCAAGAGCTTACGGATCGCCTCTGCGAGAGAGCTGGCTTGCCTTTGGCCAAGTGGTTGACAATAGACACGACTGATCGGATTCTCAATGCACGGGTTAGCAACGAAAAGCTGAAGAAAATTGGCTTCACCTTCAGTCATCCGTGCATGGCTGGTTGATATCGACGCTCTACCCAACGACTCAGCCTAGTATTTGCATCGTAAGCGATGATGAGATGGGCAAAACTCGTTGGATTTAACAAGCAACCAAATTGCAGACTGAATTCACCCTTTGGCAATTCACCCGGAAGGCTGCAAACCAAATTATCTGCAAACATGCCATTCACATCCTGCGAGCAAAAGCTGTCTGCATCGAATTCAGGTGCCACTTTGGTTGATACAAACGCTCCATACTGCACGCCCGGTCTCAGCTCCTGCTCGATCCCACACCATCCTGCGACAGCCGATAATAAGGCGTCTATAGACTGCATCTGGTCACGGGCGGGATCGGGGCTTGCCCGTTGACAGCGAAACGGGGTGGCTGCGATTGAATCCAGGATCGTCCGGCCGTCACCCTGGCGCTGATAGAGGGCAACAAGCATCGATCGGGAGCGGCCATTGAAAAAATTCACTTCATGGCCCGCACGCGTTGTGCTCCCGCCAACCTCAAGGCTTGACTGACCTGCGGTCTCCGGGAAATGCCAGCAGTGATGGCCGAGGTTGTAGTGGTGTCGATCCAGGGGGAATCGACGTTCTCCACCCGGGGCAAATCGAAGACCTGTTCCATGCCACTCTCCTGTATCAGCATCAGAAAACCGAATGGCGTACAGCGATTCTGTAGGGCTGCACGTGCCGTGGTTCAGATCCATGCCGTTGGCGTTTCTGGCGTACCACGTCGTCGTCCCCAGCCAGTCGCCATCGAAGCTGGCTCGCATTAAGTCCCACTGCCGATCAGAACCTGATCTAGCCTGTTTGGATAAGCCCTCCTCGGTCATGAGATCATCCTTGATTTTTGACTGTCCCATTTTGGCAGGCTGATGATCGCCTCAGATGAATGCTTGCCCCTCAACTCCCAGATGCAAGATGATTCCCTCTGGCAGTGGGCAGTGATTATCGTCATCTCTGCTGCAAAACCATGACTGCTTTTCCGCGGCTGATACCGTTCCATTGAGATCGCACTGTTGACCCCAGATCCGGTCATACCATGAAGGGATAGCTGGATCGGTAGGCCATGTCCAAGGTGTGCGGCAAGGTCGGCGTGCTGTTGCTGAACCTCGGCGGTCCTGAGCGCATTCAGGACGTCGGCCCCTTCCTCTACAACCTGTTCGCCGATCCGGAGATCATCCGGCTGCC
>JBBANT010000074.1:2663-4742 GCA_040401815.1 Ilumatobacteraceae bacterium | reverse complement strand
CCCGAGTAATGCACCACACCCACCCGCACGAGCGAATCAATAAATGGTTGTGCCGCCGCCCTGAGTCGATACATGGTGGGGTCATAAAAGCACACAGTCGGAATGTCCATCGCCAAGGTCTCCAGCCATGACGTGCCGAGATAATTGTGAATCGTCAATTTGGCACGTGAGGCTGCGACCGAACCTCGACTACTGCCAGTGTCATGGGTGATCTTTGCTTGCGCACCAACTAGTCGACTAACCGGAAATTCATCTGCACCTGACGATCGCACAGCCAGATCGGTATCCGCATCAAGTTCGTTGACAAACGAAATGGTTTCCTTTACAGCATGTTCAATGTGTGCCGGCATAAGAAACGCCTGCAGGCGATACACGTGTGCCGAAATGGGCAGGCTTATCAGCAAGTAGCCCTGCGGCTTTGCGCCCTTGGCGCGCTCAGGCATTGCCGTCGGTAGCGACCGTACTCGCCTACCCAAATCTGGTCGCTGCCAACCGAAGGTGTAGAACACATCGCTATTCGTAATGTCGTGGTCCTCACCAAGATGTTGTTCGTCAATGCCGTAGCCACCACCGTGCTGATGGATTGCAATTTTGGTGCCCATCTGGCGCTGCGCCCAGGCCAAATACCGAAAGAATGCCGACGACTGATGGGCATTGGCGGTGTACAGCAGCCGCAAGGTTGCAGCACTTGCGTTTTGGGCCCATTCACCCAATGACTGGTACTGCTCCACAAGTTCAATTGGTGCTGTAAGGGCGACAGTTCGCTGCAGACGTTCAACCAGGCTGGTGCTCGACGTCGCCCGTTGTGCAACTGCTAATCGCGCTTGAGCATTGAGAGCGCCAACTAGTGGGGCGCTCCCGTCCACGTGGCCCCAGCGCAGTTTCTTGCGAGCACGAAGCACGGCTGAAAGTTCTTGGCCGAATCCAACTTTCAGGTATGGATCCACGATTGCGATGGCAGCGCGTGGTGAACTCAGCGCTTGAAATATGCGCGAGCGATTCGACTGCACCCCCGGCCCCATCGGCTCGACGGCAACTGACGAAAGCTGCGTGGTCGACTCACTCGTTGCGACTACCTTGTCACAGATTCGCATCAACCAGAACAGCGACACATACTCCACTTGTGCGCGATTGGGCACCCGGCCTGTGGCTTCAGTGATCACTGCACACAAGGCGTCGAGAGCTAGCGGGAGAAGTTCGCGTGACTGCTTGATTGCCGCAGTCATTTCATCTGGCCGAAATTCTCTCATGATGGGTAGGAAGCCCGATACAAATCTTCGGCGGCTATAACTTCGGCAGCACTACTACCTATATGCAGTCTGGCAAAAGCAACAAGGGTTTGGAGGTGCTGCAGATCTTGTGGTTCATCAACGTCAAACCGCAGTTCAGGCTGAGCCAAGGACGGTGGTGCCACGCAGCCATGCACGTGTGCTTTCACCGACCCATCGGCAATCGCCAGGGTCACGTGTTCCCGATGCTCAGCCGACAAAACTTGACTATCTAGTTTGGTGAGCAAACCTCGTGAGATTACTTCGACACCGAAGCCATCGGCATAGTTGCAAGCACCAAACGGCCGATGATTGAACGAATAATCAGCACCCGTTGAGCGATGTTCGTTGATTACAGCAGTGATACAACTTGCATCAACAAATGGGTTGTCAGCACAAACCCGCACAACAGTGTCGCACTCATCATCGTGAAGGGCCGCCATGAAGCGGTCGAGTACATCATCCGTGGAGCCACGCACGACGTCCACACCCAAGCGACCACACTCGGCAACGATTTGGTCGTCGAGCGGTTCACGTGTCGTCGCCACGACTACTCGGTCAATCGCGTCACTTTGACCAACTCGGGTTACCACCCATTCCAACAGAGAATGCTCGCCGAGAACTGCAAGCATCTTTCCTGGGAAGCGGTGTGAACCTAGCCGTGCCTGCACGACGGCGACTGTGCGCGTCATGCGTTGGTGAGATCTGCCCACTGCAACACATCATCAGCGGCTAGTGCCCGATTTGTCACCATACCAATGACGTCATCCCATGAAAGTGGGCTGATTCCTGTGCCCGGACGCTTGTAGGT
>JBBANT010000074.1:0-2563 GCA_040401815.1 Ilumatobacteraceae bacterium | reverse complement strand
GGCAAACCAGGCTTGGGTGTGGTGTGATCCGAATAACCCAGCACACATTCGGGATACCGCGCCGCGAGGTCACCCAACATGCGCAGATTGGCGTTTTCATCTGCAGTGGGGTAATTCAAAATACAGTGCAGCAACGCAATCTGCGTTGCGCCAGCAGCCCGCAGTGTGGCGAGTGCGCCATCAATCTCATCAATCGTTGAGGCACCTACTGAAAGAATGACCGGCTTTTTTGTGCGCGCTACTCGGCGCAGTAGCGGTGTATTGGTGATGTCCGCCGAAGCAATCTTGAAAAATGCCACGAGTGGCGCCAACATGTCGACGGCTTCATCATCAAATGGTGTGGAGATGAACTCAATACCCACGCGTGCACAGTGCTCGGCCAGTTGCTTGTATTCCGCCGGGCCAAACGCATCATATTTCTTGAACAATTCGTATTGGCTCAGCGTGGCTTCCTTCGTTGTGTCCCAATACGCGGGTGAGTGTTTTGAGGCCAGCGTTTCTGCTTTATACGTCTGAAACTTGGCGGCATCCGCCCCACCCTGTTTGGCGAGATCAATCAATTGTTTGGCGAGATCTAGCGAACCCTCGTGGTTGACCCCAATTTCAGCAATTACATACGGCTCACTGCCGACACTCACGGTGACGCGACCCAGTTGCATGCTTGCCGATTTCATGCGGTTCGACCCTGATGTTTGTCGTGCAAACGGCGCTCGTGATGTGCCATCTCGACTGTGTCATTAGTGATGTTGTCTTCATGACGGCGGTAGCGATACATCGGCAACGGCACATGGTGAATTGTGTACCTATCGAGAAACCGCAGTCGCAAGTCGCGGTCCTCGTGACGCAGGAACGACTCGTCATACAACCCGATGTCAATCAACTGCTCGGTGCGAAACATAATGCCACAGGCAATCGGCTCCTTGTTTGCATCGCGGCGTGAAATGACTTCTTCGCGGTCATCTACCAATAGATAGTCGCAAGCCGCTGCGTCAAACTGTGGGTTATCCGCCAAGAACATGTACATCACATCCAAGAATGCATTATTGACATAGTCGTCTGCATCAACGCGCACGATGAACTTGGAGTGCGTAGAAGTGATTGCCCGATTCAAACTGGCTGGCAGACCCAGATTGGTTTCATTGCGCAACACGGTGATGCTGTCGCCGAATGTGGCCAGAACGGCCGAAGTGCGGTCGGTGCTGGCATCATCAATCACAATCACGTCATAACGGCTGCGTTCAAACCGCTGTGCAAGTAGTGACCGCAGGCAACGACCGAGGTAACGCTCCTCGTTATGCGCCGCCACGATGACCGACACCAACGTGCTTGTTGACATGGCATTCACGCTACGACTCCACCTACACCAGAACTGGGGTGATGGCTGCGCGCACGCGAGCTGGCACACCTTCATCCATTTTCACGGTGACGGGCAACGAAACACATCGAGCCAACCGCGCCGCAGTTGCAGGAAACGCCTTGCTCAAGTCACCATGCCGAGCAACTAATTCGGGCATATGCGACCATGTTCCGGCAAAGTGCCAGGTAACTGCTTCTGGCAAAATTTTTGTGGCCAAGCCTGCAGCAACCAGTCGTGCCCGCACCTCTCGGGCCACGGTAGGCGATGGCGTCTCAAAGACCAACGCGTCTGCGGTTTCGATAGACCCTGCTGGCACTTCACGAGCCACCACCCCGGGCAGGTCACTGATGGCTCGCCAGATTGCATCACAATTTTTTTGCTGATGACGAACCACATCGTCGAGCTTGCGTAACTGCGCCAACCCCACCGCACCTTGCAGCTCGGTCATCCGAAAGTTGAAGCCACTGCCTGAGCGTGTGTCTTCCCAGCGCGGCACAGCAGGATTATTTTCGTGCCCGTGGTCGTGCCAGGCTGCGGCCCGTTCATAGTCACTGCGATTGCGAAACACGATCATGCCACCTTCTCCAGTAGTCATGGTCTTGGCAAAATCAAAACTAAAAGTGCCCATTGCACCCCAGGTACCGAGTGCTCGGCCGTCCAATGACCCACCACAACCCCAGGCGGCATCTTCGATCAACATGACATTGTGACGTTGGCAGATTGCAGAAATTTCTCGCAGTCGAGCGGGAGTTCCCAACATGTGCACTGCAATCACAGCGCGAGTACGAGGTGTAATCCGACGTTCAAGATCAGCCGGGTCCATATTCAACGTGCCGTCCACCTCGCAGCACACAGGCACCGCGCGTGACTCAATGATCGCTTCGGCAGTTGCCACGAACGTGAAACTCTGAGTGATGACTTCGTCGCCGGGCTGTAAATCAAGTACGGCTAGTGCCACCCTCAGCGCAGCAGTGCCTGAACTCACCGCTAGTGCATGCGGCACTTTCATATATGAGGCAAAGGCCACCTCGAAATCCCGAACTTTGTAGCAGTCGTTACGCAATGCGTCAAACCCGTGCCGAAACAGCACACTGCCACGCGCAAAAATATCGTTGATTTCTGCCTGCTCTTCGGCGCCAATTACTTCGAAACCAGGCATGACTACATTCTCCGGAAGATTTCGGTCACCCGTTCGTCGGTGAGCAC
>JBBANT010000073.1:3617-4832 GCA_040401815.1 Ilumatobacteraceae bacterium | reverse complement strand
CACCCGACTATGACAGCGGTGTGGCGTGGGTGGGTGACCACCCGATGGATGGCAAGCGGGCCTACGACTTTTCGAAGGAGTGTGTCGTGGTGCTCACCAAACAGCACGGCAAGTTTTTGCGTGAGCACGGCGTGCGAGTCAACTCGGTGAGCCCGGGGCCCGTGCATACGCCAATTTTGAAAGACTTCCGCGAATCGGTGGGGCCCATTTTGGATCTGGTCACTCGCGAAACCGGTCGTGATGCCACTGCCGACGACATTGCGCGAGTGCTGCTCTTTGTATCCGACCCCGTGTTGCAATGGCTGAATGCCACCGATGTACAGGTGGACGGCGGCTTCATGAGTGGTCTCGTGGGCGGATGGGTGAATCTCGGCGCCTAGTCGACACGGCAAGTGGCTCGTAGCCTTGCTGGGGTGACAAACACATCGCACCCTTGGTATGCAGCACGCACGAGCGTGGAACAAGTGGAAGAAGGTCGTGAACTGGCCCCGCGTTTTGACGCTGATGGGCTGATTCCGGTGGTGACCACTGATCATGAAACAGGCGAAGTATTGATGGTGGCCAACATGAACGCCGAAGCGTTCGCCAAAACCATCGAACTTGGTGAAGCCGTCTATTACAGCCGCAGTCGCAAACAGTTATGGCACAAAGGCGCCACGAGTGGCTTGGTGCAAAAGGTGCGTGAGATTTTGGTGGATGACGACCAAGACGCCGTGTGGTTGCGGGTCGATGTGCAAGGTGGGGCGAGCTGCCACGTGGGATATCGCTCGTGCTTTTATCGCAGCGTGCCGATTGCGCCAGCGACGCAAGGCCCACTCGACATGAAGTTCACCATCACCGAAAAAGTGTTTGACCCGCAGGTTGTTTACGGCAACGCGCCGAACCCCACGAAGCTCTAGGCGTTTTGTATTGAGCGCGCTACGCGGCTTCGTCTTTGAATCGCTACGCGCTTTTCGGTCTGAATGCGGCGAGCCCGCCGCCAACTTCTAACCTCGCGCCACCGATGAGATCGACGCAATAAGGAATCGCCGGTAGCACTGCGGTGAGGCAGTCGGCGATTGCCGATGGCTTACCTGGCAGGTTCACGATGAGTGAAGCACCGCGAATGCCAGCAGTTTGCCGCGACAAAATTGCCGTCGGCACCACTTGCAGCGACACCGCCCGCATGAGTTCGCCAAAACCAGGCATCATCTTGGTGCATACCTGCTCGGTGGC
>JBBANT010000073.1:1734-3517 GCA_040401815.1 Ilumatobacteraceae bacterium | reverse complement strand
GTGGTCATCACCAGTGGATTCCACGCGGAGTGTTGTGCATGCGCCCGAACGAAACTTTGCGAAAAAAGGCTTTGCGAATCTGACGAATGCTGTAGCGCGCTGACATCTTGGACTGTGCGGCTCGCGACACGCTGGTGACACGCTCAACGGATTGCCGTACCAACGTGACGAGTTGTGTTTCAGACGCGCTCAAAATGTAGGGTTCGACCTCTGTGGCAAATTCGCGTCGCTCAAAACCGAATGTGTCGTAGTCGCTTTGGTACACGGCCATGAGGCGCTGGGCGGTTGCCGCATCACAGGCACGGTCAAGTGGCACGCCGATGCTTTCGTTATGGCGACGCGGTTGGATGTCTTTACCTGAGCGCTCGCGAAATAGGGCAGCGATGCTGTCAACACCACCGGGTTGGCCAACGTGCGCGAGCACGTCAAACTTCACGAACTCAGGGTGAAGCACTCGCGACTGCGGCACGAAGTGGTGGTCGTGCATGAACGCTTCGGTGTGATCTTGTAGTGCGTTCGAGAACAGGGCAAAACTCGCAGTCATATTGATACAACCGTCTTCAACTACATCGGGTGACAACTCGAAGCCTCGATCGGTGCGCCCTGGGGCACGCATGAAGATGCGATTTTCCCAGGCTGAATAGGCACGGGCAATTGGGTCGCGCAGTGCGGCAACACGAGTCCACTCGGGTGATTGAAGCATGGCACGGGCTTCAACATGCGGAAACTCCGTGAGTTTTTGTAGCCCACTCACATGTCGATTGTGAATCGTCTGGCTGCGATGCATATTGGCGGCCAGCAGTCGGGGTATCGCTTCGATGTTGAGCGTTCCTTCGGCTTCGGCCAGCATCCACTTGATAGTGGTGCATGCCACCTTGGTGGTGGGGAAATACACGATCTTCATCTTCGGTGCCACCAATGCAGATCTAGCAATCACGCTGAGTGACGGCATTGCGCTGAGAGGGGTACTAGCGGGCATGATCGGCTATTTGTCCAGAATCCGATAGTCGCTAAAGGCGCGCCCGCCAGTGGCACGGCGCACCACTGCTTTGCGAATCTGGCGCAACCCATAACGAGCGCCAGCCTGTTTCGTTGACGCTTGCGACACGCTGAGCAAACGCTCCATCACGCCGCGCAGTTGGTACACCAGTTGTGTTTCAGCGCTTGACAGTAAGTAGGGCTCGACGCTTGGCGCGTAGTCCCGCTTTTCAAACCCGAACGCTTCGTAGTCCATGAAGTACGTCGCCATGAGTCGGTTGGCGGTGTGGACGTCGCACAGCTTGGCGAGGTCGACTTTCATTCCTTCGTTCAAGCGCGATGCCGTAATGTTCTTGCCCGAACGCTCGCTGATCAGGGTTGATAGACGATCCATGTCTCCTTTTTTGTCGACCCGAATAAGCATGTCGTAGTTGATTACGTCGGTACGCACGATGTGGGCCTGGGGAAGAAAATGCTGGTCAATGGTGAAGGCGTCGGTGTACTCGCCGAGCATTTGGGCAAAGAGTGCGAAGCTGGCGGCCATGTCCACTCGACCATCTATCAACACGTCACGTGCCAACTCGATCGCCCGTGCTGTTTCACCTGGCGCGCGGCGAAAAATGCGATTTTCCCACGCTGAGTACGAGCGTGCAACCGGGTCGCGCAACGCCGCCACGCGAACCCAGTCGGAGGAGCGAAAGATGTTGTTGATCTCGCGTTGTGGTAGGTCAACCAATCGCGTGAGCCCATTGATGACTGAATCATGGATGGTTTGCGGGCGTGACACGCTCGGGTTGGTGATTTG
>JBBANT010000073.1:0-1634 GCA_040401815.1 Ilumatobacteraceae bacterium | reverse complement strand
GCACAGGTTTGGCCACTGTGTTCGTCAACGAGGATGAACGAGCCGGTGGCCCGATTGGCGTGATAGTCGTCGTAGAACAACGGGGCAGTGGTATGCAATTCCACTCGACCAATTTCGTTGAGTGCCAGGTTCAGCACGTCGGCTTCGCGATGCAGAGTGGAGATGTTGAGGCGGTACAACACTTTGGTAACTTTCGCCCGCGCCAACTTGGTGGTGTGTTTGATGGTGTAAATGCGATCGGGCTGCAGTGGGGCTGCGTCATCCATCCAGCACAACATGGCTTCAAGCGACTGCGATTGTCGTGGCCGATTGTTGGGACGACAAATCATGTCGCCACGGGCGATGGACAAGTCATCAGCCAAGAGCAAGGTTGCTGCGTCGCCAGGTTGGGCCTGGGTCAACGGACCATTCGGGGAATCAATACCAGTGATCGTCGTGGTCAGGCCCGACGGCAGCACCATCACATCGTCGCCAACACGAAACACTCCACCGGCCACGCGACCCGCATAACCGCGGTAGTCGTGGTGCTCGGCGCGCTGCGGGCGAATCACATACTGCACGGGGAAGCGAGCGTCGACGCGATTGTCGTCGCTGGCGGTGTAAACGTTTTCCAGGTGATGCAACAATGTGGGGCCTTCAAACCACGTGAGGTTGGGCGAGCGGCTCACCACGTTGTCGCCTTGGAGCGCGCTGATCGGCAAGAACGTGACATCGCGCAAAGAAAGTCGCGAGGCAAACTCTTCGAACTCGTTACGAATGCGATGGAACACCTCGGGTGACCAATCGACTAAATCCATCTTGTTCACGCAAATCACCAGGTGTGGCACGCCAAGCAACGAAGCCAGCAAACTGTGACGACGAGTTTGTTCGACAATGCCCGTGCGGGCATCCACCAGCACGATTGCCAGATCCACGTTGGATGCTCCGGTAATCATGTTGCGGGTGTATTGAATGTGGCCAGGGCAATCGGCGATGATGAAGTTGCGATTTGGTGTCGCAAAGTAGCGGTAGGCAACGTCGATGGTGATGCCTTGCTCGCGCTCAGCGCGCAGGCCATCGGTCAACAGTGACAAGTCGACATAGTCGGTGCCGCGGCGCTTGCTGACGGTTTCGATGTGCTCGAGCTGGTCTTCGAAGATACTTTTTGAATCAAACAGCAGTCGCCCGATAAGCGTCGACTTCCCGTCGTCGACTGAACCGACGGTGGCAAAGCGCAGGCGTTCCACTTAGAAGTATCCCTGTTTCTTGCGGTCTTCCATGCCGGCTTCGCTGATGCGATCATCAGCGCGCGTGGCACCACGTTCGGTCACGCGGGCTGCGGCGGTCTCGGCAATGATCTGGGCGAGGGTGCTGGCGGTCGACTCAATTGCAGCAGTGCAGGTGGCGTCACCCACGGTGCGAAACCGAACCGTTTGTTCGGTGACAGGTTCGTCGGCATCGGCAGACAAAAATGGCGTCTCGGCCATCCACATACCGTCGCGACGAAACACTCGGCGGCGATGCGCAAAATAAATGCTCGGCAACGCAATGTCGTATTCTTCGACGAAGCGCCAGATGTCGAGTTCGGTCCAGTTCGACAACGGAAAGATGCGAAAGTGCTCGCCCGGCTGGTGACGGCCGTTGTAGATACCCCA
>JBBANT010000072.1:0-4947 GCA_040401815.1 Ilumatobacteraceae bacterium | reverse complement strand
TCCCTTACCCCGGGCGACAGTTGAAGATTCCGCCGAGTGCGCAAGTGACCGTGAACCAAACGCAACAAACCGTGGTGGCCAACCCGGTGGGCAAACCAGGTTGTGGCAACCGCCCAGCGGGCACCTACGAAGTGCAAGCGGGGGATTCGGTCTCGGCGATTCGCAGCAAGTTCTGTGTGTCGGTGAGTTCGCTGTTGATTGCCAACCAGTGGCCGAGCGTGGATGTGTTTTTGTATCCTGGCAAAAAAATCAACATCCCCGCCGCCGGCAGCTGAGTTTTGCGGCCCGCGCTTAGCGCTGGGTTGTTTAGCGGTGTGTAGTGCGAAATTTGGCGCGGCGCGTGTTGCGCTCGAGCGCCAAGGCGATCAACTCGTCAATCAGCGCCGAGTAGGCAATGCCTGAGGCCTGCCACAACTTCGGATACATCGAAATGGGTGTGAAGCCCGGAATGGTGTTGATCTCGTTGCACAAAAACCCGCGGCCAGGGCTGCCGTCGCTGCGTCGTTCTTCGTAGAAAAAATCCACACGGGCCATGCCCTCGGCGCGCACCGCGCGAAACACTTGCAACGCCATGTTGCGCACCGTTGTCGACTCGGCGTCACTCAGCGGGGCGGGCACCAACAACTTGGCTGCATCACCGATGTATTTGTCTTCGTAGTCATAAAACTCGCGACCCGGAACAATTTCGCCAGCCACCGACGCCCGCGGCTCGCGATTGCCGAGCACGGCGACTTCGATTTCGCGACCAGTGACGGCTTCTTCGACCAGCACCCATTCGTCATAGGCCAGCGCAGCACGCGCAGCAGCAATGGCTTCATCCACAGTTTTTGCTTTGGCCACACCAACCGACGAACCCATGTTGGCGGGTTTTACAAACACCGGCAGACCAAGTTGTTGCACGGCCTGTGCCACGCGCGATGCATCGGCAAGATCATCTTCGCGCAACGCCACGAACCGTGGTTGGGCAATGCCTTCGGCAGCCAACACGCGTTTGGTGGTGGCTTTGTCCATCGACACGGCACTGCCGAGCACGCCCGAGCCCACATACGCCACGTGGGCGAGATCGAGCAGACCTTGCACGGTGCCGTCTTCGCCCATTGGGCCGTGCAACAACGGCAACACCACGGTGGCGTTGGCATCGTGCGAACTTGCTGCAATCACCTCGCCGAGCGACGACGCGCGGCCCGTTGCTTCGAGCCGGTCGGGCAGCGCATCGCGACCACGGGCCAAAGCGGCCATTGCCGAATCAGCCAGCATCCATTGCCCAGCGCGTGAAATGGCGATGGTGGTGATGTCGTAACGCGCAGGGTCAAGGGCACGCAATACATGGGCAGCGGTCACGCAACTCACATCGTGTTCGGCAGATTCGCCACCAAAGATGACGACCACATGGATACGCGAACGCGAAGTCACTCGTATCAACGGTACCTCGCTTATGACATGTCATGTTCATGAGGTGTTGCGCTCGTAAGATGAGGCTTCGTATGCGTTTCATGGCAACCGATGTTGCACATGCCGTGGGCGGTCGCCTCAGCGGTAAAAACGCCCACTTGTCGGGGGCTTCGTTTGATTCGCGCACACTTGCGATGGGGCAGTTGTTCGTGCCGATTATTGCCGAGCGCGACGGCCACGATTTTATTGACGATGCATTAGCGCGTGGTGCAGGTGCGTATCTCACCTCGCGCGAGGTGGGCCACAACGGTGCTGCGTTGCGCGGCACAGCAATTGTCGTGCCCGACACTGCAGAGGCATTGCGCGCGCTTGGGCGCTGGGCGCGCTTGGCACTGGGTGCTCGAGTGGGCAACAGGGTGGTGGGCATCACCGGCAGCGTGGGCAAAACCACCACGAAAGATTTGGCTGCTGCTGCCATCGGCTCGGCATTGCGCGTGGCGGCGAGTTCGCGTTCGTTTAACAACGACCAAGGTGTGCCGATCACACTGCTCAATGCCCCCGACGATTGCGAAGCACTCATTTTAGAAATGGGCATGCGTGGCCACGGCGAAATTACGCGGCTCACCGAAGTGGGTTTACCCACGATTGGTGTGGTCACCGCAATTGCCGAAGCGCACACCGCGCTGCTTGACAACTTAGATGGCATCGCCCAAGCCAAAGGCGAACTCATCGAAGCCCTGCCCAGTGACGGCATCGCCATTTTGAACGCCGACGACGAGCGGGTATTGGCCATGCAGTCGCGCGCATCGGCGCGTGTCATTACCTTTGGCGAAGCTCCGTCGGCAACCGTGCGCATCACCCAGGTGAGCCTCGATGCTCGCGCGCACGCCACAGTGCACATGGCCACGCCATGGGGTGACGTGTCGTTTGCATTGCCCATTGCTGGTCGCCACAGTGCGAGCAACGCCGCAGCGGCGATTGCTGCAGCAGGTGCGTGTGGTGTGGATGTGCAGGGTGCTGCTCGCGCCATAACTGCAGCACCAATGTCGCCCAATCGCATGGATGTGCGCACCACCGCGGGTGGTGTGGTGCTGATTGACGATTGCTACAACGCCAACCCCAAGTCGATGGCCGCAGCACTCAACACGTTGGCGGCCATACCAGCGCGACGACGCACGGCATTTGTTGGTGTCATGGCCGAACTCAAAGACCCCGACATTGCCCACCGCCTGATTGCTTCGCTGGCACGGCGGTTAGAGATCAACCTCGTGGAGGTAGATACCAATTTGTATGGCGGTGATTCGGTGACCTTACAGTCAGCAATCCTGCAGGCTGGCGAATTTGGCGATGGCGATGCAGTATTGGTGAAAGGTTCGCGTGTAGCGGGCCTAGAGCGATTGGTGCACGCCTTCGGCTGATTCGTCAATGGCACGAGTGTTGCACCACCACGCCATCACCAGCGCCCACGCAGCCCCAACAAATAACAACCAGCGCGAGCCGTAGCGATCGACGAGTGGGCCAAACAACATGTTGCCGAGCGGCACTGTGCCACCGAACGCCATGAACCACAACGCCATGGTGCGGCCGCGTTCGTGGGGCTGCAAGCGACCTTGCATGACCGTCGACATGGCGGTGGTGGTGAAAAAGTACGAAACACCGAGTGCGAAACCCGTAACGAACGCAGGTATCGCCGAGCGTGACGCAGCAAAACCGAACATTGCGACGGCGTTGGCAGCAAAGCCCCAGCGAATCATCACACGCGGGTCGCGACCCACGAATAGTGTGCCGAGTGCAAGACCACCGAGTGCAGCACCAAATGCCCATGTGGCGTACAGCCATTTGTACATCGCGGTTTCTCCGTTGATACCGAAATTCAATTCAGCGACGGCAGGGAAGAGCCCGATGTACGGAAGCGAGATGAGCGAATACAACGCCAACGTGAGAATGAGTCGTCGCACCACGGGGCGATCGCGCGCCACACGAAACGCAAACGTGAAGCGCTGCCAGCCACGTGTGGTATCGCGCGTGTGATACGGCACCTGGATACGAGTGAGTGCCCACACCACCAGCAAGTACGTGACTGCATTGAACGCAAAGAAGTGCCAGGCTTCTGCACCTAACGGTGCGAACACCGCAACCAGAATTGGCCCAACAACGCGCGAACCATTGATGAGTGTGGAGTTCAGCGACATTGCACCAGGCAAGTCCGCGGGTGGGACGAGTGACGGCAACATCGCCGACCATGCCGGCATGTTCATGGCGCCGCCGATTCCCACGCCAAGTTGGGCGATGAAGATCGCCCAGATCGGTGCATCTGCACGGGCGAGCACGGCAAGCACCACGGAGAAGCTCAGCATCACCATCTGCATCGATGCCAACCACTTGCGGCGATCTACCGTGTCGGCGATGACACCAGCAGGAATAGCCAGCAACAACAACGGGCCCATTTGGGCAAAAATCAGCAGCGCAACGATCGACGCTTTACCCGTGCGCTCATATATATAGATGGGCAGCACCACGTTCTGAATCCACGAGCCGATATTCGATCCAAACGAGGCAATGAATATGCGGCGGAAGTTTGGATGCGAGAGCGCCGAACGAGCACTTCCTGGTCGCAGGACGGGGAGTTCGCCAGTTTCGGAAGCGAGAGGTGAACTATCAGTCACTGGCGCACCACGGCGTTCTACGCTAGGTCACTGATGAACACATCAAACGGTTCTGCCGTGCCAGCTGTGTCACCAACGGTTTCACCAGCGAGTGAGTGCTCGACTCGCTTTGCGATTTTTGCTGAATGCCCACACTGTGGTCACTCGTTGCATGCCGAACACGCGCACTACAAGTGCGCGGGTTGTGGGTGGCGCGACAGCTGCTGCGACTAACTCGCGAGTTACGCGAGCAAAAACTACGCAAGCAAGTCGGCGTACATTTGCAAAAACGCTGCAGGCCCACCCACCAAAAATGTGGTGACGGTGGTTTCTTTCCACTTCGGCAACTCGTCTTTGATCTTGTCGAGCGGCCCAACCAACGCCACGTCTTCCACCATCTCGAGCGGAATCAACGCAGCGGCCTCTTGCTTTTTGCCTTGCAGGTACAGCTCTTGCACCTGTGTGGCGACACCTTCCCAACCCATGCGCGCAAACACCTCGAAGTGAAAGTTTGCACCCTTGGCACCCATGCCACCGGCGTACAACGCCACGAACGGCCGAATCATGTCGGCACATTTTTCGGCGTCTTCACCTGGCACCACAAATAACGACGCCACGACTTCGAACGAGTCGCGCTTTTTCGGGTTGCCCGATTTGGCAAAGCCCTCGTCAAGGCAACGGCGATAGTGCGCGTCGTCTTTGGGTGAATAAAACAGCGGCAGCCAGCCATCGGCAATCTCGGCCGACAACGCCACATTCTTCGGGCCTTCAGCGGCCAGATAAATAGGAATCTCTTTGCGGAACGGATGAATGGTGCTCTTCAGCGGTTTGCCCAAGCCAGCGCCGCCTTGCAACGGCAGATCATAAAACTCGCCGTGATGTTCGAGCGGCGCTTCACGGCGCACGATGT
>JBBANT010000071.1:2370-5110 GCA_040401815.1 Ilumatobacteraceae bacterium | reverse complement strand
GTGATGCCATCAGGCTCGCCTGCGCTGGGGTTCTGCACCACGTTGAACGTGGCGCCACGCAAACCGGGCAATTGCTTGGCGAGTGGCACATGTGTGGTGAGCCACCACTGCTCGTATTGCTCGTGTGTCATGTCGGGGCGACGCGTGAGCAAGATCATTGCCTTGAAACTCATGACGGCTTCCTCGTGCGCGCAAATGGGCGCCCGCCAACAGCCAACACAACACTCACCACAATTTCGTTGGCGTGCGGCGCGTCAGCAATCCACACATCAATGGCGTCCATTTCGTCAAACGACCAAATGTCGTCTTTGTTCGTAATCGGCAACGTGATATGTGCACCAGGGCCGCCGATTTTCTTTGTAGATGGAATGATGTCGTCGCCCTTCACCACCGTTTTTCGAACTGGTGCCCCAAAGCGCGGGTGAATGAGCGCAGCGGCATGCTCAATTTCGCCCGCTGTTCCGACGATGGCCCCTTTGCCATATGCGGTCACGTCAGCAGCCGCAACACCAAGAGCCGCTAGAGCGCGGTCGGCAAGTTGACCCGAAATTTCAGCACCCATTGCTTCGAGCTCGGCAAGGTCAGCCCCCGGTTTGCCAGCGAGTGGGTTAGCAATTACCGCACTGCACACAGCGCGACGCACCAGCCGCCCGACTTCGCGACCGTTTTCTTCACGAATGTCTTCACAGGTCACGACAAACTTACGAATTCGCATTGGGGGAAGGTTAGTGCACGAGTCGCCGGGGCTTGTTAGTGAGGCTATTCGCGCCACACATCGTCGGACATACCGAGTGACCGCAGCCGCTTGGAGATCGACAATGGAATCTCGATGTCGCGGCCCTCTCGCACGGCTGTCGCCAACTCGCCGCTTTCTTCCCACATGTGGCAAGTGTTGACCGGGCTGGCGGTCTGCGGGCCATCGCCCACCTGTTCAATCGACACCCCTCGACTGCGAGCCGATGCAACGCGCATCGACCACATGCTTTGCACGGCGACTGGTGCCATTGCCTGCAACAGTGCGGTGGTATGCGTGCATGCGCGCGGGCCGGCAAACAACTCGCGCACCTTGGCGTTGAACCCGCGGGTAATCGACATGCCTTCCAACTTTTTGTAATGGTCAACGATGTTGACGCAGTCAAGATGAGGGTGCTCGCGAAAAGTGACGGTTGCTTTTTGGATAACCAGTGAGGGAAAGTGAATCTCGAGATCGAGAATCATGTGATGCATCCAAAGCGGGTCAGGGTCTTTTTCGATGTACAACCCGACAGGCTTTTCATCCACCACCACACCACGCAGCATCAACCGATCTTCGGCCATGTGAAATGCCCGCACTTCGTAGCGACGGGTATGAATTTGGATGTAGTCAGGATTCGCTGGGAACATTTGTAGGTCGGGCATTCCGACAACGCTAACGATGCGGACCAAGTTTTTTGAAGGCAGACGCCAGTCGTGCAAGTTCATCCTTCGTTAATCGATCAATCATGTGCTGCCGAACACTCGCCACATGCGCCGGAGCTGCACGCTTCAGCAAACTCCAACCCTTCGGCGTCATTTCTGCATACGCCGAGCGACCATCGTCCTTGTTTCGCACTCGCTTGACCAAACCCTTTTTCAACACTCCTTGCATTCGTCGGGTGAGTCCACCTCGTGACAGCCGCAATCGTGTTGCCAAGTCACACAATTTCAGCCGTCGATCTGGAGACTCCGACAACATCGCCAGCAGCTGGTAGTCCCCACCGTCAATGCCAAAGGGCTGAAGATCGGCTTCAATGTCCTGCAGTAAGTCGCGTGCGTTCAGCACGAAACCTCGCCAGGCCCGAAGCTCAACAGGGTCCAGCCAGCGAGTCACGAAAGCACCCCACCCCACCCACGACTGGGCCAAGACAGCCCACATACCAGATAGTTGCGCACGCAACTACTTTACAGTATGATTCAGGTGCTCGAGTGTTCGGGCATTCACACAAGGAGAAATCACATGGATATCGTCATGATCATCGGACGAGTGCTCTTCGCGCTCGTCTTCCTGGCCAGCGGCCTCAACCACCTCACCAAGGCAAAGCACATGGTGGGTTACGCGCAGTTCAAGAAGGTTCCAGCACCAGCAGCATCTATTTACCTTTCGGGCCTCATCATGGTGCTTGGTGCACTCTCAGTAGTGCTCGGTGTTTACGCCGACCTCGGATCAGTCGTGCTTGCCGGCTTGCTTATCGTCATGGCGGTGAAGATGCATGACTTCTGGACACAAACCGACCCACAGGCCAAGCAGGGCGAAACCGCTTCGTTCTTCAAGAACGTTTCCATGGCCGGCGCTGCCCTCTTCCTCTTTGCGTTGGTTGCTAACGGTGGGGATTTCGGCCCCGTCGTGAGCGACGATTTACTCAGCCTCTGGGCCAAATAGTCGAAGTATCGCGCGAGTCGACGATGTCATTTCCTGTCGTCGACTCGCTGCGGTCAATCGAGTTTGGAACACCAGGTGAGAGTCGCGCTCGCCTTGTTGACTTCATCATCAACGGCAACAAACGCGCGACTGCGGGCCTCCTCCACGACTACACCAAGGAAGATGAACCCGTCGAGCACGTGGGCGAATGTCTGGCCATGGTCGACAACGACGGCAAACATGTAGCAACGCTGCGAGTCACCCGTGTAGAGATCACTCGATTTGCTGATGTCCCAGATGCATTTGCTCTCGCCGAAGCCGAGGGTGACCTGAACGCCAGCGATTTTCGGGCGAGTCACTTGG
>JBBANT010000071.1:0-2270 GCA_040401815.1 Ilumatobacteraceae bacterium | reverse complement strand
GGTCTGCATCATGTGCGAGACGGTGTGGCATCGGTTGGATACTGGGTGGCGCCGTGGGGTCGCGGACACGGAGCAGCGGCGAACGCACTACGAGTGCTCCGAACTCTCATCCATCAAAATACCCAAGCCCACACAGTGCGAGCGTTGATTGCCGAAACAAATATTGCTTCACGGCGCACTGCCGAGCGCGCCGGCTTCACTCTCACCGGCCCCGATCCCGACACGTGCCCCGATGGTGCCAATCAGGTGGTGGCACTGCGCTACGAATCTGCACTGCGGTAGCGCCGACTGGGTTAGTGCGACGTGATGCCGTCGATCATTCGATTGGCAACACTGCGCACGAGAGCGCGTCGATCACTCACCTTGCCGATCTTGTGCTCAAGTGGACCATCAATGAGAAGCGTCGCGAGTCCGTGCGCCACCGACCACATTGCGGTGGCCTGCACACGAATCTCGTCGATCGATGCCGATGGACCGAGGATTTCGCCGACCGCCTGCAGCAGCGTGCCAAATGCATCATCGGCAGCACGTTGGGTCTCGGGTGACTCGTCCATATGGCACAAGTCGGCGCGAAACATCACCCGAAAATGGCCCTTGTTATCGAGTGCGAATTCGACGTAGCGCTCACACATTCGTACGACGAGGTTGGAGTCTTCATCGACATGCGCAGGTGCGCTCATTGCTGCAGTGAACTTGCGGAACCCCTGCAGCGCGATCTCTGAGAAAATCGCACTCCGGTCGCCAAAGTGGTGGTATGGCGCCTGGTGGCTCACGCCCGCATCGGCAGCAATCTGACGAAACGACAAGCCATCAGGGCCCGAATCGGCAATGTACTTAACTGCGGCCTTCAGCACTTTTTCGCGCAGGTTGGGTGGCACGACTTGACACTATCAAGTTGGGCTACTAGACAGTGTCAACATGACAACCGACATCAGCGCCGCCCACCCCAACGCCAAGGTGCACGCGCGCCGCTGGTGGATTCTCGCGATTCTCAGCCTCTCAGTGTTTCTCGTCGTGGTCGACAACCTCATCATCAACGTGGCCATCCCCACTCTGGCCCGCGAACTCGAAGCAACCACGAGTGGATTGCAGTGGATTGTCGATTCGTACGCGCTCGTGTTTGCCGGTTTACTGCTTGCCTGTGGCGGCCTCGGCGATCGCTTCGGCCGCAAGCTGGTGATGCAGATCGGCATGGTGCTGTTCGGCATTTTCTCGGCGTGGGCGGCATTCACCGACACCACCGAGCAGTTGATCATCGGTCGTGGGTTGATGGGCATCGGCGCAGCACTCGTCTTCCCGAGCACATTGGCGATTCTCATCGACGTGTTCCGCCACCCAGTCGAACGCGCCAAGGCCATCGGCGTATGGTCGGCAGTCTCTGGCGCAGCCGTGGCATTCGGCCCAGTGACCGGAGGTCTGTTGCTTGAGTATTTCTGGTGGGGTTCGGTGTTCCTCATCAACATTCCAGTCGTCATCATCGCTCTGCTGTTGCAGGGCGCTTTCGTTCCTGAATCAAAAGACCCGAACTCTGAGCGACTTGACATCCCAGGCTTCCTCCTCTCCATCGCGTTCGTATCGCTACTCGTGTACACGATCATCGAAGGCCCACACCGTGGCTGGACGAGCACCGAGTCGCTTGCTGGGTTCATCGGTACCGCACTGTTGGTTGCCGTGTTCGTCTGGAGAGAACGGAACACCGAGCACCCGTTGCTTGACGTGGGTGTATTTCGCGACATGCGGGTAACGGCGGCAACTTCGGCGATTGCAATCGCATTCTTTTCGTTGTTTGGGTTTACGTTCCTCGTCACGCAGTATTTTCAATTTGTACGCGGCTACGACCCACTCGAGTCGGGTCTACGCACGTTGCCCTTTGCGGTCGGTGCTGGCATCACTGCACCGATTGCTGCGCGGCTCTCTTTGCGCTACGGACCGAAACGAATCGTGCCAATTGGTCTGTTGTTCATGGGCATCGCACAAATTTGGGCCGGCACGTTTGAGATCGACTCGATGTACTTCGGGCCAGTCGTGGCAAGCATGGTGCTGATGGCCTGTGGGTTGTCGCTCGTGACCAGTCCGGCATCGGAATCGGTGATGGGTTCGCTACCGCGCGAGATGGCCGGTGTCGGATCAGCAATCAACGACACCAGTCGCGAAGTAGGTGGCACGCTCGGTGTTGCCATCATCGGCAGCATCTTTGCCACCAGCTACGGCCCCAAGATCGTCGACCTGCTCTCCCCCTTCTCGCTGCCCGAAGCAGCAGTGTCGGCGGC
>JBBANT010000070.1:0-5117 GCA_040401815.1 Ilumatobacteraceae bacterium | reverse complement strand
GGGGCGTTCTCTGCTTTGGTGGGGGCCATCGGCATCGCACTCACCCTCCCTGTTGCGATCGGTGCGATCGTTTATGTATGGGTGGATTTTGTGAATGCTCGCGTGGCATTTGGTGGTGCGGGCTTCATCAACACGTGGCTGGGTTGGACTACCCGCGAACCACAGACCTTGATTTACGTCGTGCCAACACTTGGCATCTTGGCTGATGCTGCCGCACGTACGGCTCGAATTACATCTGCTCGCCAGCCGCTACGTGGCGTGTTGCTCGTTGGTGTGGGTATTGCGGCGACAGTAATCATGAGTTCGGTAACCCAACAAGCCCATGTTTTTGCCCTCGGTGACACACCGTTCGCCACACTGCAGTCATTCGTGCCGTTCGCACTGTTCAACTTGTTGCCGCTGTTGGCGCCACTCGTGGTGATCATGTTGTCGTTGCTGGCGCTGAAGGCTGGCAAGCCCTCGCTGTCGGGAGCACTGGTGGCCTCGTTGTTTGGGGTGGGCATGGTGTTTACCGGGTTGGTTGGCTCAGCCGCAATGCACATTGATGCACTCGGGTTGGTGGGCACTGTGTTTGGCGAAGCCGCACTCGTATATGTGGTGTACGGCTCGGTTCTGGCCGCGCTCGGTGGCGTTGCGTTGCACATTGGTTCGCTCACTGGTCGACCACTGCCTGATGTGCCCGTTATCTTGCTGGCACTCACCGGTTTTCTTGCCACCGTGCTGGCGTCACTGCCACATTATGTTGCGGGGTTCATGGACCAACCGGCGAATACCGCTACGGGCTACAGCGATGCAGGTCTCGTGGGGGTTGCTAATGTTGCCGTGGCCCTTGGTCATGCATTGATGTTGGTGGTTGTCGTTGCCTTCGTTGGTCTAGTTGCTAAGTCGCGTCGCGGCACACCGAGTGCCGATCGTTATCAGACGCAGGTATCGACATGACCGCACCTGCACTTACTGCCGGGCCAGCACGTCGCACCAGCACGGTGTTCGTTGCTTCGGCGTTTGTGGCCGGTGCAGTGGTGATGTTGATGGGTGGCATGTTGGCCATCTGGCTTGATTTCCGTGCCAATGCGCCGACACGTGTTGCCGAAGATGGCGGTCGATTGATCAAGGATTGGTTGAAAGCAGACGTCGCAATTCCTGAAGTCGTATCAAACACCATGATGTTCACCTTCGTCGTCGCCTGTTTGATGGCCCAATGGGCGGTGTACGCAGCGCGTCGTGGCGACAAGTCGCACGCCACATTGGCGTTGGCCATCACGTTGTTCACTGGTTTGGCATTGTTGAACGCCCAGATTGCCTTGTGGGTGCAGATGGACATTGCACTTCGCACCGACGCCTACGAAACGATGTTCTACGCCATCACCGGCACCATGTTCGCAATCATCGCCAGTGCGATGGCATATTCGTTTGTTGCCATGTTTCGTGTTCTCGCTGGTCGTGTCAATGATGTAGACGTCCTGGCCGGTCACGCGCTCTATTGGTACGCCGTGTCGGGCACTTTCGCCGCGATGTGGTTCGTCGTGTACGTACAGAAGTAAGCATCATGTTCAAAGTCGGCTCCAAACTCTTCCTCGGCCTCAGCGGTTTTGCGTCGTTCAATTTGGTTGCCTACATCATTTTTGTAGAACGCTTAGCCATCGGTGGTGTTGCACTCAGCATGGTGCTTGCTGCTCTGGTTGGCCTTACCGCCATCGTGCTGTTGATCAATGAAGGCGACAGCGAATCCCAGCCTCGCGACAACGCACTCACGGGTGCATCACTGTGGCCACTCATGACGGTGGTTGGCCTCATGCTGTTGGTGCTCGGCCTTGTGGTCGCACAAATTTATTTTGTGCTCGGCATTGTGGTGGTGCTTGCTGCACTCGCCGAATGGTTGGTGCAGGCCTGGAGCGAATCCGCATCCGACGACCCTGCCCACAACGAATCTGCTCGGCAACGTTTGTTACACCCGATTGAGTTCCCTGTTATCGCCACGCTCGGGTTGGGAGTGGTGATCTTTTCGTTCTCGCGCGTCATGTTGGCTATTTCTAAGAGTGCTGGCGCAGTGGTGTTCATGGTTGTGGCAAGCCTGGTGTTGTTGGCGGGCTCATGGTTTGCGTTGCGCCCCGCTCTGAAAGGAGCACTCGTGAGTGCCATCTGTGTAGTCGGTGCAGTCGGCATCGTCGCAGGCGGCATCGCCGGTGCAGGTGTCGGCCTGCGAACGGATTTGGCAGAAGCGGCAGAAGAGGGCCACTACCTACATCGTGAGTGTGGCGTAGAAAAATCAAAGTACTTCGACAAAAAAGCGATGAAGACGCTGTCGCTGCGCAGCAACGTTACTGCGATTATCGAATTGCGAAATGGCCAACTCTCGGCGGTGATGGTGGGCTTCAACGAACCACAGCAACGCGTAACTGCATCGCGTGCCAACCCAGTTACGTTCATCTTCCGCAACTTTGATGCAGCTGAGCGACGCATGGTTGCATCACTCGGTAGCGCCATGGCGGCGGGTGCGACTGCCCCTGAAACCACCGAGGGTGACGGCCATGCCGAAAAGAACGAGACCTGCACGCAGCTCATCCCCCAAGGTGCCGAGCAGGCACTGACGGTGAAATACGACAAGCCCTCGGTCGCCCAGGATGCACCCTTGACCCTGACGGTGCCTGGGGTAGCCGGGCAATCCATTGAAGTGTTCGTGCCGTGAATCACCGTCGCTTGTCTCTGCTGCGAACGGGCTCGCGCCTTAGCGTGACCAAGATGAAGTCGCGTCGACTTGCCTTACGTGCCCTTGCGGCTACTGGTGCCGCTGCCTTTTTGGGCTCGTGTGCGACGAATGCCCCGCAAGACACCTGGCAACCCAAAGGCCCGAATGCCAAGATGATCGACGACCTCCAGCAACCGGTGTTCGCCGTTGCGGGAATTATCGGTGTCATCGTTGCTGCTGCCGTTGGTTTTGCCATCTGGCGTTACAAAGATCGCGGCCAGCCAATTCCCGAACAGACCCACGGCAAGCCAGCATTGGAAATCACCCTCACCGTGATTCCCGCACTCATTTTGGCAGTGGTCGGTGTATTTACGTTTCGAGTGATCTTTGATTTGGCACGCACCGACGACACGCAACTTGTCATCAATGTGACGGGGCAACAGTGGTGGTGGGAATACGACTACCCAGTGCAGAACGAATGGGGTATCACTCAGCCCATCATCAGTTCTGGGCAACTAGTGATGCCAGTCGGCACCAAGGTGTTGTTGCGCGAGACCAGTCGCGACGTGATTCACTCGTACTGGATTCCGGCGTTGAACGGCAAGCGTGATGCAGTTCCGGGTCGCGTTCACACATTGCGGCTCGAAGCCGATGCCCCTGGTATTTATGCCGGGCAATGCACCGAGTTCTGTGGGCTGTCACATGCCAACATGCGCATGGAAGCCGTGGCGTTGTCCAACGAAGACTTTGCCAAGTGGGTGGCTGGTCAACAGGCGGCATACCAATCGCCCGCCGAAGGAACTTTGGCCAAAGAAGGTGAGTCGGTGTTCCTTAACCAATGTGTGCGTTGCCATCAAGTTGAAGGTTTGAAACGTGCCGACGGCACCCTGGCAATTGCTGCCCCAGACGAAAATGTTTGGTCGGGTGCGGCACCCAACCTCACCAAGCTCATGTCGCGCAACACCTTCGCTGGCGCAATGTTCAACTTGTTGCGCGACGCATGTCGCGACGATGTGTGGCGTGCTGACAGCGCCGAATTCGGCACAAAATATTTGGCTGGCGTTGATGAGACTTGCCTGAATGTCAACGACTTGCGCGCGTGGCTGCGCAATGCACCAGAAGTAAAGCCGATGTATGCCAATCCTGCATTGCTTGCCGACACGAATGGCAAGTATCGCGGCATGCCAAATCTTGGGCTCAGTGAATCCGACATCGACAAACTTGTTGCTTACTTGCTTACCCTCAAATAGGAGACGAACATGGCCATCATTGAACGCCCAGCACCTGGCATCATCGTGCCTGCCCTACCCGCAGGGGCACCAGCAATCACCCCGACGCGCACGTTCGGGGCGCTGAAGCGTCCAGTTGCATCAACGGGCTGGAAGTCATGGCTCTTCACAGTGGATCACAAGAAATTGGGCCTCATGTACGGAGCTACGGCGATGTTCTTTTTCATCGTGGGTGGTCTTGAAGCCGTATTAATTCGTTTGCAGTTGGCAGCCCCCGAAGGCAAAGTGCTCAACGCTGATTTGTACAACCAAATGTTCACGATGCATGCCACCACGATGGTGTTTTTGTTCGTGATGCCGATGGCTGCAGGCTTTGCTAACTATTTTGTGCCACTGCAAATCGGGGCCCGCGACGTGGCATTTCCACGTATCAATGCCTTCGGTTTCTGGTGTCTGCTTGCTGGTGGCATCGTCGTCAACCTCGCTTGGTTTCTCGGTGGTGCTGCCGATGGTGGTTGGTTCATGTACGCACCAAACTCGGGCCCAGTCTTTTCACCTAGCAGAGGTGTCGACTTCTGGACTCTCGGTCTGCAAATCGCTGGTATCGCGTCGCTCACTGGTGCGATCAACTTGATCGTGACCGTGCTGAATATGCGGGCACCGGGAATGACTTTGATGAAGATGCCGGTATTCACTTGGCTGATCACAGTGGTGCAGTTTTTGTTGCTATTCGCGATTCCCGTCATCACGGTTGCTTTGTTCTTGCTCACGTTCCAGCGCAGTTTTGGCGCCCAATTCTTTGACGTTGCGGCAGGTGCCGACCCATTGCTGTGGCAACACTTGTTCTGGATCTTCGGACATCCCGAGGTCTACGTGCTGATCTTGCCATCGTTCGGCATCGTCTCTGAGGTATTACCGGTGTTCAGTCGCAAGCCACTGTTCGGTTATCCGTTCGTGGTGTTTTCTGGTGCCGCCATCGGCTTTGTGGGTTGGGGTGTGTGGGCTCACCACATGTTTGCATCAGGTCTTGGTCCGGTATCCGTAGCAGTGTTTTCGGTAGCAACAATGGCCATCGCCGTCCCAACGGGTGTCAAGATCATCAACTGGACGCTCACCATGTGGGGTGGCAAGTTGGTGTTCAGCACTGCAATGAAATTCTCGGTGGGGCTCATCGTGCTGTTCACCATTGGCGGCTTGTCGGG
>JBBANT010000069.1:3772-5131 GCA_040401815.1 Ilumatobacteraceae bacterium | reverse complement strand
AATCACGAATCACCTTGTCGCGCTCACGTGAAGTGCGCCGACCCTTGCCCGGATATGGCGCACCTTCATCGGGCCGCAATAGCGACAAGATGTCGCCCACAGCCTTGCGAATAGTCTTAGGTTCAATGCCACGCTCAGCGTTGTAGGCCTTCTGCTTTTCGCGCCGGGCATTGGTCAGACTGATCGCCGACTCCATTGCTGCTGTGCGTTTGTCGGCATACATAATGACCTGGCCATCTACGTTGCGCGCGGCGCGACCGATGGTCTGGATGAGCGAAGTTTCGCTACGCAAGAACCCTTCTTTGTCGGCATCAAGAATGGCAACGAGCGATACCTCTGGCAAGTCGAGACCTTCACGCAACAGGTTGATGCCAACCAACACGTCAAATTCACCCAAGCGCAAAGCCCGCAGAATTTCGATGCGTTCGATGGTGTCGATATTGGAGTGCAGATATCGCACCCGCAGACCTTGCTCAAGCAGGTATTCAGTCAAGTCTTCAGCCATCTTTTTGGTGAGCGTGGTGATTAACACCCGATCCCCCATCGTGAGACGCTCTTTGACGTTGGCAATGATGTCATCAATCTGACCCTTGGTTGGTTTCACAATCACTTCGGGGTCAATCAGGCCAGTCGGACGCACAATCTGCTCGACTACCTGTTGTGAATTCTGCTTTTCAAACTTGGCCGGTGTTGCTGACATAAAAATACATTGATTAACGCGTTCCAACGTCTCTTCAAAGCGCAATGGACGATTCTCAGCAGCACTCGGCAGGCGAAACCCGTGCTCAATCAACGTCGATTTACGGGCGCGATCACCGGCGAACTGCCCATATAGCTGTGGCACGGCCACGTGGCTTTCATCAACCACGAGCAAATAGTCATCAGGGAAATAGTCGAGCAGGGTAAATGGCGGCGACCCAGGTTCACGGCCATCGATGTGCATTGAGTAGTTCTCAATGCCATTGCAATAGCCCATTTCCTGAATCATCTCCAGGTCATAGCGCGTGCGCATACCAAGACGCTGGGCCTCGAGCAGTTTGCCGTTGGCGTTGAACCACTCCAAGCGCGCAGCCAACTCGGCTTCGATGCGCAACATGGCTGCACGCATTCGTTCTTCGCCAGCTACATAGTGCGTGGCAGGGAAAACCAAAATCTCGGTTGGGCTGCCGAGGGTCTCGCCCGTAACTGGGTCGACCACGCTGATGCGATCAATGGTGTCGCCGAACATCTCGATGCGTGTGATGGTGGACTCATAAGCCGGCTGCAGTTCGATGGTGTCGCCGCGCACCCGAAAATTGCCGCGGCCGAGTGCAACATCGTTGCGTTCGTACTGCAAATCCACCAGTCGACGCAAAATAC
>JBBANT010000069.1:0-3672 GCA_040401815.1 Ilumatobacteraceae bacterium | reverse complement strand
CCGAGTGCAACATCGTTGCGTTCGTACTGCAAATCCACCAGTCGACGCAAAATACTTTGCTGGTCGTATTCCACACCTTGGTGCAACTCGAGCAGGTTGCCCTTGTACTCCTCGGGGTTGCCCATGCCATAAATACAGCTCACCGATGCCACCACAATCACATCGCGACGAGTGAGCAATGCTTCGGTGGCCGAGTGGCGCAGCCGGTCAATCTCGTCGTTGATCGAAGAGTCCTTTTCAATAAACGTGTCACTCGAGGGGATGTACGCCTCGGGTTGGTAATAGTCGTAGTAACTGACGAAATATTCCACCCGATTGTGCGGGAAGAATTCCTTCATCTCTTGTGCCAATTGGGCAGCCAAACTTTTGTTCGGGGCCAAGATCAAAGTTGGGCGTTGCAGCTTTTCGATCGTCCAGGCAATGGTCGCCGACTTGCCCGAACCGGTGATGCCGAGCAGAGTCTGAAATCGATCACCGCGCTCCACCCCCAAGGTGAGCTGAGCAATGGCCTGTGGTTGGTCACCGGCAGGTTGGTAGTCAGAGACCACCTTAAATTCGTGCTTGGCGCGCGTTTCCACCACGCGGCGAGCCTACGAGTTGGCCGAGCGTGCCACCCGACCAGCATCGGGTGCTGCTGGTGGCAGGGAACACATCCATTGCCAGGCTGCGCCAACTTGGCGCGCCAAGTCCAATCGCGAACCTGAATTGTCGATAATCCAATCCGCAATGGCGCGTCGTTGTTGCCGACTCGCCTGTTTGGCGATGCGAGCGTGTGCATCTTGGGCACTCAACCCGCGTTGATCAACTAACCGTTGCACTGCAATCTGCGGATCTAGATCCACCACCAGCACCCCACCCAAGCCGAGGCGCGGATTTTCTGCCAGAAGCGGCACATCGAGTACTACTACGCGTCGCGAGCTTCGCTGAGCGTCAATGCGCCGCATCATCTCCACCCCGACGGCTGGATGCACGATCTGGTTGAGTGCCGCGAGAGCTTCGGCATCAGCAAACACTTTGCTCGCCAAGGCGGCCCGGTCAAGGTGCCCACTTTCGGCCAACACCTCGGCACCAAACCGCTCGACGATTGCCAAAAACACTGGTTGTCCTGGGCGCTGCAAGTCGCGCACGATGACATCGGCATCCACGATGATTGCACCATGGGTCGCCAACTGCGACGACACCACCGACTTGCCGCTACCAATACCACCGGTCAGCCCGACGAGGATCATTACTTCACCTCGTACAGGCCCGAATCAGCTGCTCGGCTGTGCTGTGCTCTCATCTGTAACTGCAACTGGTGTCTGCGTGGCGGCTTCGCCGCCAGCAGGTGCTTCGGCTTGGAATAATTCACCCCATGCTGCTTCGCGGGTGGCATCGTCGGTACCCACCCAGTTGCCTTGTTCATCGGCTTTGAACTGGTCACGATATTCAGGAGCAAGCTCTCCACCTTCGGCTGCTTGCTTGATGGACAAGCTGATGCGTCGACGTGCCAAGTCGAGGTCGATGATCTTGACCCACAACTCTTCGCCTGGTGTTACGACCTGCTCGGGAGCTTCGACGTGATGCGTCGACATCTCTGAGATGTGCACCAAACCTTCGATGCCATCCCCCACTTGCACGAACGCACCGAACGGCACGATCTTGGTGACGCGGCCGTAGACGAGTTGATTGACGGCGTGGGTCTGGGCAAATGCCTGCCACGGGTCTTGCTGTGTTGCCTTAAGCGACAAGCTGATGCGCTCACGGTCGCCGTCGATCTCCAACACCTTGACATCAACTTCGTCGCCAACAGTGACGACTTCGTTGGGGTTGTCGACGTGCTTCCATGACAGCTCGGATACGTGGATCAAACCGTCCATGCCGCCGAGGTCAACGAACACACCGAAGGCCACGATGGATGAAACGCGACCCTTGCGCACTTCGCCAACTTTGAGATTGACCAAAAAGCCGTCGCGGCTTTCGCGTTGGGTTGCTTCGAGCACTGCACGGCGCGACAACACCACGTTGTTGCGCTGACGGTCAAGTTCGAGGATCTTGGCTTGAATCTTTTGGCCAACATACGGGGCCAGGTCTTTGACGCGGCGCAATTCCACCAATGACGCCGGCAAAAAACCACGCAGTCCGATGTCGACGATGAGCCCGCCCTTGACCTCTTCTATGACGAGGCCTTCAACCGTGCCGTCTTCGTTCTTCACTCGTTCGACGTCGCCCCATGCGCGCTCATACTGGGCGCGCTTCTTGGAGAGCAACAGGCGTCCTTCTTTGTCTTCAAGGGTGAGCACCAGTGCTTCGATTTTTTCACCGAGCGACACGACGGTGTGTGGATCGATGTCTTGGCGAATAGCCAACTCGCGACCAAGGATGACGCCTTCGGTCTTGTAGCCAATTTCCAGAAGCACTTCTTCACGGGTGATGCGCACCACGGTGCCCGTGACGAGTTTGCCCTCTTTGATTTCAACGAACGTGCTGTTAAGTTCGTCGGCGAACGATGCGTCTCGTTCGGTGATCTTGCGAGGAATGTAGTTGCCACTTTGGTCAAAGGTGCCCATTGAAGTGGTGGGGCTAAGGGTCGTATCGGTCATGGTTGCTTTCGGTGGATGGAAGAGTAGGGATAGGACATTTCCCGTCAAAATGACGGACGGGTCAGGCTACCTTCGCCGCTGCCCAAGTGGTACCCCAGGCCGAATTGACGATGAGCGGTACATCAAGTTGCGCCGCGTCGTGCATGGCCCGCAAGACCAGGTCCCCGACTTGATCTCGCTCATGGCTCGGCACTTCGACGATTACTTCGTCGTGTACCTGCAACACGATTCGACTTGCCAGACCGCGCTGTTCGAGTTGCTGGTCGATAGCCACGAGCGCCATTTTGAAGATGTCGGCAGCCAAGCCCTGGATGCCCGCGTTCATCGCCATGCGGGTGGCGGCTGCCTGTACCTGCCGGATTGCGCTATGGATGCCCTCGATATTTCGACGTCGACCAAACAACGTGGTGGTGTAGCCATCACGCGTGGCAGTGGCAACGGCATCATCCATATAGTGCTTCACCCGCGGGAAAGCCGCGAAGTAGGCGTCGAGAATGGTCTTGGCCTCGCCAACATCGATCGCCAAGCGTTGGCTCAAGCCGTAGGCCTCCATGCCGTACGCCAACCCGTACGACACCATCTTGGCTTTGCTGCGTTGCTCGCCCGTAACTTGATCGAGTTCGACTCCGAAAACTTGGGCAGCCGTCGCTCGATGAATATCGATACCAGCGTTGAACGCCTGCAACAAGCCGGGATCTTTGGCCAAGTGGGCGATGCATCGCAGTTCAATTTGGTTGTAGTCAGCCACCAGGAATTCACAACCAGGAGATGCAACAAAGACCTCGCGAAACACGCGACCCGATTCGTTGCGCACGGGGATGTTGTGCAAGTTGGGTTGATCACTCGATAGCCGACCCGTGCGGGCCACAGTTTGATTAAAGCTGGCGTGAATACGCCCGTCGGCGGCGATGGTGGTCAATAACCCTTGCGCGTAAGTGGAGCGAAGTTTCTCGACCTCGCGATACTCAAGCAATGCGTCGATGAACTCGGGCCACTCGTCACGCACTTTTTCCAACGTGGCGGCATCGGTGCTCATCTTTTTGGTCTTCGTTTTTTTGCCCCCGGTCACACCACGCTCTTCAAACAAAAT
>JBBANT010000068.1:2700-5131 GCA_040401815.1 Ilumatobacteraceae bacterium | reverse complement strand
TTGCGGTGCGGATCAAAACCCATCCTGTAAGTATCGTCTCTATATGGCCGATATCGAAGTCACTCGAGCCGAGGCCATAGCGACGGTCACGATCAATCGCCCGCAGCGCAAAAATGCCGTAACGGGTGACATGTGGGCCCAACTTGCTGAAACTTTCCGCAGCCTCGCTGCTGATGCCGACACACGTTGTGTCGTTATCACCGGCGCGGGTGGCGAGTTCTGCTCGGGTGCCGATTTGGCAGCACGAGAGGGCAGCGGTCGCCCCGTGCATCAACTGGCGGCGATGCGCTCGGTCAACGATGCCGCACTTGCGTTGCATCGCATGCCCCAGCCCACCATCGCCAAGGTGCGCGGTGTTGCCGTTGGTGCTGGTTGCAACATGGCGTTGGGTTGCGACTTGGTGGTGGCAAGTGAGAACGCTCGATTCAGTGAAATTTTTGCCAAACGCGGGTTGTCGGTCGACTTCGGCGGCACGTGGTTGTTGCCTCGCCGAGTTGGTTTGCACCGTGCGAAAGAATTGGCTTTGTTCGGCGACATTATTTCGGCTGCCGACGCAAGCGAGATGGGCCTCGTTAATCGTGTGTTGCCCGACAGCGAACTCGATGCGTTCGTCGATGGTTGGGCACGTCGCCTGGCTGCTGGGCCGCCGATTGCGTTGGCACTCACCAAGCGAATGTTGAACAACGCGATGAACGTGACGATGGAAGAAGCGCTCGACGATGAAGGCGCCGCGCAAACCGTCAACTTCGGCACCAAAGACACCATTGAGGCGATGTCGGCCTTTACCGAAAAGCGGGAGCCAAAATTCAAGGGCTACTAGTCGGATTCGTAGCGGCCTTGTCGCTCGTTGCGCCGTTTGTTGACGAAGGTGACGGCATCGACGAAGAAGGTGGCACCGACACACCCGAGCTGCTCATTATCGAGTCGGCTGTTACCACGGTGCCGGCGTCGTGCATCACCCCTGTGCCGTTGCGCAGTGTGTTTGTCGGTGAAGTAGCGCAAATTGAGGCGAACTTCGTGCTGTATGAAGTGGTGTCAGAGCGGCACGGCACCGTAACCGAGTTGCTGCGTGATGGCGTGTTGACCGTGCGGTACCCGATTGATGACGTGAAGTATCTCGCGACAGGTGAACGCTTCTTGGTGGGTGCTGTTGCTGCACCGTCGGGAATTCGTGGCGACACGCCCGTGCTCGAGTCGAAAGTGCGGGTGCAGCCCGACATGTTTGGTGGTGACGCAGTTGCTGCGGCGCAACGAGTGTCGTGCCCCGACTATCGCGACCCGGTGCGCACGTTGCTTGTCAACGGCGACTCAATCGACACCGGCATCTTGCGGCCGCTGCTGGGTGACCGCTCGGGGCTCTTGCGCGTGGCGCTGGTGCCGCTTGGCGTGGGTCTGGGCTTGTTGTTTTTGTTGGCAGCGACGCGTTATTTGATGACGGGTGCTATCCGCGGAATGCGGAAGTAGCCAGCCCGCGCAATTCGCTCACTGCGTGCCCGAGGCCCTCTTTGTCGCGAAAGAGCGCGCTGCCAGCAATCAACACGTTGGCACCAGCGCTAGCAGCACCTTCGATGGTGGTGGGCGAGATGCCGCCGTCAACTTCAAGGTCGACGGTGTCGCTGAGGCCGGCGCGATTGATCATGTCGCGCACGATGCGAATCTTGGGCTCCATCGTTTTGATGTACGACTGACCACCGAAACCTGGGTTCACCGTCATGACCAACACCAAGTCGACGAGGTCGAGCACGTTGGCAATTTCGTCGGGTGCTGTTGACGGGTTGAGCGCAACGGCAGCAGTGGCGCCAAGTTCGCGAATGTTGCCGAGTGTGCGGTGCAGATGGTCGCAGGCTTCGGCGTGCACGATGAGGCGTTGGCAACCCGCTTCGACATAGCGCTTGGCCATCACATCGGGCGTCAACACCATGAGATGCGCTTCGAACGGCTTGGTGGTGAGATGCCGCGTTGATGCAATCACATCGGGCCCAAACGTGAGGTTGGGCACGAATTGCCCGTCCATGACATCCCACTGAATGAGGTCAACGCCAGCGGCGTCTAATGCGGTGATTGCTTCACCGAGTTTGGAGAAATCCACGGGCAACACCGACGGAGCGATTTGCACAGGCCGCATGCTGTTTCAAGCCTAGGGTCAATAGCCGTGACTAACCCCGAGACGCCGGCAGTTGTCGGCGATTCGCGTCAGCTGCAGATCGAACGTCTCGTGGCTGGTGGCGATGCGATGGCGCGCGATGCCGATGGGCGGGTGGTGTTTGTCGAAGGTGCTTTGCCGGGCGAGACCGTGGATGTGGAACTGATTGTTGTCAAACGCGATTTTGCACGGGGGCGCGTGACGGGCATCGTTGCGCCATCACCACAGCGAGTGGTGCCGCCGTGTGCACACGTGGCCGATGGTTGCGGCGGTTGTGACTGGCAGCAT
>JBBANT010000068.1:0-2600 GCA_040401815.1 Ilumatobacteraceae bacterium | reverse complement strand
GATGCCACCGGTGAGCGTGGCGTGTGGTCGCATGATCGGGCACGGCTGCTTGGGTTGCCTGCCGACGTTGCAGCCGGTGCCAAGGCAATCGTGCACGAAGAAGTCGCCGGCGTGCGACTGCAGGTGTCGATGGAGTCGTTCTTTCAGGCCTCGCGTGAGGCTGCTGAACTGTTGGTCGAATCAGTTGCCCGCGCGGCACACGGTGCCCTCGACGGCTTTGACGGCCCAGTGGTGGATGCGTACGGCGGGGTGGGGCTATTCACGGCAACCGTCGTGCCAACTGGTGTGCAGTGCGTGGTGGTCGAATCAAGTGAGTCGGCGTGTGCCGATGCGTACGCCAACCTGCGCAGCCATAGTGCCGAAGTGGTGCAGGCGCGCTTTGAGCACTGGGTTACTCAGCCGGCAGGTTTGGTGATTGCCGACCCCGCCCGCAGCGGTTTAGGTAAGCCGGGCGTGGCAACAATTGTCGAAACACGTGCACCACGAGTGGTGCTCGTGTCGTGTGACGCCGTGGCCGCCGCACGCGACGCGCGGCTCTTAGTGGATGCCGGGTACCGACCACTCAGTGTTGAAGTGCTGGATTTGTTTCCACACACGCACCACACCGAAGTGGTGGCGTCGTACGAACGCAGTTAGTTGGTGCCCCCCCTCGGATTCGAACCGAGGACCTGCGGATTAAGAGTCCGATGCTCTAACCAACTGAGCTAGAGGGGCATCATTATGAAAATTGCAACGCCCGAGCCTAACTCGCACGCAGCTCTTGGCTCCCAACGTGTGTGGGGCGCACTCGTTTCCGAATACGCCCCACCGCACTTCTGGGGTGGACGACGGGGCTTGAACCCGCGACCTCCAGGACCACAACCTGGCGCTCTAGCCAACTGAGCTACGCCCACCATGGGCACCCCATTCTGCCATGTGTAGAGTGGGGGTTACACACCTGTTTGGAGCTGATAACCATGCCAGCGGCTGACAAGACGCTGACGCAATCCCTAGTCACTCGGGCCAAGGAGATCACTGCCCGCGAACTACAGGTTTACGCCGAGCGCACCAAAGGTTCCCAAGCGGCTAACGCCCGAGCCCGCAAGTCGATGCCCCTCGGCGTGCCGTCCAGCTTTCAAGACTACGACCCGTATCCGATCGTGTTGGCTCGCGCCCAGGAGTACTGGTCGATTGACGTCGACGGCAACCGCTACGTGGATTACAACATGGGCTTTGGCGCGCTGTTCGCCGGCCACATGCACCCAGCGGTGCGCAAGGCCGTGTCGGCCCAGCTCGATGACGGAACATTGTTTGTCACCCCGTGCCCAAGCAACGCCGAAGTGGCCGAGTTGCTCGCGGCGCGTTACGGCTTCCCGCTGTGGCGCTTCACCAACTCGGGTACCGAAGCCACGATGGACGCGTTGCGCGTTGCACGTGCTGCAACGGGCCGCGACAAGATTGTCAAGGTCGAAGGCGGCTATCACGGCCATCACGACGAAGTCATGGTGTCGATGAAGCCATCACTGGATGTGGCCGGCCCGGCTGACGCGCCGTATTCGGTGGCCTCATCAGCAGGCATCACCAAGGGCGTCGTGGGTGACACCATCGTGATCCCTTACAACGATGCCGAAGCACTCGAGCGCGCATTGCGAGACCGCGACGTTGCTGCGTTCATCGTTGAGCCAGTCATGCAAAACATCGGCATCTGCATGCCGCAAGATGGATACCTGCAGGCCGTGCGCGAAATCACCAGCAGGTACGGCACGCTGCTCGTGTTTGACGAAGTAAAAACCGGCATTACCGCTGGTTGGTCGGGTGCTGCTGGGGCCTTTGGTGTCGAACCCGACTTGGTTGCCCTCGCCAAATCCATCGGTGGCGGCCTGCCGCTTGGAGCATTCGGCGGCAAGCGCGAATACATGGACGAAATCACCGAACGTCGCGTCGTGCACCTGGGCACCTACAACGGCAATCCGTTGTGCATGGCTGCGGCCAAGGCGGTGCTCACCGAAGTGTGCACACCCGAGGCAACCCGCGAGGTGATTGCGCGCAACCACGAATTGGTCGAAGCATGTCGCTCGGTGATCACACAGTATTCGCTGCCCGCCAACGTGGTGGAATTCGGTGCCAAAGGCTGCGTTACCTGGTCGCCTGAGCCGATCAAAAATTATCGCGATTACAAAGACACCGATCTTGACCTGGCGTTCGCTCAATGGATGCACGGTATTAACCGCGGCATTTTGTTGCCACCTGGTTTGGACGAGCAGTGGCTTATTTCGGTGATGCACACCGACGAAGCCGCAATGACATATGCCGGCGTGTTCGCCGACTTCGTCGAAGAACTCGTTCGTTAGTTTTTCGTCGCTGGTGGTGAGCGAGTCGCCCAAACTTGGCGTGATGATGTTGCGCGGGCTGTTGCGACGGTGCCCACACTGCGGCGATCGTCGAGCATTTTTCACCAGGTGGTTTGTGCGCGGTGAACGTTGCGTGGGCTGCGGCCTGCGTTGGGAGCGCAACTACGAAGGCTTCATGCTCGGTGCGATGGCCATCAGCTTCATCACCACGGGTGGATTGCTGCTCCTCACGATGGGTATCGGGGTCATCGTCACGTATCCCGATGTGGC
>JBBANT010000067.1:2842-5161 GCA_040401815.1 Ilumatobacteraceae bacterium | reverse complement strand
CCGTTGCTCATGAAGCTCGGGTCAACGCTGGTGACAAATTCGTTGGTCTGTAGCACTGCAAGATCTTCGTCTGACAAATGAACAACAATGTCGGCTACGTCGGCATATGTGGTGGCGGCCTGTGGGTCGCTGCGCAAGCAGAGCAGCACCACGTAACGCGGTTTGTGTGGGTGGAATGCTGTTTCTGTATGCGAGCCCAAGACCACTTTTGACGATGACGACACCTGCGCAAGTTCATTAGAGCGAACGGGAAAGATGTCTTGAATCAATCGTCCATCTTGTTCTCGGTCGTATCCAACGGCTCGACCAATGTCGTCGGCGAATCGCATGAGTGCGACAGTCGCCGTTGGGCAAGCATCGTGTTGTGCGTTAAATACAAGTGGTGTGGGTGGCACGGGTGCGGTGAAGTAGCCAGGGATCAGCGTGACGGCAGAATCAGTAATTGACTGCGGAGTTGTGGCGTGAGTTGCCAAGGTCATGCGTTGAGTGTGCCGACAAAGTAACCGCGAAAAACGCAGAAAGACTCATTAGAATTGCTATATGACAGCGGAAAACGAAGCTATTGATGGTCTTGACCACAAAATTCTCACAATTCTGAAACAAGACGCCCGTATCCCATGGCAAATGCTGGGCGAACGAGTTGGGCTTTCGGCCAATGCAGCAGCAGATCGGGTGCGTCGGTTGCTGCGGCGAGGCATTGTGACTCGATTTACCACCGTTGTTGACCAACGCAAACTGGGCCGGTCGCTCAGTGCAATCATCGATGCGCGCATCACCACAACCCCAAAGTTTGACGAGGCTTTGCGTCGTCGCAACGATGTGGTGTGGGCGGCCCATGTAACCGGTGTTCCCGACGTGAAGATTTTGGTGGCCTGCGAGGGCACCGAGGGCCTGGATGAGTTTCTGCAATGGCTGCAAAAACAAGGGGCCACTGACACCCGTACGGATGTGGTGCTTCGCCACATCGTGTAGACGGTTAGCAGTCTCGTCGGTAGAGTGCTAACGCCTTCCTTTGGAAGGTGCCAACTCGACTACCTCCAAGGAGCCGCCGATGCCCAAGATCATTTTGTTTGATGAAGAGGCCCGCCGTGGGCTGGAAGCCGGAATGAACAAACTGGCCGACGCAGTGCGTGTAACGCTCGGACCAAAAGGCCGCAATGTGGTGCTCGACAAAAAGTGGGGCGCTCCGACCATCACCAACGACGGTGTGTCGATCGCCAAAGAAATCGACCTTGAAGACCCGTACGAGCGCATCGGTGCCGAGCTGGTCAAAGAAGTTGCCAAGAAAACTGACGACGTCGCTGGTGACGGCACCACGACCGCCACAGTGTTGGCCTGGGCAATGGTGCGCGAAGGTTTGCGCAACGTTGCAGCTGGGGCCAACCCCATGAGCCTCAAGCGCGGTATCGAAGCAGCGGTTGAAGCAGCCGTTGGCAGCATCAAGTCGTTGGCCAAAGAAGTCGACAATAAGTCGCAGATCGCCCAGGTTGCGGCAATCTCGGCTGCAGACGCCGAAATCGGTGCGAAAATTTCAGAAGCTATCGACAAGGTGGGCAAAGACGGTGTGATCACCGTGGAAGAAAGCCAGACCTTCGGCATCGAAATGGACCTCGTTGAGGGAATGCGTTTCGATAAGGGTTACATCTCGCCATATTTCGTCACCGACACTGATCGCATGGAAGCAGTGGTCGAAGACCCCTATATTTTGTTCCTCAGCACCAAAATTTCGGCAATTCGCGACATGTTGCCGGTGCTCGAAAAAGTGATGCAGTCAGGCAAACAGCTCATCATCATCGCCGAAGACGTTGAGGGTGAAGCACTCGCCACGTTGGTGGTGAACAAAATTCGCGGCACATTCAAGAGCGTGGCGATCAAGGCCCCAGGTTTTGGCGATCGTCGCAAGGCGATGTTGCAAGACATGGCGATCTTGACCAAGGGTCAAGTCATCAGCGAAGAAGTCGGCCTTAAGTTGGAGAACGTCACCCTCGATTTGTTGGGACGTGCCAAGAAAGTTGTCGTGACCAAAGATGAAACGACCATCATCGAAGGCGCCGGCGACGAAGCCGATATTGCCGGCCGCATCAGCCAAATCAAAAATGAAATCGATAACACCGATAGCGATTATGACCGCGAGAAGCTGCAGGAGCGCCTTGCCAAGTTGTCGGGTGGCGTGGCGGTGTTGAAGGTGGGTGCTGCAACCGAAGTTGAACTGAAGGAAAAAAAGCACCGCATCGAGGATGCAGTGAGCACCACGAAAGCTGCCATTGAAGAAGGCGTAGTGCCAGGTGGTGGTGTGGCTCTGCTGCGTGCCCAGGCCGC
>JBBANT010000067.1:0-2742 GCA_040401815.1 Ilumatobacteraceae bacterium | reverse complement strand
ATTGCTGCTCTTTTCCTCACGACGGAAGCCGTGATTGCAGATAAGCCTGAGGAATCATCCGAAGGTGGTCACGACCATGACCACGGCATGGACGACTACTGACCGAGCTGATTTATCTTCACGACGCATACCTCGCGTCGTTTGAAGCCACGGTGGTTGCCTGCCGTGATAATGCAGTGGCGCTTGATCGCACAGCGTTCTATGCCACGGGCGGTGGCCAGCCGCACGACACCGGTGTGTTGGGTGGGCTTGTTGTAACTGACGTGCGTAAAGAAGCCGATCATGTTTGGCACACGGTTGAGGGTGATATACCGGCGGTGGGCACGAGCGTGCTCGGTGAAATTGCATGGGAGCGTCGCCACCAACTGATGCGAACGCATACCGCGCTACATATTTTGTGTGGAGTGATCTGGAATGAGTGGCGGGTGCCCGTAACGGGCGGCAATATGGAGCCACTTTCGGCTCGCATGGATTTTGAGTTTGATCCGCTGCCAGAGGGTTTCGTGGGGCGAGTTGAGCAATTGGTTAATGACGCAATTGAGCGGGATTATCCGATTGCAGTGTCGTTTTTGCCGCGGTCGACAGCAGTTCAGGATGCTGAGTTGATTCGCACAAAAGTATCCCTGATTCCTGAAACTGTCTCTGAGGTTCGCGTGGTTGACATCGTGGGGCTAGATAAACAAGCCGATGGGGGCACCCATGTGCGCTCGACCAAAGAGGTTGGTACCTTTCGGGTGGTGAAGACAGAGAGCAAAGGCAAAGGCAACAAGCGCCTGCGCATTGAAATCGGCTGATCATGCCGATTGCTGCAGTGAGTGGTGTGGTGCATTCCTGGCAGAACCTTGCTGCTGAGACTGACGCAACCCTGCAGCAGCTCTTTGCCGCGGCAATTGCCAAGCATCAGCCGCGCGGGCGTGTGGCACTGCTGGCTGTTGGTGGGTATGGTCGAAGCGAGTTAGCGCCATTCAGCGATCTTGATGTGCTGCTTATTCACGAACGAAAAACACTTGATGGCGCATTTGCCCAGTCGTTGTGGTATCCGCTTTGGGATGCGGGTCGCAAAGTTGGTCACGCTGTGCGCACACCCAAAGAAACGTTCGCGATGATTCGCTCAGATCTTGATACCGCGACTGCCCTGGTCACCGCCCGTGTCGTGGCTGGCGACGCTGAGTTCGGTCAAAGAGTCATTGATCAGTGCCGCACGCGCATCCGCAAGCAAGGCCGAAAGTGGCTGACCGAACTCCACACCAGAGTGACCGAGCGACACCGTGTTGCTGGCGAGGTCGCATATCTGCTTGAGCCCGACCTGAAGGATGGACTGGGTGGTCTGCGTGATATTCATGCTGTGTGGTGGGCCAATGCCGTGGGCTTCGGTGTTGACAACGCAGACCTGCGTGCCCTTGCGGAATGCAACGAGACACTGCTGCGCATTCGTACGGCGTTGCACCACACCACTGGACGTCCAGGCGATGTGCTGCACCTCCAAGATCAAGGCGCAGTCGCTGAAGCAGCAGGTTTTGCCAACGACGATGCGCTGATGGCCGCACTCGCCGCAGTTGGTCGGCAGGTGATGTGGATCTCAGCAGAAACATGGGCACGGCTCGACCCACCACCCAACCGGGCCTCGCGCAAACAGCCTCTTGCTCCGGGTGTGGCGCTGATCAATGGCGAGGTGCATCTAGATGATGATGCCGACCCGGCCGGAGACCCAACATTGGTGTTGCGTGTGGCGACCGCCGCGGCTCGATCGGGATGTCGAATCGATCGTGATTCCCTAGATCGCTTGGGTCGCTTCTCGCGCACTTGGCCATCACCGTGGCCAGCGGGGGCCAGTGACGACCTCGTTGCATTGTTGTTGGAAGGTGAACGCGCAATTCCTGTGTGGGAAGCACTCGAACAACGTGATTTAGTCAGTCGGGTGATTCCTGAATGGAGTGCAGTGCGTTGTCGTCCTCAACGCAATGCCTTTCATCGTTTCACTGTTGATCGTCACCTTTGGCAGGCGGCGGCAAACGCTGCGGCGCTCAGTGATCGTGTGTCGCGGCCCGACTTGCTGGTGCTTGCGGCGTTATTCCACGACCTAGGCAAGGGATACCCGGGCGACCACACCGTGGCTGGAATGCAACTCTTTTCAGCTATTGGGCCGCGAATGGGCTTGAGTGCTCAAGATGTTCATACCATCACGGCACTGATTGAACATCACTTGTTGTTGCCTGACATCGCAACCCGGCGAGACATTTCCGATGACAGCACGGTTGCCCATGTTGCTGATCGCGTCGGTGATGTCATGAGTCTGCAGTTGCTCAATGCGTTGACCGAAGCCGACGCCTTGGCAACCGGTCCGACTGCTTGGGGTGCCTGGAAACAAGGGCTTGTGCAAACGCTGGTGAGTCGCGTGCAACAGGTATTAGTTGGCGAAACGGTAGATACGACAACATGGCGACTGTTCCCTGACGCAGCGACGCTCGAGACGATGGCAGTTGGTGAGCAACACGTCTGGGCCGACGGTGACGCCATCACGTTGGTGAGCCCTGATCGACCGGGGCTATTCACATCAGTGGCTGGCGTATTGGCAGTGCACGGGCTCGACATTCTGAGCGCCGAGGCACACAGCGACGAGCAAGGCATGGCGGCATCACGATTCCACGTGCGAGAAGCCCCGAATGCTGGCTGGGGTGATGTGGTGAGTGACGTTCACGCTGCCTTGGGCGGGAGACTCGATGTTGGCGCACGCCTTCGAGA
>JBBANT010000066.1:2931-5236 GCA_040401815.1 Ilumatobacteraceae bacterium | reverse complement strand
GACATTTCACAAAGGTGCTTGGCGTCAATGCCGAGTTTGGCGAGCTCTGCCGTGCCCACGCCCGTGCTCCAGCGCATGATGATGTCGAGCGTTGCCTCGGGGTGAAATTGGGTGGCAAACAGGCGCTTGCCCAACATGGCCTGGGGGCCAACATCATTGATCGCAACGGCCTGCAGACCTGGCGGCACGGTGAACACGTCGTAGTGCCACTGCAGCCAACGGCCAGCGAGCAAGTCGGGATACGCCGTGCTCGACACATCATGCCAACCAACTTCAGGTGTTTGGGATCGCGTCACGCTTCCACCGAGTGCATGCGAGATGAGTTGCGCACCAAAACAAATTCCAAAAATCGGCACGCCGCGCTTCATTGCGGTGTGCACTAAATCCACTTCGGCAGCGACTTCTTTTTCATTGCCCTCCCAATACACCGACCATTCCGAGCCAAGCAACACCACTACATCGATTCCTGCCAGTGACTTCCACTCGCGCGGATACTCGCGCTCATTGCGCTCAAACGTGAAGCCAACCTCGCTCAGGCGAGTGCCAATCAAGCCTGGGTCAGCGTCACCACGGTTGCCAACAATGAGTGCACGCACAGCGATACCGTAGTTGTTGCATGGGTCGCAAGAGCGCCGTTGATATTTCATTGGAGGAAGTGCGTCTCATTAGCGAACGCGACCGCCGCATCGTCACTCATACGCCTGTCGCCCCGTCTGCTCATCTGAGCGAGCGTTATGGGGGCTCGGTAGTACTGAAGGCCGAAAACCTGCAGCGCACCGGAGCCTTCAAGATTCGTGGAGCCATGAACAAACTTGCCACTCTCGGCGAGTCAGCGCGTCGCGGTGTCGTTGCTGGTAGCGCAGGCAACCATGCCGGAGCACTGGCCTTCGCTGCCAGAGAGTTTGGTGTGCCGTGTGAAATTTATGTTCCGGCTGGCGCGTCGCTGTCAAAAATTGCTGCGTGCCGTGGTTATGGCGCCACGGTGCACGAGGGCGGCGAGAGCCTCGATGTTGCCGTCGCACTCGCCCAGGCGCGCGCGAACGAAACCGGCATGGTGTTTTGTCATCCGTACGATGACCCAGTCGTTGTCGCTGGTCAGGCCACACTCGGAGTTGAACTAATCGACGACATCCCCGATCTTGCCCAAGTCATCGTGCCGCTCGGTGGCGGTGGCTTGTTGAGCGGTGTTGCACTCACCGTAAAACAATTCGACCCATCCATCAAAGTGATTGGTGTGCAGATCTCATCATGTGCGCCGTATATATATGGCAAGGCACCACTTGGGCCCGTGCCGACGCTCGCCGATGGCATCGCAGTAAAAGTTCCTGGTGATGTGACAGCGCCATTGATTGAAAAATGGGTGGATGAAATCGTCGATGTTGACGAAGACAGCGTGGCAGATGCCATGATGTTGCTGTTGGAGCGCTCCAAGTTGTTTGTTGAAGGTGGTGGCGCAGTCGGAGTTTCAGCGCTGATTGCTGGGCGAGTCAAGCCCGCTGAGCGCGGCACCACCTGCGTGGTGCTGTCGGGTGGCAACGCCGACCTTGGGTTGTTGACCGGGCTCGTGCGGCGCCACGAAACCAACAGCGGCCGTCGATTAATCGTGTTTGCCCGAATTAGCGATCGACCAGGTGGTTTGGCTCGATTGCTCACCGTGTTTGCCCAATACGGCGCCAACTTGATCGAAGTTGAACACGTGCGTGAAGGTGTTGACTTGCGCGTGCGCGAAACTGGTGTGCAAGTGGTGCTCGAAGTCCGCGGGCGCGACCACACCGAAACGCTGATTGCAGCCGCCAAAGCTGAGGGTTACGAGATATCTGAAGTCACAGGGCGCTAACCACAGCGTGGCTCCCCGCATTCTGTTGCCCGGCAAACTGACTTCGGGTGCCACGGGCGTACGTGGCGACAGTTACTCCAACGGGTTGCGCTATGCCGAGGCAATCGCTCGCGCTCGTGGCGTGGTGTTGACGGTGCCACCACTCGCAGAGTCACTGCCTGATGTTGAGTCACTCGTTGCTGCAGTTGACGGCGTGCTGATTCAGGGTGGTGGCGATATCGACCCTGCGCACTATGGCGAGGTAAAGCGCAGCGACACGGTCTATGGCATCGTGGCTGCTCACGACGACTTTGAGCTTGCAGTAGTACGCGAAGCAGTTCGGCAAGACAAACCATTACTTGCCATTTGCCGGGGCATCCAATTGCTCAATGTGGCACTGGGCGGCACATTGCATCAAGACCTTGGTGACGTGCTCAGCGACCGCGAGAGTCACTGGGACACGTATCACCCAGTCACATTGACAGCGGG
>JBBANT010000066.1:0-2831 GCA_040401815.1 Ilumatobacteraceae bacterium | reverse complement strand
AAGAAATCGCGTGAGCGCATCAACTAGCGATAGATCCTTACGTCTTAACTTGACATCTTTCATCTAGGCTTTGGCTGAATGATGATTCCTGTAAGTCGACCATGCGTTACCGACGCCGATGTCGACGCCGTAGCCGACATTTTGCGACAGGGATTCGTCTCTGGAGACGCCCCGATTGTTGCCGAATTTGAAAAAGCATTTGCAGCAGCAGTGCACCGTGAACATGGCGTCGCTGTGTCGAACGGAAGCGTGGCACTGGATCTTGCGTTACACGCCCTCAATCTTGAGGCAGGCGACGAGGTAATCATCCCAAGCTTTACCATCGCCTCGTGCCTTTTTGCGGTGCTTCGAACCAAGGCAACACCAGTGTTCATTGACGTTGACCCACTGACCTGGAATCTTTCAGCAGCCACGCTCCACGCTGCAATTACGCCACGAACTCGAGCGCTCTTGGCTGTTCACATCTACGGTCTTCCCATTGATATGGACCCCGTCGTCGCGCTCTGTGACAAGCATCAAGTTGTGATCATTGAAGATGCCGCCGAATCGCACACGGTGACGTACAACGGCAAGCTGTGCGGCTCTTTCGGGCTCGCTTCAACATTCAGTTTCTACGCAAACAAGGCCATCACCACAGGCGAGGGTGGAATGATCGTTACTGACGACGCCAACTTTGCCCAACGACTCCGCGGGTTGCGGAACTTGGCATTTTTGCCGGCACCTGGCCCACGATTCGTACACGAAGAAATCGGTTGGAATGCCCGCTTGTCTGCGCTGCAAGCAGCTCTTGGCAAAAGTCAGTTACAGCGCATGAATGAGGTGACCGCCGAGAAACGCCGAATCGGGCTCGCATATCACAACGCGCTTGCTGACCATCCATTGATTCAGATGCAACCAACAGAAACTTCGTACTCACGCAACATGTACTGGGTGGTTGGGCTCATTCTCTCCGAGCCACTTGACGCACGCCAAGTGGCCAAACTGCTCCGAGATCGAGGTGTCGATACGCGACCATTTTTCTACCCACTCCACAAACAACCCATGCTGTCGAAATACTCTCTAGATACCCAACCGTCGTTACCCGTAGCGGAACGACTCGGCAGCCAAGGCCTCTACTTACCGAGTTTTGTCGGTATCACAGATGACGAGGTCAGTTTCTGTGCACAACAGCTGATTGCTGCTCTTCACGAGTTGCAGCCGTAGCGCAGATTGCTATGTCATCGCTTACGCAACTTTCAGTTGTATTGCCGGTGCTCAACGAGCGAGACAACCTGGCTGAACTGATTCCGGAACTTTGTAGTGCTCTCTCGCCTGTGCTCGAGGCGGTGGAGATTATCGTTGTTGACGACTCGTCCACCGACGGCACCGATCTATTGCTTGCAGATCTCGCCAGCCGCGATGCGCGCATACGTTATGTATCTCGCAAGGGCCAGCCAGCATCACTTCCAGATTCATTAACTGACGGAGTCCGCGCTGCCTCTTTTGACCATGTCGCATGGATGGACGCAGACGGTTCAATGCCCCCAGCGTCACTGGTTGATCTCGTTGAGGCATATCGCTCCTCCACCAATATTGACCCGATTGTCGTTGGCTCACGCTTCATCGCAGGTGGTGGTTTTAAAGGTGTCGAAACGGTAGGCGAAACCAGCGTCTTGCAAGTCATACGCAACCTCCGTAACTCCAATGACTCGCTCTCAGCGGTACTGCTTAGCCGAGTGCTCAACCGTTATCTTTGGCTCTTGCTCGGACGCTGCTGTCGTGATCTCGCGTCTGGCTTTATTGTCGCCAACAAAGAGAGTGTCATCAAGATCGGGCTGCGGGGTTCATATGGTGATTACTGCGTTCGGTTCATCTATCTTGCCCATCGACTGGGTAATCGCATCGTCGAAGTGCCGTACGTCTGTCAAGTTCGACGCCATGGATACTCAAAAACTGGTACCACGCTCTGGGGGCTCATCAAGCGCGGCGCCCCATATGTAGTACTGCCACTCGGTGTTCGCAGGGCTCATCGCAAGTGAGTTCGTCTTTCGACTTCCAGCAAGCCGAAGCTGACTCTCCTCACCTCAGTAGCGCCGCAGCACTTCATGTGAAGTGCTTACCGGGCACCCTGACCTCACAGCGTGGTACTAAGACAACAGCAGGGCTATATCGACATCTCTTGCGCCAAGGGCATGCTGCGCACCTAGCCCTGGCTAGAGACAAATCAGCGAGCGAAAACTTGGCTGGTGGGCTCATCGTCATGCGTCATGCCTGCGCGCAGTCGAGAATCTTCCTTGTTGCGTACCGTCCGTGGTCGTGGCTCGTTGCCCTTCGTTCACTGGGAATCCGTAAGGCTTTTGCCCAATCACGAGATCTAGCCAGGCTGCAGAACGCTGCCAAACAACTAGGCCCTCATGACTACATCGTCGCGGTGTATGTCGCCGAGTCTTTCCGCCGACTCGGAGTTGCGCGACAACTCATTGTGCACGCAATAGCCAACGCAAAATTGCGAGGTGTTGGAATCGCAGTTGATACAACACTGACCAATGATTCGGCTAAGAACCTGTACCAGTCGCTGGGGTTTAAAGAGTCTTATCGAACTGACGTCTCGGTGCAGTTCACCTGGGGCTTGGCGTAAACCGGCGTTTATCGTCCATATACGGGCCCTGCTTTACTTCAATCATTTCTGACTCTTCGATCATTTCAAAACCGTGCCCGCCTGTTGAAAGCAAAATCACATCGCCCATTGCAATCTCGCGTGACTCAACGTACGACTCATCGTCTCGGTAGAAATCAACTCGCACTCGTCCCTTGCGCACGTACAAAACTTCCTGAGTGAACGACGCTTTGCG
>JBBANT010000065.1:0-5237 GCA_040401815.1 Ilumatobacteraceae bacterium | reverse complement strand
AGCACTTCAGACGCAGCAAACATCATCAGCCCCGCATCTCGCTGAGTTCATCCAAACCGATACTGCGGCGATTGCGATATATAAGGAGCACCATCGCCAGGCCAACGCCAACTTCGGCAGCGGCAACTGCGATGATGTACAACGCAAATGTGTGACCATCTGCAGAGCCATTACGCAACGCAAACGCAAGCAGGTTGATGTTCACCGAATTGAGAATGAGTTCAATAGACATGAGCACCAGCACCGCATTCTTGCGAGCAATGACGCCGTAGACGCCGATGCAAAACAGGATTGCCCCGAGCAGCAAGAACTGGCTGATCAACATGCGCTGGCTCCCATCGTCTAGTCCTTGCGGGCCAGCACGATGGCCCCGATAATTGCTGCGAGCAAGACAAACGACAACGCCCAGAAGGGCAACAAATATGGGCCGAAGATTTGATCTGATATCTCGGGCACACCGATGAGTCGGGGTTCGCTCGGCAACTCTTCGTCACCAAACGACGACACGATTGCAATCGCCATCGCGGCGAATAGCAAGCCCGCCACCGGGATACCGAGTAAGCGATAGGAATTGTTGAGGTCGCGTTCGGTGCCGATGCGCGCACGCGTGAGCATGGTGCCGAACAAAAACAACACCATGACTGCACCGATGTACACCAGCACCTGAGTGACCGCAACAAACTCAGCGGCAAGCAGCACATACTGCGCGGCGGCGCCACTCAGCACCACCACAAGCCATAGCGCCGCGTGCACCACATTGCTGGTGGTCACCACGCGTAGGGCAGCCACGATCATCAGCAGCGAAATGACGGCAAACCCGATGTTTTGGGCGGCGAGCAACTCCACGGCAATCACTGCATTACTTCTTTTTCTCGGCGCCGGCTTCGAGTTCTGGTGCTTCGGGAACGGTCTCCATCCACTCCCCAAGTTTTGCTTTGTCGTGCAGCAAATCAGCAATGCGCGGCTCGCAGTATTCGTATTCTGGGCTCCAAAAGAGGGCATCGAACGGGCAGACATCCACACAGATGCCGCAATACATGCATAAGGCGTAATCGATGTCGAAGCGGTCCAGCATGTTGACTTGGCGTTCTTTGCCGCCTTCGCGACGTGGCGGGGCGAGTTCTTTGTGTCCTTCTATATAGATGCACCAGTCAGGGCACGACCGAGCACACAACATGCATGAGGTGCAGTTGTCTTCGTGCAGCGCAATGACCCCGCGGGCTCGTGTTGGTGGTGCTTCTTTTTCGTGCGGATACTGCACCGTGTTGGCGCCTTTGGTGACGGTTTCAAACAGCGTGCCGAGCGTGACACCGAGACCTTTGACTAAACCTGGAACCTTAGGCATTTACATCACCACCTTAAAGATTGACGTGATTGCGATATTGCCGAGCGACACCGGAATAAGCACCTTCCAGGCAAAGCGCTGCAACTGATCCTCGCGAAAACGCGGCGAACTAAAACGCACCCACATGATGATGAACACAATCAGCATCATCTTGGTGAACATGATGAGTGGCCCGACGAAGTTCATCCAATTGGCAACCGAGTCGATGTCTGACCAGCCGAACCAGGCAAACGGCACTCCCCAACCACCCAAAAACAACACCGACGTGATCATCGCAAACACACCGGCGGTAGCGAACTCACCGATGAAGAACATGAGGAAGCGAAACCCGGAATATTCGGTCATGTACCCGGACACCAATTCGCTTTCGGCAATCGGCATATCGAATGGGGCCTGGGTGAGTTCAGCCTGAATGGCGATCATAAAAATGATGAAGCCGACGAACTGGGTGAGCACGTAGGGGTTGCCCACGCCACTGAAGCCAAAAATCTGGCCCGAGTTTTGGGCAACCACGATCTTCTGCAAGTTCATTGTTTCGGCCTGAATCACCACGCCGATAACCGCCAACACCATTGGCAGCTCGTAAGCAATCAATTGTCCGGCAGCGCGCAATCCACCGAGCAGTGAATATTTGTTGGCACTCGCCCAACCCGCCATCAAAATGCCTAGGACCGACAATGACGACACCGCGAGAGCATAAAAAATGCCGACTTCGAAATTGGTGAACCAGGCGTCGGGCCCGAACGGCACCACTGCCACCAACAAAAACGTGCTGGCCAGCACCACGATTGGTGCCATCTTAAAAATTCGCGGGTCAGCACGCTCGGGGATGATGTCTTCTTTCTGCAACCACTTGCCGACTTCGGCCACCAATTGCAGCGAGCCGTACGGGCCTGCCTCCATTGGGCCGAGTCGACTCTGCATGAACGACATCATCTTGAACAAAAACACATAGACAATCGTTCCCGCCGGCAGCAACACTGCAACGATGCCGCCAAGCACGCGCAATAGCGACTGACCCCAATACGGCACTTCAAGTGCCAACACACTCATCATCGGTCGATGTCTCCGAGGATGAAATAGAGCGAAGCAAGAATCGTGACGATGTCTGGCACGTACACGCCTCGCAGCGCCCACGGTGCAACCGACATGTTGTTGAAACTTGCCGAACGAATCTTCACCCGGAATGGGCCAAGGTCACCGCGTGACACGACGTAGTAACCCATCTCGCCTAGTGGGTTTTCGGTTGATACCCATGCCTCGCCTTCGGGCACTTTGATGATCTTGGGGACCTTGGCCATGATTGGGCCACTGGGGATGGTGTCGAGCAACTGGTCGACAATCTTGGTTGACTCGCGCGTTTCCTGCAGACGTACCCAACAACGCGCGAAGCTGTCGCCATCGGGGTGTGTCCAGACTTTCCAATCGGCTTTATCCCAAGCCATCGGCAAACTCTGATCACGACGCAAGTCCCAATCCACGCCACTGGCTCGCAGGTTGGCCCCCGAGAGGCCGTACTGCAAGGCGACATCCCGCGGAATCACACCGATGCCACGCATGCGGGCCTGAAAGATTTCGTTGCCGAACAACAAGTCGTCAATCTGGTCGCAGAACGTGCGCAACTTTTTCATCACTGCCTTGGTTTCAGCAATCCAACCCTTGGGCAGGTCGTCTTTCAGTCCGCCGATGCGATCGAAGTTGGGATGGAATCGCCCACCAGTGGCACCCTCGATGAGGTTGAGCACGTATTCGCGATCGCGGAAGGCAAAGAACACCGGCGTGATAGCACCCATCTGCACACCAAGGTCGCCGAGAAACAGCGACACGTTGGCGATGCGTGACAACTCGAACAAGATGGTGCGAATGTGTTGCGAACGGGCTGGGGCCTCGACGCCCATCAACTTTTCGGCGGCCAGAATGAATGGCACCTCGTTGGCGAAACTGCCCAACCAGTCGATGCGGTTCACCAGCGAAGTCACCTGCGGATAGGTGCGAACCTCGGCGAGCTTTTCGTATCCGCGGTGCATGTAGCCACACGATGGCTCGGCCCACACCACTTGCTCACCGTCGAGACGGGCGATGATGCGCAAAGTACCGTGCGTTGCGGGGTGCTGCGGCCCAATGTTGAGCGTCATGCCCTCGGTTTCAAGTTCAACATTGAGGCGTGAGTCAGCAGCCTGACTGGCGATATACGCCAGACGTTGACGGTCTCCCAACAGGCGATCAGTGAGGCTCATGACTCGTCTGCACTTTCTTGCGCCCCACCACCAGGTAGTGGTTCGACATCCACGATGCCTGGCCAAGGTTTGATCATGCGCGCCAAGAGCGGGAAGTCTTTGCGCAGTGGATGGCCTTCGAAGTCCATCGGCAAATACATGTTGCGCAAGTCGGGGTGGCCATCAAAGTTGATGCCAAACATTTCGTGAGTTTCACGCTCATGCCAATTGGCGCCGGCATACACATCGTGGAGTGACTCAAGCGATGGATGTGTGTCGTCAACATCTACCTTCACGATTACACCCACATGCGTCACCGGGTTCATCACGCGCGCAAAGACTTGCATTCGCGTGTCGCCGCCTGCGTAGCCCGAACGTATTGTGGTGTCGCGCACCGGCGTGGGCTCGGTTGGGTCGTCTTCACCGCGACCGAATGGTGACGGCATCCAGTCGATTGCTGACAAGAAACAGAAGTAGTGAAAGCCAAGCGTGTCGCGCAATGTGCGCATCGACGACTTCCATGCATCTGTGCGAACTCGCAGCCACAGGTCGTCTTTATGGAACGAGTCAACGAGACGGTCACCGAGGGCGGCAATCACCTCGGCAGCCGAGGTGATGCGCGGCTGCGTGCTTGTTGCGGATTGCTCAGGCGCCGACGACAACAGGTTTTCCTTTTCGTTCAGCGGCTGCACTGGCATCAAGCGAGCGCGTGCCTTCGCCACGCCAACGTGCACCCATATCTTCGTTCTTGATGCGCTCCTGCAACAGCACGATGCCTTCCAGCAATGCTTCGGGCCGCGGCGGGCAACCAGGCACATACACGTCGACTGGAATGATTTGATCAACGCCTTTGGTCACCGAGTATGAATCCCAATATGGGCCACCACAATTTGCGCAGCTGCCCATGCTGATCACATACTTCGGTTCAGGCATCTGTTCGTACAAACGTTTGATCGCAGGCGCCATTTTGTCGGTGACAGTTCCCGAGATGACCACAAGGTCGGCTTGACGAGGGCTGGCCGGCAGTGGGATTACGCCGAGTCGCATCACGTCGTAGCGCGGTGAACCGAACGCTGCACCCATTTCAATGGCGCAACACGCCAAGCCCCACTGGTACACCCACATGCTGTACGAGCGACCCATGTTGAACAACGTGGATAACGCGCGGGGCATCCGATCGCGCTCTACTAAACCCATCGCAAGACTCCTTTGCGCCACGCATAGACGAGGCCCAGCAGCAAGACGGAGACGAACACACCCATTTCGACCAACCCGAAAGTGCCGTAGCGCTCGAGTTGTGTCGCCCACGGAAAAATAAAGACGGCCTCGACATCGAACACCACGAAGAGCAACGCAAAGATGTAGTAGCGCACCTGGCTTTGCGACCACCCTTCACCAACAGGGTCGACACCACTTTCGTAGGTGAGAAGTTTTTCGCGGCCCGGGCGAGACGGGCGAACCAGCGACGACACCCACAACAACAACCCCGCCAGCAGGACTGCCGCCAGGCCAAACCAGGCGACGGTCAAGTACGACCGGAGAAACTCTGACACGCCAGACATCAGGAAAAAACTACTACGCGGCCACTTCCGCCAGAAACCAGTCGACGAGTTTGGCTGTGGCAGATGCCCTGCTGGCTACCTGATCCCCTGACATTTCACAAAGGTGCTTGGCGT
>JBBANT010000064.1:2717-5348 GCA_040401815.1 Ilumatobacteraceae bacterium | reverse complement strand
TTCGGTGATCTTTCTGGTGCAGGTGGCAAGGCCAACCTTCGCAAGGATGCATCTACATCTGAAGACGACAACGTCACCGTGCGTGGCGTCAGCGGCGACGCCGGTGGTGTGGGCTACTTCGGTCTTTCTTACGCCATTGAAAATGCCGACAAGGTGAAGACCTTGAAGCTGGACAAGGGTGCTGGTTGTGTCGAGCCAACGATTGCGACCGTGCAGGGCAATACCTACCCAATGTCACGCCCGCTATTCATCTACCCAAAGAACACCTCACTCATCAACAACCCAGCCGTGGGTGCGTTCGTCAACTTCTTTGCAACGAACGTGAAGCAAATCAGTGATGACGCGATCTTCGTGCCACTCACCGATACGCAAATCAAGGCACTGACTGGTGCATTGGCCAAGATTGCTGCATTGCCCAAGAAAAAGGGCTGAGTAAGTAAGTCGTAAATTCCGTGGCTCCGGGGGCCCCCTTCCCCCTGGAGCCACGGTGTTTTCTTTTGTGATACAAGTAAAGGGTTGAGGAGCAGCTGATGACGACAATTTCAAGTGCCACAGCAGCAAGCTTGCTGCCCACCGGCCATGTCAAAAAGCAGCGCCGAATCGAGAAGGGTGTTGTTGGCGCACTAGCACTAATCGCGTCGTCCGGCGTCATCATCACCGTTGGGATTGTGTTTTCGCTGATGCAACCCACCTACAAGTTTTTTACCGAGCGAGCGATTTCAGGCTATGCCAGCGATGAAACGTTCGTCGGTATCGAAGAGTCTGGCACTGGGCTACGCGACTCGAGCGATATTTCTTTCGCGGATGAGAGTTTGATTCAATACGCCGAGCCTGTCTCGCTCGGTGATTTTTTTGGTTCCACGGCCTGGTATCCGCAATATGAAGACGGTGATTTTGGTGTTTGGCCGCTGATTGTCGGCACTTTGCTCGTTATGTTGACGGCGACCACCGTGGCCGTGCCGGCCGGGATTGGTATCGCGTTCTTCCTCAACCAATATGCCAAGGAGCGCACTCGACGTATTCTCAAGCCGCTGCTCGAAGTCTTGGCTGGTGTGCCGACGGTGGTGTTCGGGTTCTTCGCCCTTGTTTTCGTGGGTCCCTACATCGCAAAAAATATTTGGCCGTTTTCAGATGTTGGTATCTATAGCGGTCTGGCTGCTGGCATCACCGTTGGGCTCATGATTCTGCCCATGATGGCCACCCTTGCCGACGACGCGATGGCCGCGGTGCCCAACTCGCTCGTTGAAGGAGCGTTTGCTCTTGGCGCGACACGTCGTGAAGTTTGCACTGGTGTCATCCTTCCGGCTGGGCTCTCGGGGATCATGGCGGCAGTCATCATCGCGCTGTCGCGAGCGATTGGTGAAACCACAATCGTGCTGCTTGCTGCCGGGTCACAAGCCGTGTGGACCTTCAATCTCGGTAGTGAAATGCAGACCATGGCTTCGTATATCGGCTTCGCCGGTATCGGTGATCAACCGGCTGACTCAAAGGGTTACCAAACTATTTTCGCAGTCGGCTTGTTGCTCTTCATCATCACATTCGGGCTCAATATGTTGTCGCGCAAAGTGGTAAGACGGTTTCGTGAGGTGTACGAATGACCACACCACAGTTGGTCGCTTCGCTCAGCGACAGCACGTCCTCATCTCGACGCAACAAAGACACCCTTTTTCTGACCGTGTTGTGGGCCTCGCTGTTGTTGGCCCTGCTCACATTGGCCGCGCTGGTCATTAATACTCTGATTTCTGGTGCCAGCTCGCTTTCTTGGAACTTCATCACTTTTTTCCCATCGCCATTTCCTGAGGATTCTGGGATTCAGTCGGCGTTGTTCGGCTCGCTATGGGTAACGCTCACTTCCGGATTTGTCTCGCTGTCGCTTGCACTTGGCACAGCGATTTATCTTGAAGAGTTCACGAACCCTAATTCGCGTTTGCAGCGGTTCATCACGGTGAACATCCAAACCTTGGCTGGCGTGCCGAGCATTGTCTATGGAATTCTTGGTCTGGCATTTGTGGTGCGTGGGCCACTCGGCTGGGGCTTCACGGTTGGTTCGGCAGCCGCCACGCTCACCATGATGGTGCTACCCCTCATGATCGTGGCCACGCGTGAGGCTCTCAAAGCTGTGCCCCCATCACTCCGCGAAGGCTCATATGCCCTTGGGGCAACCCGCTGGCAAACCGTGTATCGCCAGGTGTTGCCAGCTGCTCGCCCTGGCATCGCAACGGGCAGCATCCTCGGTGTTTCCCGAGCGCTGGGCGAATCTGCGCCACTTATTCTGCTTGGCGCCTTGGCCTATGTGAGCTATAACCCCACTGGTTTTGACAGCGACTTCACCGTGCTGCCGTTGATGATTTTCAAATGGGCGACTGAAGTACAAGATGAGTACCGCGGCTTAGCAGCGGCTGCGATTGTTGTGCTGTTGCTCTTGCTGTTTGCACTCAACGCCGTAGCCATCGTTATTCGAGACCGCAGCCGCATTAAGTGGTAGCGCGCTAAAACGCTTCGGCCTCAAAGTGTTTCGATTAAGACATCAACAAGTGTCTTGATCTCGTCACGAACTGTTCGAACAAATTCCAGTGGTTGCCCCGCCGGGTCTGGCAGTTGCCAATCTTCGTATCGCTTGCCAGCAATGAC
>JBBANT010000064.1:0-2617 GCA_040401815.1 Ilumatobacteraceae bacterium | reverse complement strand
AAGAACAAGATGTTTGTTGCCACTACTGGCGCCACTTGCCAAGTACGACAAGTAGCCCGAATGCAAGTGCCGTGCCGACCATTTGCATGAGCCAAAACATCGGAACTGACTCTGGCGCAATACCAGCAAACGAGTCACTGAGTGATCGGGCCGCGGTCACAGCTGGGTTGGCAAGGGATGTCGACGATGTAAACCAGTAGGCGCCACCAATCCAGGCCGCAACGACGCTGGGAGTACTGGCAGGTCGGGTGGCGGTGGTCAGGGTGATTACCAAGAGCAGTCCGGCAGTGGCAACAACTTCGCCGAGCCAAATCCCCGAACCGTCACGCAACTTGGTGGACCACTCCCATGCTGGTTGCTCAAACATCAGGTTTGCTAAAGCCGTACCCAGGCAGCCGCCGATAAGTTGGGCAAGCGAGTACAGCGGTAACGAAGCCCACGACAATTGACCGCGCGCGGCAGCCATGAGTGACACCACGGGGTTGAAGTGTGCGCCAGAAATTGTGCCGAACATCGTGATGAGTGCGTACAACGCGCCCACAGTGGCCCCGGCGTTGGCCAAGAGCTGAATACCCACATCGTCAGAGAGCGACTCTGCCATGATGCCTGACCCGACCACTGCGACGATCAGCAGGGCAGTGCCGGCCAGCTCACTCGCCAGGTGGGAAAGCTGAGGCCGTGAAGCAATGGTTGCGCTGGTCTCTGGTGGATGGCTCATGACTTACCTCAGTTTTAGCCTGTGCGGGTTGGCCTGCAACCGTAGTTAACCCAATATTCACCCTGAACCCATGCTGTATTCAGGTGCATCGGCGAGCCTAAGGACATGGAAAACTCTGGGTCAAGCGGCGTGACGACGAATCCTGCAACTGCTTCAGCACCTATTCTGAAGCCAATGACTTCAGCAGCCCAAGATTCCAAGAGTCTCAGTTTGTCAGACCACGTGGTGCTAGCTGCCAAAGATGTCAATGTGTTCTACGGCGACTTTAAGGCCGTGCAGAACGTTGACCTCGAGTGCTATCGCGGCCAAATTACGGCATTGATTGGTCCGTCAGGGTGCGGCAAGACGACGCTGCTTCGTTGTTTCAATCGGATGAATGACTTGATTGCTGGTGCTCGTGTTGAGGGAAGCATCACCTATCACGGCATCGACATGTACGGCCCCGAAGCGGATGCCGGCGAAGTGCGACGTCGAGTCGGAATGGTGTTTCAAAAGCCCAACCCGTTCCCCAAGAGCATCTTCGACAATGTGGCCTATGGTCCGCGCGTCAATGGCGAAAAAGACAAAAAGAAACTGGCAGAACTTGTGGAGAAGTCCCTTCGTGGTGCTGCGTTGTGGGACGAAGTAAAAGATCGCTTGGATTCAAGTGGGCTCGGATTATCGGGCGGACAGCAGCAACGGCTTTGCATCGCGCGAACGATTGCTGTAGAGCCAGACGTGGTGTTGATGGACGAGCCGTGCTCGGCGCTCGACCCAATCGCAACTGCGCGCATCGAAGACTTGATGCAAGAAATCAAGTCGCAATTCACGATTGTGATCGTCACTCACAACATGCAGCAGGCAGCCCGTGTGAGTGACCGAACAGCTTTCTTCACGACTGAAGTGAACCCAGACAGTGACCGCCGCACCGGACGCCTTGTGGAAGTCGACTTAACAAAAAAGATTTTCTCGAACCCGAGTGACCCGCGTACCGAAGCGTACGTGTCGGGCAAATTCGGCTGAGCTAACCCTCGTCGCCCTGCTCGCGTAGAAAGCGTTCAAAGGCGTCCCCCAAATCATCGGCGCTCGGCATAACCGTGTCATTGCGTCGGTCATATTCAGCCTCGAGCATTTGCACGTAGCCCTTTGTTTGCTCGTCTTCTTCGAGCGCGGCCTCGTGGATATCGGCCCATCTCTGGATGTCGTCGTACAGTTCGGCATGTTGGGTAGACACATTGAGCACGCGCTCGATGTGTCGCAAGAGCGCCGCTGATGACTTGGGGTGCTCAGACGACGCCAGATAATGCGGAACCCCAACGCGCAAAGACACAGCCGGAATGCGTTCGTGCTCAAGCCGTTCAAGCAGCACACCAACGATGCCTGTTGGGCCTTCGTATTGCGGCCGCGAAAGCCCGAGCTTGTCGGCCAGAGCACGGTTTGTGGTGCTGCCCGTCACGACGGGTGTGCGGCTGTGGGGCAGTGCGTCGAGCATCGAACCAACAGTCACCACTGCACTGCACTGCAATTCGCGGGCACAACGCACGATGCAGGCCACGAACGTAGGCCAATGCAAATGGGGCTCAACACCTGAGATGACCACCAAGTCGCGGCCACCATCCGTGTCGCGCGTTGCCATCACCTCGTTGGAAGGCCAACGCACATGGCGCTGGTCGTCTTCGTCCACCCAGATCTCGGGTCGTTCTTGAGTGAAATCAAAAAATGGATCCGGGTCAATTGAGGCCACGGTGACGAAGTTGCGATTTTGCATGAGCCAATCCAGGGCACCGGTGGCGGCCTTAGTTGCATCAAACCAACCTTGCAAGGCCACCAGCATTACCGGGCGTGACAACCGAGGAATCTCGTCAATATGCGAGTCGAGCACCTCGTCAACCGTGGGGTAGTTGTCAGAGAATTGTCGCA
>JBBANT010000063.1:3365-5444 GCA_040401815.1 Ilumatobacteraceae bacterium | reverse complement strand
GCGATGTACAGCAACGCCAATCCCGGCGCTTCGTAAATGCCACGGCTTTTGGCTTCGATGATGCGGTTTTCGATTTGGTCGCTCATGCCCAAGCCGTGGCGACCACCGATTGTGTTGGCTTCGCGCACCAAATCCACTCGTGACGAAAACTCGCGGCCGTTGATGGCCACTGGCCAGCCTTCGTGAAAGCGCACGCGCACATCTTCGGCGTCGATGCGCACGCTGGGGTCGTAGTGCGCCACACCCATGATCGGCGCCACGATGTGCATAGAAGTAGCCAACTCTTCGAGTGACTTTGCTTCGTGAGTTGCACCCCAAATGTTGGCGTCGGTGGAATACGCCTTCTCGGCACTGTCGCGATACGGCAACTTGTGCTTGGCCAAAAATGCGCTCATCTCGGCGCGACCGCCAAGTTCGCTGACGAATGCAGTATCAAGCCACGGCTTGTAAATGCGCAGTGCCGGGTTGGCGAGCAGGCCATATCGGTAGAACCGCTCGATGTCGTTGCCCTTGTAGGTGCTGCCATCGCCCCAGATGTCAACGTTGTCTTGTTGCATGGCGCGCACCAGCAGCGTGCCGGTTACGGCGCGGCCGAGGGGCGTGGTGTTGAAATAGGTTTTGCCGGCAGTGCTGATGTGGAATGCGCCGCACTGCAGGGCAACCAAACCTTCGTTCACTAGTTGCTCGACACAATCCACCACGCGCGCAATTGATGCGCCGTATTCCTTCGCGCGTTTGGCAACTGCGTCGAGGTCGGGCTCGTCGGGCTGACCAAGATCAGCGGTGTAGGCACAAGGGATTGCGCCTTTGGCTTTCATCCATGCGACTGCAGCCGAGGTGTCGAGGCCGCCAGAAAAAGCGATGCCGACGCGTTCACCACTGGGCAGCGATGTGAGCACTCGGGTCATGGTCGTGCCGCCAATGAAACGAAGGCAACCAGCAGGGCAATGCCGGCGAGTACAAACTCGAGCAGGGCGACACCTGGCGCATTGCCAAGATCAGCAATGGCCACGCCAACAAGAGCTGCCACACAACCAAGGTGAATGAACAACGTGTATTTGCGGGGTCGCTGTGTGGCGATCAGCCCGGCGATGGTGATGGCAAACGGCAATGCCCACACAAGCGGAAATTGCGGGTTGGATTCTGGCCCCAGCCACCACGCCGACTTGCCGATATTGCGGCTCGAGACCGCCACGGCAACCTGGCAAAGCAAAATGCCCACCCAACTTGCTGACGCCAACACTCGCCACGGGCGAATAGCGACAACGGTGTTCACTGCTCTAAGGGTAGTGAGCAATGTCGTCGGATTGCCCACAAATATGGCTCGTAGCCTGTTTTTGGTGCCGCACTTTTCTAAATTGTCAATCTTTTTCCCGATGTGGAACGAAGAGCAGTACATCCTGCGAGCACTCAACGCTGGCCACGATGTGGCACGCGAATTGATGGCTTCGGGCGAAGTGGGCGACTACGAACTCATCGTGGTGAACGACGCTTCGACCGATGCGACTGCCCAATTGGCCGACGAGGCAGCCGCCAGCAACCCTCGCGTGCGGGTGGTGCACCACCCAGCCAATCGCAAGCTCGGCGGCTCGATGAAGTCGGGTTTTGCTGCGGCCACGGGCGATGTCATCGTTTATACCGACGCCGATTTGCCGTTTGACATGCTCGAGCTGCACAAAGCGCTGCGCCTGCTGCGCACCTACGAAGCCGACATCGCCAGCGCGTACCGATTTGATCGCACCGACGAAGGTTTGACCCGCGTCGTGTACTCGTCGTTGTACAACGGCCTGGTGCGGGTGTTGTTTGGAGTGCGTGTGCGAGACGTGAACTTTGCATTCAAGGTGTGTCGTGCGTCGGTTTTTGACAACATTGTGTTGAAGAGCGAAGGGTCGTTCATCGATGCCGAACTCATTGTGCGGGCCAAAAAACTTGGGCATCCGATCGTGCAGTTTGGGGTTGACTACTTTCCGCGTACTCGCGGTGTTTCGACACTCTCATCGCCATCGGTCATTGTGAAGATTCTGCGGGAGGCATTTGCACTACGGCGCGAATTGAACGCCATCAAGCCGATTGCTGCGA
>JBBANT010000063.1:1608-3265 GCA_040401815.1 Ilumatobacteraceae bacterium | reverse complement strand
GAACTCAAATTTGCTCCGGGCCCTATCGACGGCATCTACGGTCGATCAACGATTCAGGCGGTATGGGCTTTTGAAAAACTGGTCATGCGAGTGCCACGCAACAAAGCCACGGGCGTGGTCACACCGACGATGTGGGATGTGCTGCGCGGCGATGTGCAGATTGCTGCACGTCGCCAAGCCGACACCGCACGCCATGCCGAGGTGTATTTGCCCGAGCAGGTCATCGTCACATTTTTAGGTGGACGCCCCACTCTGATTTCGCATATGTCGAGCGGCGACAACAAACCCTGGTGTGAAGAAGTGGTGATCGACCCAGGTGAGCCAGGTAACGACAGCCCCGAACAAATCGAAAAGAGTGAGCAGTTGAAGATCGGCGTATGCGGCGAATCGGTCACCCCGGCTGGCATCTTCACGTTTACTCGGCGCTCAACAGGCACGCGCGAAACCAAGCTGGGCACGCTGTACAACCCGGTGTATTTCAACCAGGGCATCGCCGTACACGGCGCAATTTTGGTGCCCTTGCAGCCTGCGTCGCATGGTTGTATCCGGATACCCATGTCGGTGGCCACGTTGTTTCCGGCAATGGTGCAGTTTCGCGATCGCATCTATGTGTTTGACGGCATCAAAGAACCCGAAGAATACGGCTCGCCGCTACCACCGGCTGATCAGCCTGATCCGGATTACACCACCGTGCCCACTTCGACAACTGTGCCTACAACTGTGCCTGTGAGCGCGCCTACGAGCGTGCCGGCAGCAACGACGACTGCACCGTAACGATTTCGTGCCAACATAGCCCCATGACATCTGCGACCAAAGAGCCCTACGACGAGTTTGGGTTGTTTCACGAAAACATCGCCGAGTATGGCTTAACCGCTTCACCCCAACCTGTCGTTACTCGCATCGAGTTCGAGCTCGAAGATGCACGGCGTGTGAGCGCGCTGCGCTGGGGTGCTGCGCCGCCAAAAATTGTGTTCGTGCACGGCAGTGCTCAAAACGCTCACACTTGGGACACAGTCTGTTTGGCGCTCGGCGAATCAGCCCTGGCCATCGACCTGCCTGGTCACGGGCACTCTTCGTGGCGTGATGATGGTGACTACTCGCCGCGATCGCTGGCGTTGGATATTGCGCTCATCATCGAAAAATATGCACCGATGGCGTCGTTGGTCTGCGGCATGTCGCTTGGTGGCCTCACCGCATTGGCATTGGCATATCAGCGGCCCGATTTGGTTTCGCGATTGATGATGATCGATATCACTCCGGGTGTCACGCCCGAGAAAGCCAAGTCAATAACCGATTTTGTCAACGGGCCGCAAAGTTTCGCAAGCTTTGACGACTTGATCGCCCGCACGCTGGAACACAACCCCACTCGCAGCCGAACCTCGCTGCGCCGCGGTATTTTGCACAATGCTCGCCAACTCGACGACCTCAGTTGGGTGTGGCGATACGACCGCCGCAGCCACCCACGGCGCGACCCTGGCACGAGTGTGGCCGCCGGAATGTGGGAGATGATCGAGCGGCTGGCGTGTCCGCTCACGATGGTGCGCGGTGGTGTTTCGCCGGTGGTGGACGATGCTGATGTTGCCGAACTCATGCGGCGCAAGCCCGACGCGGTGGTGCACCTGGTGGATGGCGCTGGCCACAGTGTGCAGGGCGATCG
>JBBANT010000063.1:0-1508 GCA_040401815.1 Ilumatobacteraceae bacterium | reverse complement strand
GCGGGCATTACTGCAGCAGCGATTTATCACTACTTTCCTTCCAAGGTGGATTTGTTCGTTGCCGTCTACGACGATGTGCAGGCCAAGGTGTATGACGCTTTTGATGTTGCAGTTGCTCAACACGACACGTTCCTAAAGAAATTCGACGCAATTTTTGACACGATGCTCGAGTTGGGCAATGAAGACCCGATGCTTGCCAGCTTCGTCGTCGGAGTCGTGACTGAAGCCGAGCACCACCCAGATTTGCGTGAGGCACTCAAACAGGTGTCACCGCGCAATCAATCGTTTCTTGCATCGTTGTGCTTGCAGGCCCAACAGCGTGGCGAATTGCCCGAAGCACTTCCGGTGCAGACGGCGGTCGATGTGATCGCGGGCGTCATCGGTGGCTTCGCCCGTTTGTCAGTCACGGTGCGCGACCGCCAGCGCTTGCGTTCAGTTGCCAAGGTGTACAAAAACATGGCGCGTAATGCGTTGGCGCGTGCGAGTGTGAGCGCCTAACCCGATTTTTTGGTGGGTGTAAATGTGGCGCGACTGCGCAGCGTGTCAACTAGCGACAACGCAAGGCCACACCACACCAACAAAAACCCGGCTAAGCGTGCTGCTTCAAGTGGCTCGCCGTAGGCCAGCCAACCAAGCAAAAAGTTGATGACCGGTACCAAGTACTGCAGTGGTCCCATCAATGTGAGGGGCAAACGTAAAGCTGCGTGGGCAAAAAACAACAACGGCACCGCGGTGATGAGACCCGTCAGCAATACGAGCACGAGTTGCCCGGTGGTGGCGGTGCTCGGGATGCCAGCGTCGCGCGAAAAACTCCATGCCACAAGCCCCACGGCAGGAACAAACAGCACGACGGTTTCGGCAGTCAGGCTGTCAACAGGGCGCAGTGGCACTTGCTTTTTGAGCAGTCCATAGATCGTCCATGTGCCGGCAATGGCTAACGCCAAGAACGGCGGGCGACCATAGCTAATGGTGAGCACTGCGACCGCCGCGCCAGCAAAGCCCAGCGCAATTTTTTGGAGCACGCGCAGACGCTCACCCAACATCACCACGCCGGTCAGGGTGGTGAAGAGCGGGGCGATGAAATAGCCGAGGGCCGTTTCGATGATGTGTTCGTTGACCACTGCCCACACATAGAGAGTCCAATTTGCAACCAAAAGCACCGAAGCCGCAACAATGCGTGCCAGCAGCCGCGGGTTGCGCAGCGCCGTGATGACAGCCCCCAAGCTTCGTTGGGCCACGACCACTGCCAAGAGCAAAGCCATGGCAGTGATAACTCGCCAACCGATGAGTTCGAATGCGTCGAAATCATCGAGCAGTTTCCAAAACGTGGTGAGTGCACCCCACATGAGATATGCGGTAAGCCCGCTTACTACGCCAGCACGTGTCTCGCCTTGGTTGCTGTCACTCATGCCGAATGCCGACACTAACCACATAGGTAGGCTGTTCTGAGTGATGAGCGGCGCTCGCGACGTGCCCAGCCAGCTTGTTTCGCTGGGGCGCTCGGTGTC
>JBBANT010000062.1:2683-5605 GCA_040401815.1 Ilumatobacteraceae bacterium | reverse complement strand
TGGGCGCCATCATCTTGGCAATCTTTTTGTTGTCGTTTCCGATTCTGGTCGGGCTGGGCACCGCTGTCATCGCCGCTTTTCTCGGTGAGTCGCTCCACCGTGACGCACGCAAGCGCAACGAAGCGAGCGAGTTGCTCGAGCTCAACACCTGAGCGCATCTCCGTCACCAGTAGACCTCGTCGTTCATTCGGCGCGGTTGCTTGCCACACTTGACAACGAACGACGAGAGATACCCAACGGCTGGGTGGCAGTCACCAATGGCTTCGTATCAGGAGTTGGCACTGGCGAGCATCCTGCGGCGCGCGAATACATAGACGCAAGGGGTTGTCTGGTGACACCAGGGCTCGTCAATGCGCATCACCACCTGTATCAAAACCTGACTCGGGCATACGGCCCAATGACCAACTCGGCACTGTTCGGCTGGTTGCGCACGCTGTATCCGCTGTGGCGGGGGCTCAACGAAGAGTCGGCTCACGTGTCGGCGTGGGTGGGGTTGGCAGAGCTGGCGCTTTCGGGTTGCACCACGTCGTCGGACCACCTGTATCTGCATCCGCGAGGTGCCGGCGACTTGTTGGCTGCCGAAATTGCTGCTGCACGCGATCTTGGTATGCGCTTTCATCCAACGTATGGGTCAATGTCGTTGTCGGAAAAAGATGGTGGGCTACCACCTGATGATGTCGTGCAAGAGCATGACGAAATCTTGGCTACGAGTGAGCGAGTTGTCGCGCAACATCACGACCGGGCACGCGGGGCAATGGTGCGAGTGGCGTTGGCGCCATGTTCACCGTTCAGCGTGACCAAGCAATTGATGATTGACTCAGCTCGATTGGCCGAACGACTTGATGTTCGGCTGCACACACATTTTGCCGAAAATGACGAAGACGATGCGTTCTCGCTTGCCACTTTTGGTTGCCGACCAACGGAGTATTTAGAAGATGTCGGATGGGTAAGTGACCGCGTGTGGTTGGCACATTGTGTGAAACCGAACGCCGAAGAAATTATTCGGCTCGGCACGGCGGGTGTAGGTGTGGCGCATTGCCCGAGCAGCAACATGATTCTTTCTTCAGGCATTGCACCGGTGGTGTCGCTGCGGGCAGCAGGTGTGCACGTGGGGCTGGGTGTTGACGGTTCGTCTTCGGCCGACTCGGCATCGCTGTGGCTCGAAGCACGCCAAGCGATGCTGCTGGCCAAGTTGTCAAGTGGGGCTGCAGTCGGCACGGCGCGCATGGCGCTGGAGTGCGCAACGCGAGGTGGAGCAGGTTGTTTGGGTCGAGTCGGCGAAATCGGTGAATTGAGCGTGGGCAGCGTGGGGGACCTTGCGGTGTGGTCGCTCGAGGGCCCGCAATTTGCTGGTGTGGTGGATGACCCGATCGAGGGTTGGCTGCGCTGCGGGCCATCAAGCGCCAAACACACGATTGTGCACGGTCGTGTCGTCGTGCGTGATTACCAACTAGTGAGCAACAAGTTGCCCGAGATGCTCGAGACCCACGGGCGCTTGGCCCGAGCAATGCAGCAATCAGCCCTGCCACTTTGATGCACCGAAGCGGTAGCCGACGCTGCGCACGGTTTCGATGAGATGAGCATGTTCTTCGCCGAGTTTGGCGCGCAAACGTCGCACGTGCACGTCAACAGTGCGCGCGCCACCGAAGTATTCGTATCCCCATACCTCTGACAACAGCACTTCGCGTGAGTACACGCGGCCGGGGTTGTGGGCAAAGTATTTGAGCAGTTCGTATTCCATGTAGGTGAGGTCGAGTGGGCGGCCATCAAAAGTGGCCTGGTATGTCTCGAGATTCAATCGCAGACCAGCGTGTTCGATAACGACCGCAGAGGGTGCGGAAATTTCGTTGTAGAACAAATGTCGCAGTCGAGCTTCGAGTTCGCGTGGATGAAACGGGGTCAGCAGAAAATCGTCAAATAGATTGTCGCGCATCTCGAGGTCAGCAATCTGGGCTCCCGTGATGAGCACCAGGATGCGCTGAACTGGACGATCAAGTCGGCGCAGGTTGCGACACAATGCCCATCCACCTTCGGGATCTTCGTCGCATGCCACAACTGCGCCCATCCAGCCCTCAGTTGGTTGTAAGCGGGTCAACGTGTCGGGGTTAGCGACACCCTTCCAGGCGAAATTCGCTAAGTCGAGCGTGCGCGCCAGATCTACACTCGGGTTGTCCGGGTAGACAGCAAGCAATCCCGTACTGGTCATATGGAGCGCAGGTAGGTATCGATCTCAAACTGTGACACGTGCGTTTTGTATTTGCGCCACTCAGCTCGCTTGTTGCGCAGGAACCATTCAAAAATGTGCTCGCCAAGCGCTTCGGCAACAAGCTGTGAAGACTCCATCACTCGCAAGGCATCGTTGAGCGACTGCGGCAGTTGTTCGATGCCCAGTTTGGTGAGTGCAGCATCGCCCATTTCGAACAAGTTGGCGTCAGCCTCACTCGGGAGTTCGTACCCTTCCTCGATACCCCGCAAGCCAGCTGCCAAGATCACAGAAAAAGCGAGGTACGGGTTGCAGGCTGGGTCGGGGGACCGCAGTTCGATTCGGGTGGCAAGTTCACTGCCACGCTTGGGCACCGGCACGCGGATGAGACCACTGCGGTTGTTGCGCGCCCACGACACATGCACGGGGGCTTCAAAGCCCGGCACGAGACGTTTGTAACTGTTGACGGTTTGATTGGTGACTGCGGTGATCTCGGCAGCGTGGCGCAATAGACCAGCCATGAATGACTTGGCGGTGTCGCTCAGATTGTAAGGGTCGCTCTCAGAATGGAAAGCGTTCGTGTCGCCCTTGAAGAGTGACAAATGTAAGTGCATGCCCGAGCCCTGCACGCCTTCGAGCGGCTTGGGCATGAATGTGGCATGCACGTCGCGCATCGCTGCAATCTCTTTGACAACAAAGCGGAAGGTCATGATGCTGTC
>JBBANT010000062.1:0-2583 GCA_040401815.1 Ilumatobacteraceae bacterium | reverse complement strand
AGTTTGCGGGCGGCTTCAAGATTGCGTCGCAATACTTGTCGCGGGTCGCCTTCAAACGGTGTGCCATCCAACTGGGCAATGTCACAAAAGACGCGTGCCTCGGCTGACTTAGCGTCGACCCACGGCAGCACTTCAAACGTGTTGGGGTCGGGTAAGGCGAGCACATCGGCTTCTTGCACGCGGCCGTATCCATCAATTGATGAGCCGTCAAAGCTCATGCCGTCGTTGAGCGCGTTTTCCATTTCGGCCGGGCTAATGGCAAAACTTTTCAGGGTGCCCAGCACATCGGTGAACCACAGACGCACCAATCGGATGCCGCGTTCTTCGACCGTACGTAATACGTAGTCGCGTTGGGCGTCGAGCATGCGTGGCACCCCTTTAGTCAACCGTCACGGAGTGAGTCTTGTTATCTACGAGCCTTCTTTTTCGGCTTTGTTGCCTTTTTCGCGGTCGGCTTCTTGGCCTTGCTGGCGGACAGTGGTTTTGCCTGTGAGCACACCGTCTCGAGAATGAGGCGGGTCACCACGTATGGGTCCATGTTGGCGTTCGGACGACGATCTTCGGCGTAGCCCTTGCCATCCTTGGCAACTTGCCATGGAATGCGAATCGAGGCACCGCGATTTGACACGCCGTAGCTGAACTGGTTCCACGGTGCGGTCTCGTGCTTGCCGGTCAGTCGACTCTCAATGTCATGGCCGTAGTTCTTTACGTGTTCCATCACGCGAGTGCCGATTGCTTTGCAGGCTGCCTCAACGGCGTCATACGACGCACGCATCGCCTTGGTGGAAAAGTTGGTGTGTGCACCAGCACCGTTCCAGTCACCTTTTTGCGGCTTGGCGTCGAACGACACGACGATGTCGAAATCTTCGGCGATGCGATGCAAGAGCCAGCGCGCGACGTACATCTGGTCACTGACAGCGAGTGCGTCAAGTGGGCCAACTTGATATTCCCATTGTCCGGGCATCACCTCGGCGTTGGTGCCCGAGATCATGAGACCAGCTTCGAGACATGCGATGGTGTGAATCTCGATCAGGTCACGCCCCATGACGCGTCCAGCACCAACGCCGCAGTAGTACGGCCCTTGGGGGCCAGGCTCGCCATCGAGTTCGGGGAAACCGTACGGGCGACCGTTCAAGCGCATCAATGTGTATTCCTGCTCGATGCCATAGATCATGCCGTGCTCTTTGTACATCGCTGCTGCCTCGGCGCAGGCGGCACGCGTGTTGGTTGGATGTGGTTCGTCGGTGCTGGCCAAATACACCTCGCACATCACGAGAATGTTGCGACCTCCACGAAGTGGGTCTTTGCACCAGTACACCGGTTTGAGAACGCAGTCCGATGACTCACCTGTTGCTTGTTCGGTTGACGAACCGTCGAAACCCCAGATGGGTGGGGTCTTCACCGAGTTGTCGATGATTTTCGTTTTTGAGCGCAGCATGGGTGTCGGCTTGACACCGTCGATCCAGATGTATTCCGCTTGGTATGGCATGGTGATGGTTTCCTTTCGAGGAACGTGACAGCCCAGTTTCATACATCTGCGTGTCGGCGGCATCATCCGTTTGTAAACGGCGTGTAAAAACTTCTGGGGACCGGTCAGAATTTGGCTCAGTAGTGTGAAATTGTGACGCAAACACGGGCCGCAGTAATCCGGGTGGGTTTGGCACAAATCAACCCGCGAGTCGGGGATTTAGCCCACAACCTGGCCCAAATCGAGACGTTCGTTGCCCGTGCCGAAGCAGCTGGCTGTGATCTCGTGGCGTTCCCCGAGCTCACTCTGTCGGGCTATCCACCCGAAGATCTGGTCTTGAAAGCCGGGTTCGTGGCCGACAACCGGGCGGCACTGGAAAAGGTGGCAGCGCGGAGTGGTCGTTGTGCAATTGTCGTTGGTTTCGTGGATACAGCCGATGATGCATTCATCGAGCAACATACCCAGCCGAGTGCGAACCCGCCGCGACTGTTCAATGCTGCTGCACTGTGCGCCAACGGTGCGGTGCTCGGTGTGTATCACAAACAGTTGTTGCCGAACTATGCGGTGTTTGATGAAGCGCGATACTTTGCCGCCGGGCACGAAGACGCCACGTTGTACAACGTGGCAGGTGTGGCCGTGGCAATCACCATCTGTGAAGACATCTGGGTGAGTGACGGCCCAGTGGCGCGGGCCCGCACAGCAGGTGCACAGCTGTGTATCAACATCAATGGCTCGCCGTTCGAACGTGCCAAGAGTGGTGAGCGTGAGCGCACTGTTGCCGAGCGGGCGCAAGAAACAAGCATGCCCATCGCCTATGTCAATCAAGTGTGCGGGCAAGACGAGCTGGTGTTTGATGGTGGTTCGGTGGTGGTGGATTCTGATGGGACCGTCATGGCGCGTGCTGCTCACTTTGTCGAAGAGTTGCTCGTGGTGGATGTGCCGATTACTGAGAGGGTGGTTGCGCAAAATGCGACTGTTCCTACGACTGTCGCTACAACGGTTGCCGTCAGCGCACCTTTGGCTAAATCGGCACCGGTTGCAAAACGCATCGCCGAGGTGGCCGATGACTACGACCGAATTCTCGCGGCCTTGGCCTTGGGCACGCGCGACTATGT
>JBBANT010000061.1:0-5853 GCA_040401815.1 Ilumatobacteraceae bacterium | reverse complement strand
TGCATCAAGCAGGTGAATGGCAATGTCGCCCACCTTGATTGCCGATTCGTCTTTACCGGCACCTTTGACGCCGTCGTCCATCATGATGTAGCAAAACGGACAGGCTGTGGCCACACGGGTTGCGCCAGTGGCGATTGCTTCGCGAGCTCGTTCGTCGTTCACCTTGGTGCCGATGTTTTCTTCCATCCACATGCGTGCACCACCAGCACCACAGCACATTCCTTGGGTGCCGTTGCGCGGCATTTCCACTACTTGAATGCCCTTGATTGAACCGACCACTTTTCGCGGCGCCAAGTACACGTCGTTGTGGCGGCCCAGATAGCACGAGTCGTGGTAGGTAATGCGGTCATCGAGTGATGCATTGCTCATATCCAGTTGGCCCGAGCCGATGAGTTCTTCCAACAACTGTGTGTGGTGCACCACTTCGTAGTTGCCACCCAGCTGCGGGTACTCGTTCTTCAGCGTGTTGAAGCAGTGTGGGCACTGGGTGATGATTTTTTTGACACCCATGCCATTCAACATCTCGACGTTTGGCGTAGCCAACATCTGGAAGAGGTATTCGTTGCCGCTGCGTCGGGCACTGTCGCCGGTGCACATTTCACTCGGCCCCAAGATGGCCACGTCGATGCCTGCGCGCTTCAACAACTTGGCCATGGCCTGGGTGACTTTTTTGTTCTTGTCATCGAATGATCCGGCACAGCCGACCCAGTAGAGGTATTCGTGCGTGAGTGGCGCGCCGGGGTCGAGGATGGTGACATCCAGGTCGTTTGCCCAGGCTGCGCGATCACCTTGGTTCATTCCCCATGGGTTGCCCTGGTTTTCCATGGCGCGGAAAGCGTTGCCAAGTTCGGCGGGGAAGTTGCTTTCCATCAATGTCAGGTAGCGACGCATGTCAAGAATCTTGTCGAGGATCTCGATGTTTACTGGGCAGATTTCGTCGCAGGCTTTGCATGATGTGCATGACCAAATTTCTTCAGCGGTGATGCGTTCGAATACCGAGTTGACGCTGACGGTGATTTCGCTGTCTACTCCGATTGGCGGCGATACCCGTCCACCTGGGGCATGGGCCGCTGTTGCAGCCATGACTTCACCACTCTTCAGCACGATTTCGCGCGGGTCAAGTGGTTTACCTGTGGCGCTCGCTGGGCACACGCTGGTGCAACGGCCACACATGGTGCATGAATCGAGATCGAGCAGTTGCTTCCACGTGAAACTCTCGACGGTATTTACGCCGAACGACTCGAGTGATGTTTCGGCCAGGTTCGGCATGGCGCGCATCGCACCTTTTGGTCGGTCACGGTCACGCAGATACATGTTGAGTGGCGACGTAAAGATGTGGCGCAGCATCGTGATGGGCAGCAGGGCCAGGAATGCAATGAAGGTGAGGACGTGAAACACCCACCAGCCCTGATGCCAGGTCTGCAGCGTGCTGAGTGATGCACCATTCACCGTCTGAGCCAGGGGCCACCCGACGATGCTCCATTTTTCGTAATCAATGTTCTTGCCCGCGGCTTGCTCAGAGGCGATGCGGAACATTTCGGCTCCGTATCCACTCACGCCAATCGCCAGCATCACACCCAGAATCCATGCGTGCTCAGGCTTTGACTTAATGCGGATGCGGTACGGACGTTGTACATAACGACGCACGATGGCCCACACCACGCCGCCAGTAAAGACAAGACCTGCGACATCACCAATGAGGGCGTAGCCGCGATACACATCGCCATGCAAGAACTTGAGCGATTCGGGCATCTGGTGATCAATTTCCAACACCGTGGTGACCCCGAGCAACACGAGGAACCCGAAATACATCATCGAGTGCATGAGCCCGGCAGCCGAGTCGCGCAGCAACGTGCGCATGTAGACACCGGCGCGGAAATCTTTGAGACGTCGCTTTACATTTTTAGGTGTTGTTCGACGGTCGTCTGGCGCCCCGCGTTCCCAGTTGCGGATGCGATCAGCAAAGCGCAATGACCCCCAGATGAGCATCATCGGAATGACGGTGTAAAAAGCAATAATCAGTGGCCCAGGAATGCCACCAAACACTTCGCGGTGTATAGGTGATGTGCTTTTCCACCCTGTGAGCGATGGAACAAGACCAGACACCAACGTGAAGATTCCGATTCCACAGCCGAGGATGATTGACAGCTGGTACGGCTTCAACCGTCGAGATTGCACGGCTGGCGAAATGGTGTCCCCTGACATGTCAAGGGCAAACGCTAGTTGTGTTCAGCCCACAACTGCGCGGTCGAGTTCACGAACGCGCGAGGCCAATGTGGCCAACAATTTGCTGGAAAGCACCGGCACATCGTGCAAAACGCTGTGAAAATGCCGCTGGCTGATGACCAACACTTCACAGTCGGTGTCACAGGTGACGGTTGCAGTCCGGGGGCCGTGGTCCAGCAACGACAGTTCGCCGACCATTGCACCGGCACCAATTGATGCAAGTTTCTTGCCGTTACGTCGCACCGTGGCCTTGCCCTTCACGATGATGAACGCTTCACGGCCGGGTTGGCCTTGTTCGGTGAGTACGCGACCGGCTTTGAACGTGACTTCGTCAGCAACTTTGACGATGCGAGCGAGATCTTTTTTGGAGCACGACGAAAACAAAGGAACGTGATGCAACGTAGTAAGGGGATTAAGAGTGTTTGCCATGCCCTCAACGGTACGCATGTATTCGTGCAACAGTGCACAAATACGAGGTGATGGTTGTCTCAGGTGCCCGCTTGGCCAGCAACGTCGTGAGTTGCAGCAGCAATCGCAGCCGCATCACCAAGATATGCGACGTGCGCCACACGCAACTCGCGTCGGTTGCGATCATCGCTGGTCACTGGCTCGAACTCATATTTACGCGGGATTCCAGTCGGGATGTTGAGGTCGGCAATCGCCGTCTCGCTCAGTTGTTCGAGATGCATGGCGAGTGCGCGCAATGAATTGCCATGCGCCACCACGAGCACGTGTTTGCCATCCTGCAATTGCGGCACCAATACTTCTTGCCAAAACGGCACCACTCGCGCAACGACATCACGTAGGCACTCGGTGGCAGGAAGCAAGGCGGGGTCAATATGGGAATAACGCGCATCGTTGGCTGGGTGTTCGGGGCTTGATCGATCTACCGGTGGCGGTGGCACGTCGTAGCTGCGGCGCCACAATTTGGTTTGCTCAACGCCGTGTTGTTGCGTGGTTTGTTTTTTGTCGAGACCCTGCAGCGCGCCGTAGTGGCGCTCGTTGAGCCGCCAATCTTGCACCACGCCCACCGCTGGTTGCCCAAGTTGTGCGAGCGCCCGACGGTTGGTTTCGATTGCCCGCGTCAACAGCGAGGTGTACACCGAGTCGAATCGCAACCCTGTGTCGCGCAGCGTGCGACCAGCGGCATCGGCTTCGTTTTCGCCCCGCGGGCTTAGGGGCACGTCGTGCCAACCAGTGAACAAATTCAACTCGTTCCAGGTGCTTTGGCCGTGGCGCAACAACACCAACGTGCCAGCCCGGCTCGTTGATTGTTGTGTTGTGGCGTTCACGCCGCAAGGCTAGAGCGCATGCCAGGTCTGCCAGAGTTGTTTGCATGACCCAGCATCAGCCGTTTGACGTCGTGGTCGTGGGGTCGGCCAATATGGATTTAGTGGCACGCGTGGTGCGACTCCCGCATCCCGGTGAGACGGTGTCGGCCCACGATTATTTCGAGGCCTGCGGTGGCAAGGGTGCCAATCAAGCGATTGCTGCGGCGCGGGCCGGTGCGCGTACAGCATTCATTGGTGCTGTCGGTAGCGATGCTGCAGGCGATACCTTGCGTGCAGCTTTCGTCCATGATGCAGTCGATGTCAGCCTGCTCGCCACGGTGCGCGAACCAACTGGGCGGGCGTTGATTGGCGTGTCTGACGATGCCGAGAATCTCATCATCGTGGTGCCGGGCGCCAACCACGCACTGTCGGTTGACCACATTGACGCAGCAGCAGCGCTGTTGGCAAACGCCAAGGTGGTGTTGGTGCAACTTGAAGTCCGCCTCGCTGTCGTGCAGCGTGCTGTAGAACTCGCTGGTCGCGACACCATCGTCGTGTTGAACCCCGCACCAGCAAGCGAGCTGCCCGATGACGTGTTGCGTCATGTTGATGTGATCACCCCCAACGAACACGAAGTTGCGTTGCTGGGTGGCGCGGCTGCGCTCGTGGCCCGCGGGGTGGCCAATGTGGTCGTTACTCAAGGTGCGCGTGGGGCACTGCTGGTAACACGTGACAGCGAGACACGAATCGAGCCGTTCGCGGTGACCCCGGTCGACACCACTGGCGCGGGGGATGCATTTTGTGGGGTGCTCAGTGCCCGGCTAGCGGTGGCTGGCGGGTTGGCCGAGCTGGCCCTGGCGTTGCGGGCTGCGGCGGTTGGTGGGGCCCTCGCCACCCAGACCGCTGGGGCGGTGCCGTCGCTGCCGGCCTGGTCGCAGGTGGCCGCAGCGTTGCAGCAGTAGGGCCAGCGCCCTGTAGGGCAGGCCTCATACCCAAGTGACAAAGAACCTGAGCCGCCGCGGCTCAAGTTTGGTGGGTGCCCCCTTAGGCTTATTGCCTCACGTTACGGAGGTAACTACATGCCCAAGGCAGTCGGAATCGATCTCGGAACCACCAATTCTGTTGTTGCTGTTTTAGAAGCAGGCGAACCCATCGTCATCCCCAACTCCGAAGGGGCCCGCACCACACCATCGGTGGTGGCATTTTCCAAATCGGGTGAAGTGCTTGTTGGCGAAGTCGCCAAGCGTCAGGCCATCACCAACCACGACCGTACGTTCCGCAGCATCAAGCGTTTCATGGGGCAGAACTGGCACTCAGAAGATATTGATGGCAAGAAGTACACCCCGCAAGAAATCAGTGCCCGCACGTTGATGAAGCTCAAGCGTGATGCCGAGGCGTACCTCGGTGACACGGTGACCCAGGCAGTTATCACCGTGCCCGCCTATTTCGATGATGCACAGCGCACGGCCACCAAAGAAGCCGGCCAGATTGCTGGCCTCGAAGTGTTGCGCATTATCAACGAACCAACAGCCGCTGCGCTGGCCTATGGCCTCGACAAAGGCTCGCAAGAAGAGACCGTGCTCGTGTTCGACTTGGGTGGTGGCACATTCGACGTGAGCGTGTTGGAAATTGGCGACGGAGTCTTTGAAGTAAAGAGCACGCACGGCGACACCCACCTCGGCGGTGACGATTGGGACCAACGTGTGATGGATTGGTTGGTTACCCAATTCAAATCTGCCCACGGTGTGGACTTGAGCAAGGATCGTATGGCGATTCAGCGTTTGAAAGAAGCCGCTGAGAAAGCCAAAATCGAGTTGTCGCAGGTGCCCCAGACGCAGATCAATTTGCCGTTCATCACGGCAACAGAAAATGGTCCGTTACACCTTGACGAGTCACTGACTCGAGCCAAATTTCAAGAAATGACCGCCGACTTGCTCGAGCGTTGCCGTAAACCTTTCGAGCAAGCCATCACGGATGCCGGGCTCACAAAAGGCCAGATTCAACATGTCATTCTCGTTGGCGGCTCAACCCGCATGCCTGCGGTGCAAGAACTCGTGCAATCCTTCACCGGCAAAGAGCCAAACCGCACGGTGAACCCCGATGAAGTCGTGGCAATTGGCGCAGCAGTGCAGGCCGGTGTGTTGCGTGGCGATGTTAAAGACATCTTGCTGCTTGACGTGACACCGCTATCGCTCGGCATCGAAACCAAAGGTGGCGTCATGACCCGCTTGATTGAGCGCAACACCACGATTCCGACCCGACGCACCGAAACATTCACCACGGCCGAAGACATGCAGCCATCGGTGGAGATCCACGTGTTGCAGGGTGAGCGCGAAATGGCGTCGTATAACAAGAC
>JBBANT010000060.1:2113-5931 GCA_040401815.1 Ilumatobacteraceae bacterium | reverse complement strand
AATCTGTCTGATCGTCGTCGCCAAAAAGAAACACCGCGAGCAAGCCATGTGGCCCCCGAACTTGACGCACCAGAGCATCCGGTGTTCGAGCGGATTCAGGGCTCATCACCCGATGAAGAGCCGCAATCCGTATCACCAGACCAAACATCGCCCGCTACCACTAGCCGAGTTGACGAAATCTTTGCCCGTTTGCGCACTGCCAGCACTACTCGTGTAGCGAGTGAAACCACCCAAAAAATCGCGGCTCCAGGCAAGCCGCCCAAGGTGGACGAGTCAGTGTTCCAGCGCCGAGCCGAAGTCGTTGATCCAGCGTTACCGGGCTTAATTCGGGCAATAAAGCGCTGTTTGGCTGACAACGAAAATGCTGTTCTCACCCATGTGAGCACAAAACGGTCGACGCTCACACTCGCAGCGCTGCTGGCAACCCCCAGCGAACTTGCACTGCAGTACACCGAAGCGATTCGTGAACTTGTCACGAGTATCGCCGTTGATGCAGCGCGCTCGCACTCTGCTGCGCGTCGTTCGGACATGCGTGCAGTGATCGCGCAGGGAGCAGTACTTGAAAAAGTCACCGAGATGTTCGTGGCCGACTTCATCAGCCCGCTACACGAGCGCGTTGCTGCAACGCTTGTCACATCTGCTGGTGATCGCGATGCGTTGCTAGTTGCGCTGCGAGCACTGTTCGCTGAGTGGAAGTCGCAACACTTAGCACCAATCGTCAGCGATATCGCCTATTTCTCGTACGCGCGCGGATTGTTTCTGGGTTGTGACACAAAGGCCGGTGTTTGTTGGGCTGTAGACCCACAAGGCCCAGCATGTGCCGACGCTGAAGACAACTCACTGGCAACCGAGATGCGTCATGGAGATGCATTCCCGACCGGACACACACATCCGTTGGCGCACGCTGGATGTCGCTGTCTAGTTGTTCCGCTGAACAAGTAGCCTTCGGCGTCATGCGCATCCCTGAAGATCTTCCACCTCGTCGTCCGCTATTTTCTGGTGGAGGTTTTGGGTTTAATCGTCCACGTCGTAGTCGCATCGTTCTCTCGGTGGTGATGATTGCTATCGTCGCCCTGTTCGTATCGGCACGCAGCGTTGTGGCTTTCTATATTGATGTGCTGTGGCATCAGTCGGTTGGTCGCACCGACGTGTTTTGGGGCATCCTGCTCACCCGTCTTGGTCTGGCCAGCGCCTTCACACTCATTTTCGCGCTCTTGTTAATCCTCAATATGTGGATAGCGGACCGATTGCGCCCCGAGTTCGTTCCGACCACCCCCCAAGAACGCGCGCTGGCTGGTTATCGACAGTTGACGACGGGGCGGGCGTGGAGTTTCCGACTCATCGTTGCAGCACTGCTGGGCTTTTTAGTCGGCTCACCAGCCGCTGGACAGTGGCAGGACTGGACGCTGTTTCGCAACTCCACCGACTTTGGGGCCACCGACCCGTTGTTTAACCAGGATGTCGCGTTCTATGTGATGCGACTTCCGTTTATTGAGTTTGTTGTGGATTGGACATTTGCTGCGCTGGTGCTTGCCACATTGGTGACTGCCGGGGTACATGCCCTAAACGGCGGGATTCGTCTGCAAATTCAAGGACGCAAGGTCACCCCGCTCGCAAAGCTGCATCTCAGCGTGTTGTTTGCAGCGCTGTCTCTTGTGCGAGCCCTTGACTATTGGTATTCGCGCTACAACCTCACGCGCTCGACGCGAGGTGTCGTGCAGGGCGCGTCGTACACCGATGTCAATGCCCAGCTTCCTGCGACGCAACTTATGATTTTGGTTTCTTTGGCGGTTGCAGTGTTGTTCTTGGCTAACTTTCGTCAACGCGGGTGGCGCCTGCCGGTGTTGGCGACTGTGTTGTGGGTCGTCATTGCGGTGACTGCCGGCGGTGTGTATCCAGCCGTGGTGCAACGGTTCATCGTGCAACCCAACGTGAGCACGAGGGAATTGCCGTTTATTGATCGCAATATCGCGGCAACCAAAGAGGCTCTCGGCCTTGCTGATATCTCGCGCAGTGTGTTGAACCCGCAACCGATAACTGCGGCAAATTTGAGTGATGATCCAAGCCCGCTGCAAAACGTTCGTCAGCTTGACCCAATTCAGATGCGCGATCGCTTCATTCTTGATGAAGGTCGCACGTCGTTCTATGCCGTTCGAGATCTTGACGTAGACCGCTATGAAATCGACGGTCGTACGCAACAAGTAATGGTGGCGGCGCGCGAACTCAATTCTGAAGGTATTCCGAATCGCACTTGGGTGTCGCGCCACTTGCTCTACACCCACGGCTGTGGGCTTATCGCCGCCCCTGCCAGTCGCACCACGACGGATGGAAGACCGGTCTATGTCGATCTCGGTGTGACGCGCCCTGAGCTGTATTTCGGTGAAGGCATCGATTCGTATGCAGTAGTAGGAACCGAACAGGTCGAACAGCCGTGCGTTGGTGAGCCAACTAAGCAGACCACCCCAGGTGGGGTGCAGCTGTCGTCAGTGCTTCGTCGCGCGGCGTACGCCATCCAGTACAGCGAGTACAACTTGTTTGGGTCAGGCCTTATCAATTCACAGTCATTCATCATTCATGATCGCAATGTGACCGACCGGGTAAATCGACTCGCACCATTCCTGCGCTACGACTCTGATCCGTACCCGGCAGTTGTCGATGGCACGGTGCAGTGGATCTTGGATGCCTACACGATTAGTGACCGTTACCCCTATGCACAGGAGGCAAACACGGACCAGTTGTCGCCAGGCGGCGGGCTGAATGCTTCGTTCAACTACGTGCGCAACAGCGTAAAGGCCGTCGTGGATGCGTTCACTGGCGATGTGACGTTTTATGTCATTGACCCCAGTGATCCGATTACCGCCGCTTGGTCAAAAGCCTTTCCGAAACTTTTCACTGATGTGAGCCAAGCACCTGCTGAACTCGTGAAACACTTTCGTTATCCCGAGGATTTGTTTCGTGTGCAGACCAACGTGTACGGCCGCTACCAGTTTGATGACTCGACCTTGTTTTTTAACCGTGATGCGGCATGGAGCGTGGCTCAGGCGCCTTCAAGTGAACCCGATTCCGTAACTGGAGTCGTGGGTGCCGTCGGCGGCAGCGCTGCTGACGGTATCAACGTTCGGGACGCCAGTGTCTTGCGATTCGAGCCGTACTACACCATGTTCCATGGTGGTGATGGCCTCGGCACGCCAATGTTCTCGATGTTGCGACCGTTCGTTCCATTTTCGGCAGACAATGCACGAAAGGAACTGCGGGCATTGATGGTGGTGTCAAGTGATCCACAATCGTACGGAAAAATTCAAGTCCTCGAATTTCCTGAGCCGTTGCCTGAGGGTCCCGCAACTGTTGCAGCCGAATTCGGTAGCGACCCGGTTATTGCTCAGCAGATCACCCTGCTCGACCAGCGTGGATCACGCGTGATTTTCGGTGACTTGCAGGTCGTGCCCGTGCAGCGCGGCCTTATGTACGTGCGTCCGTTGTTTGTGCGTCCAGATGATCCTTCCGCCAAACAGATTTTCGTCCGCAAGTTTTTGGTGTCATACGACAATCGAGTGGTGATGGCCGACAATCTCACCGAGGCAGTCGGACGTTTGTTTCCTGGTTTTGATACCGACCTCGGTGAACGCGTCAACGACGGCTCGGCTGCACCGGTCGACCCAACACCAGATGCATCAGGTGGCACTGTCACCACCACCACGCTGCCTGCGCAAGACACTTCGTCATTGACGGCGGTCGAGCTGCTCGCTCGTGCGGATGCTTTGTTCGACGAGGCAAACAGCGCTTTGGCACAAAACCCACCCGACTTTGCCACGTATCAA
>JBBANT010000060.1:0-2013 GCA_040401815.1 Ilumatobacteraceae bacterium | reverse complement strand
GCAGAGTCGAATCCACTGATTTGCGATGACGATTAAACATCAGTGAACACCAATACGGGGAGAAATGTGTCGAAAAAAGTTGTAGTTGCACAGACGGTAGACTGTGAACATCCGACGCGGGGTAGAGCAGTCCGGTAGCTCGTCAGGCTCATAACCTGAAGGTCGCAGGTTCAAATCCTGCCCCCGCCACCAGTCATTGTTTTGTTACCCGCTGATCCTGCGGCAACATTCGGCGTCGATGCCAGCGAATGCGAAATGGCGCGATCGCTAACCGTGAGGTCAGGCCGATCAGTGCTGTGAAAATGAGTGCGCGAACGAATACTGACAGCGACCCCAGAGCAGGGCCCAACACGATGGTGAACCCAAGCCCGAGCGGATATACCCACGCAACTTCAGACAAAAAACTTCCGAGTTTGGTGCGGTGAGGAACTGCTTGCGTTTGGGTCGCGAAAAATTCATCGCCACCAGCGGTGACCGTGACGCGTTCGGCAGTGATGAGGTCGTCTGACTTTGCGAGCAGATTATTGCGATCAGCTGATCGTTCCCACTGTCGTAAGTGCACGGCGTCGATAAATCGAAATACGATGTGATACTCGTCTGACTCGCTGCCAGGATGCAGCAAGGTGGCCCCTAGACAACCAGGGAATGCCTGCACCGCAGAGATCATCTCTTCTGACCACGTGGTGAATTGCGCTGAACAGCCTGGCTTGACCGTGCGGGCGATGGTGACAGTCACCGACCCTGGCGCAATTCGTGGGAGCTTTTCGGTATCAAAGGACCCAGTCAGTTCAGCCACGACTTCACAGTAGTTCTCGCAACCACCGCACCAGTGCTACTTCGTGTCTGATGCACCGGCTGGCTCGTAGAATGAATGTATTACTTCTGCATCGAGTGCATCCATCCTTGATACCGGCGTTAAAGTCGTGCGCAATGTTGGCGGATTCATAGTTGGTCGAGGTTCGCTTGAACGCCTGTCGGCATTCGTGGATGCTCGACGTGAGTTGGTTGGTGGCAGCGCAAAAGTGGTGTACCTCGTCGATTCGTACTTCGCCAACCAGCCGGCAATGGTTGCACGTTTGGGTGCACGCGCCAGCGATGTGGTGCGGTATGTGGATGCAACCGATGAACCAACCACCGATGGAATTGATGCGATGACGAGTGAACTGCGGGGGCTGCTGATTGGATTACCCGCCACAATCGTGGGGTTCGGTGGCGGCACCACGATGGACACTGCGAAGGCTGTTGCTAATTTGCTCACCAATACTGGTGGTGCAGCGGATTATCAAGGATGGGATCTGGTGAAGGTGGCGGCTGTGCACAAAATTGCGGTGCCCACCATCTCGGGAACAGGCTCTGAAGCAACCCGCACCTGCGTGATGACGAATACGAAGACCGGGTTGAAGCTCGGTATGAATAGTGACTACACAATCTTTGACCAGATGGTGCTCGACCCCGACCTCACTGCAACGGTGCCGCGTGACCAATATTTTTACACTGGAATGGACGCATACATTCATTGCATCGAGGCGCTGGCAGGTTCATATCGCAATGCAGTCGGAGATGCCTATTCACGTGAAACCGTCAATCTTTGCCGCCAGGTGTTTCTTGCCGACGACATGATGAGCGCAGAGGCCCGTGAACAATTGATGGTGGCGTCGTATCTCGGCGGTTGTGCCATCGCCACGAGTTATGTCGGCTTGGTGCACCCATTTTCTGCCGGTCTCAGTGTGGTGCTTGGGCTGCATCACTGCATCGCAAACTGTATTGCGCTGAACGCGCTTGGCGAGTTCTACCCAGCCGAGCATGCCGAGTTTCGAACGATGATGAATAAGCAGAAGGTGTCTCTGCCGGTTGGCGTTTGTGCGAATCTGTCCGACGAGCAGTATCAGCGACTGGTGGCTGCGACCGTGGTGCACGCAAAACCTCTGACCAACGCACTCGGGCCGAACTTCCGTGACGTGCTCACCGACGAACGGGTGACCGAAATCTTCCGGAGAATGTAGTCATGCCTGG
>JBBANT010000059.1:4072-6424 GCA_040401815.1 Ilumatobacteraceae bacterium | reverse complement strand
TGACCTTCGGCATTCTGTTGTTCCTCATCAATATCGCCATCACCGCACGCAGCAAGGTGCGCGCACCACTTGATCCGTGGAATGCCCGCAGCCTCGAGTGGATGACTTCGAGCCCGCCGAAGGAACACAACTTCGATTCCATTCCGCATGTGCACCACCTAGACGAGTTCTTCCATCGCAAGTACGAAGAAGATCCCGTTACCCACACCATGCGCGAGGTAGCAACAGCCGAGCAAATTCTCGCTGAACTCGAACGCAATGCTGATACCCACATCCATATGCCGTCGCCTTCGTACTGGCCGTTGGTACTCGCCGCTGGTCTACCCATCGTGTCCCTCGGAATCTTGTACTCGATTCCGGTTGCCATCGCTGGTGGTTTGGTCATCTTGTACGCGGTTTACGGATGGGCGCTCGAGCCGTCAGTAGCCGTTGAAAGTGATTACGAAGGCCCATCATCGAATGGTCATGCTGTAGGTACCACCCATGGCTGAGATCACCACCCACGACGCACACGCGACGAGCACAGGGCTTTCCAATGTCAAGCTCGGCATGTGGTTGTTCTTGGGTTCGGAATGCTTGCTGTTTGGTGGTCTGATTTCGACATACATGTTGTATCGCGGGCGCGTCTCTGATGGTCCGACACCTGAACAGATCTATGACATCCCGTTCACCTCGGTGAGCAGCTTCGTGTTGCTCATGAGTTCGCTCACCATGGTGCTTGCTGTATCAGCTGCCCAAAAACGTGACGATCGGGGCACCAACTTGTGGCTGACGGTCACCGCGCTCCTCGGGGCGACCTTTGTTGGTGGTCAGGTGTATGAGTTCACGGCGTTCTACAACGAAGGGCTCGGCTTCACCACCAGCTTGTTTGGCTCGAGCTTCTACACCCTCACTGGCTTTCACGGTGTGCACGTAACAGTGGGCATCATCATGTTGCTGGCATTCGTGGCCATCAATAAGCGGAGCCGAGTACCAGGAAGCAAGTCGGAAACCGTCGAGATGATCGGTTTGTATTGGCACTTCGTAGACATCGTGTGGATTATTATTTTCACCCTCGTGTATCTGATTCCGGTGTGATGTTATGACGACTGAAACCACACACGACACAACGAATCACTCTGCGCACGCAGAGCCGGTTGAGCACGGCATGTCGACGCGTGGCTACATCGTTATTGCGCTCATTTTGGCGGCCATCACCGCGCTCGAAGTGTCTACCTACTACGTGGATTTCGGTCCGCTGTTCCTCCCATCGCTACTGGTCATGATGGTGATTAAGTTCGTCATGGTGGTGAGCTATTTCATGCACCTGAAATTTGACAATAAATTGTTCAGCTGGCTCTTTTACACAGGCTTGTTTCTTGCCGTTGGTGTGTACATCACGGCACTAGCCACCTTCCAATTCTTTTTGCGCTGAGACCACCGTGCATCCAGGGTTCCAGATAGCTGCTGAGGCGGTCGACACTCTTGTGAGCCCGTGGCGATTTCAAGCCCATCCAGAAGTCTGGGTCTTAGTGGTGTTCCTGGTGGGTGCATGGTTGTATGCAATCCGTGTCATCGGGCCGCTGAGCCCTGAGGTGCGAGCGGGCGAACCCGTACTGACACGCCGCCAAGCGGGAATGTTTACTGGGGTCATTGCGTTGTTGTGGCTATCTAGTGACTGGCCCATCCACGACATCAGCGAAGGATATTTGTATTCCGTGCACATGTTTCAGCACATGGCATTGTCGTATTTCTTGCCGCCACTCGTGTTACTGGCGACCCCAGTGTGGTTGTTTCGAGCCATCCTCGGGTCGCAGCGTGCTGGAAAAGTGATTCGTTGGTTAGCCAAACCCGCTATTGCTGGAGTGTTGTTCAACGTGGTAATCATGGTGACCCATGTTCCTGCGATGGTGAATCAGAGTGTTTCTAACCCAGTGCTGCACTATTCGTTGCACGTGGCAGTGGTGGCCTCGTCATTATTGATGTGGATTCCTGTTGTTGCTCCCGACCCTGCGATGCGGATTGGATACGGCGGGCGAATGGTGTATTTGTTCTTGATGTCAATCATCCCTACGGTGCCTGCGGCGTGGCTGACCTTCGCCGAAGGCGTCGTCTACAAGCAGTATGACATTGCTGTTCGGGTGTGGGGGTTGTCGGTGACGACCGATCAGCAAATCGCCGGCGCAGTCATGAAACTGGGTGGCTCGGTGTTTTTGTGGAGCATCATTGTGTTTTTGTGGTTCAAGCGGTTCATGGGCGGTTACAGCCAGCAGCAGAGCTATTACCGTCAACCTGATCCAGTGCTGACCTTTGATGAAGTAACACGCGAATTTGATCGAGTGCCAGCCGCACCCGAGCCATCGCGCGACTAAT
>JBBANT010000059.1:0-3972 GCA_040401815.1 Ilumatobacteraceae bacterium | reverse complement strand
AGTCGCGCGGCAGCCAGTGGCGCGATTAGTGCCCAAATCGCAAGCACCAGCCACGCTCCGAGTGGTGCATCAATAAACAACCACACGCCACTTGACGTGCCACCAAGCGAGGCGTGCACCACCTCGGCGAGTGCGCCAGATGGTAAGTAGCGAGCCACGGCACCAAGGCCATCCGGCAAATCATCGACAGGAATAATCACGCCGCCGAGCGCAAGTAAAAGGAGGTACAACCCGTTTTGTGCAGCAAGGTTTGCTTCGGCGCGCAAACGCCCAGCCAAACAGAGCCCGATTCCAGCGAACGCTGCAGTACCCAGTAGCAAAGCCAGCGCGAGCCGCCACCACGACAAATCGACTATCGACCATCCGAGGCCAACTGCAATGGCAACCAAAACGGTGACCTGAACGAGTTCAACCACGCTGACGGACCCTGCTTTGGCCCAAATGAGGCGACCACGCCCGAGCGGGGTGACCCCAAGGCGTTTCAGCACATGGTACGAGCGTTCAAACCCGGTTGCAATACCAGTGCTGACCATTGCGGTGGAGATCAGCGACAGGGCGAGCACCGACGCGACCAAACGGGTGAGTGTGATGCTGTCAGGCAGCACTGCGACGTTGCCAAAAAAGACCAGCACCCCGATGGGGATCACCATGATGAGCAGCAGTTGCTCGTAGTTGCGCACCAAGGTAGTGAGCTCCATTCGTATTTGGGCCAGCACGAGTTTCATCGGGTTGCCTCACGTACGACATCTTCTAGACGTCGCCCACCTGCACACAACGATGCGATGGTGTCATTGAGTGTCACCTTGCCCCGGTGCAACACCACCGCTCGGTGCGCTACTCGCTCGGCTTCATCCAAGTCGTGAGTTGCCAGCACCACACCGCAGCCGTCGTGCACCAGATCGGCGATGATGCCGCGAATCATCTCGCGCCCATCGAGATCGACACCTGCCGTTGGTTCGTCCAAAAAGGCAATCTCTGGTGCGGCCGCCAACGCAAGAGCGAGTGAGAACCGCTGTCGCTCACCACCAGATAAGCGTCGCCATGTGGAGCCACGTCGGTCGTGCAGACCAACCTTGGCGACGAGTTCATCGGCGTCGACGCCACGTGCATACAGGGTGCAATAGTGATGAACCAGCGATCGCACGCGGGCGTTGGGTGCGATGCCGCCATCTTGCAGCATGACTCCGATGCGCGCACGAACGCTGTTGTTGATGGTGGAGATATCGGCACCCAACACGCGAATAGTGCCAGATGCTGCACGGCGGACCCCTTCACATGCTTCCAATGTGGAGGTCTTGCCCGCGCCATTGCGCCCCAACACTGCCGTGACTTCACCGAAGGCTGCACTAAATGAAACGGCATCGACCGCCGTGACATCGCCATATCGAATGACGAGGTTTTGTACATCCAACGCGTTGTTGTGTTGATGCTGATTCACTACGAACACAGTAGACATGAAACACTCGCACTGCACCACAGCACTAGCCTTGGCAGGCGTGATAGATGTCCGGTTGCTGCGTTCGCAACCCGACGTGGTGCGCGCGGCCCTTGAGCGGCGGGCCAAGCCCGAACTACTGGAACAACTCGACCTCGCCATTCGGCTGGATGTGCGCTTGCGCGACATCGTTGCCGAACGCGACACTGCCCGCGCGCGAATCAACGATGTTTCCAAACAGGTCGCAGCATTGCGTCGGGACAAGCAGGATGCCGAACATCTCGTAGCCGAAAGCCGAACTCTCGGTGAGCGAGAAAAGGTTTTAGACGGGGAGTATGGCGAAGTTGAAGCGGTCTTGCGGGAAGTGTTATTGCAGATTCCGAATCTTCCCCATCCTGATGTAAGTAATGGCACGGGGAGCCACGACAACGTCGTGGTGCGCGGGCCGCTGCAGATGCCCGCGGCGTTCGCATCGCATCAACGGGTGCCCCATTGGGAGACCGGGGTTGAGCTCGGCATCTTGGATGCTGAACGTGCCGTGAAAATATCTGGGGCAATGTTCACCATGCAACGAGGGCTTGGGGCAACGATGGCGCGGGCATTGTGCCAATTTGCGCTCGATCGCAATGCGGATGCTTTTGAAGAGATTCGCCCACCGTCGTTGGTGACGACCCAGACCTTGACCGTGACGGGGCAATTGCCAAAGTTTGCCGACGATGCTTACAACATCGGTCGCGATGACTTGTGGGCGATTCCCACCGCCGAAGCCCCGCTGACATCACTGCATGCGGGTGAGATCCTTCACGAGGCAGCACTGCCGTTGCGATACATGGCGTTCTCGCCGTGCTTTCGTCGCGAAGCAGGTTCGGCAGGCCGTGATACCCGCGGCATGTTGCGCAGCCACGAATTCGACAAAGTCGAGATTTTTGCCGTGACCACACCCGAAACGGCGAGTGCAATGTTGGATGACTTCGTCGAGCGTGTTACCAGCACCATCGCAGCCTTAGGAATGCCGTATCGCGTTCTGGAAATCTGCTCAGGTGATTTGGGCCAAAGCCACTATCGCAGCTACGACGTCGAGGTGTATGCCCCAGGCTGTGATCAATGGCTGGAAGTAAGTTCCATTAGTTGGTTCAGTGACTACCAAGCGCGACGCGGCGAGATTCGGTTTCGCCGAGAAGGCAAGAAAGGCACCGACTTTGCGCACACGTTGAACGCTTCGGCGTTGGCAGTGCCGCGAGTCTGGGCAGCGATTTTGGAAAACTTCCGCAATGCTGACGGTTCGGTCACGATTCCAGCGGTGCTGCACCCGTACATGCGAGGTGCGACCGTGATTCCTGTTGTACCTGCAGCAACAACTCATTCATCATGAGTCTGCGTGACCGCCGAGTCCAATACGAAACAGCTGGTCTCGAACGTACCGATCTTGCAGCAGATCCCACTCAACAGTTCAACCAGTGGTACAACGAAGCATTGTCAGCCGGTGTGGCCGAGCCGAACGCATTTACCTTGGCAAGTGTTGACCACACTGGTTGGCCCAACGCCCGCGTGGTGTTGGCACGTGGAATCGACGCACGTGGTGTCACGTTTTTTACCAACTATGACAGTGCAAAAAGCCGTGAAGTTGCTGCTGCGCCGTGTGTGTCGGGCACGTTTGCGTGGCTTGATTTGCATCGCCAGGTGCGCCTGCGGGGCGAAGTCGAGCGTCTGAGCGAGTCGGAAAGTGACGAGTATTTCGCCTCGCGGCCGCGTGAATCGCAGTTGGGGGCCTGGGCATCACCGCAATCGGAGGTGATTGCTGATCGCAGCGTGTTAGAACAACGACTCGCCGAAGTGCGCAGCAGATTTGGTGACGGTCTGGTGACGCGGCCGCCATTTTGGGGTGGCTGGTTGATCAACGTTTCGGTGTGGGAGTTCTGGCAAGGTCGCCCCAGTCGACTGCACGACCGATTTCGCTACGAGCAAGTAGGTGAGCAGTGGAGCGTCGCCCGTTTGGCACCGTGAATTCAGTTGGTGGTCGACGGCACAGGTGTTGTGAACGACCAGGTCTGGGCGGCATCAACTAATCCATCAATGAGTGCTTGGGTATGTGGGGTGGGATGCGGGCCTTCCCAATCCCACCACAATGGGCTTGTGCCACGCACTCGGGGTGGCAACTCGAGTTGCACACCACCACTACGAGTGGAGTTCACTGGGTTGTTCGGATGCAAGCCTCGTAACTCTTTCGGGATTCGCTCGATGTCGTCTTCGACCAGATAGGCCGGTAGCGCGCGGCGCAAACATGGTGCAACGTGGGCAGCAAGCGCACGGTTGCTGCCGCCGAGCAGCATCGTGGTGAACAACCCACGTCGGCCGTAGCCGTGCACGGTGACTACAACATCCACATGGGCGAGGTATTGCGCCAAGGAGGGTGATTGTTCAGCGGTGAAGCGGTGCGAGGGCACATGCTCACGCATTCCTGCTGGTTGATGCACGCCGTAGTACGAAGCCCCCGAGCGCTCTGCCGCGCTACGGGCAATGAGATCGGTACGTTCTTC
>JBBANT010000058.1:0-6438 GCA_040401815.1 Ilumatobacteraceae bacterium | reverse complement strand
TCACACTTGTGACATTTCTGCCGTAAGGTGAGGGTCATCATTCGGAACCGACCAATATAGCAGGTGCTCCCATGCCCCCACAACCCAGACGCCACAGATCCCTCGCCCGCACCCCCCAGCGCTCCACTGCTGGCCCATCGGTGTCCCCCCAGGCCATTCGCCCTGCCGACTTCCATGTCACGGTCGATGTGGTGCTCCTCAGTCTCAGAAATGACCTCCCACATATAGGGGTGGTGCAACGCAACCGCCCCGAGGCCTACATCGACCAGAACCAGTTGCAGCGCCGCAACAACCCCCACCTGCCTCGTCGCGTGGAGCGGGTGGAGCGCCACCCCCACCAGCACTGGGCCTTGCCGGGTGGCCACGTGGGCAACACCCTGTTAGGTGACGCATACGGCACGGGGCAAACACCTGATACCACTCTTGTTCAGGCGGCGTTACGCGTGCTGCAGCGCGAAACCAATCTTTCCCTCACCCAAGACGATCTGCATCAGGTGGGGGCCTTTGGCGACGCCGATCGCGACCCTCGTAGCGGTCGCACGATCTCGGTGGCGTATGTGGCCATCGTGGGCGACGACCGCGACGTGGCCCTGCACCCCAATGCCCAGGTCGGCCACGTCAGCCACGTGCAGTTTCGACCGATTGTCGATGTGCTGGCTCGCCCCAACCGCCTGGAGTTTGACCACGAGGACATCGTGCTCAAGGCCATCGCGCTCGTGCGCAACCTCGTGGTCACCACCCCGCTGGCCGCCAGGTTCTGCCGCGACGAGTTCACCCTCGGCGAACTTCGGCGGGTGTACGAAGCCTTGTTCCATGAATCGCTCGATTCGGCTGCCGCCGCCGAACAACCCGGGCATGCCGATGTGGTCCGCAAGTACTTAAAGACCCTCGAACAACTCGGCACCCAACAGACTCCCGACTTTGAGCGCACCATTACCGAACTGGCCATGATGATGCCGTCATCATCAACTATCCCCGACTTCGTCAGCAACAACTACGTGGCGGAGGTCAAAGGCTTCGCGTCTCGATCCTCTGCTCCCGTAAGCGACTTCACCCGTCAAGCGGAACTAATGGTAAGACTCGCGCGACAAAGTAGTCGCACCCGTGCCCCCCGCTCCCCACGACTCATCAAACCACTTGACCCCACCAACTTTGCCCGCCGCATCCACAAGCTCAACATTTTGACCTCGGTCGAAGGAGAATCGCGGCCCACCTTCGAGCGCTACGGCAAGCCTGCGGCGCTCTTTCGGTTAGACCCCGATCATGAACCCACGCCGTTTCTGCTGCGGCTGGATGGCCTCGGCAAGAGCGACTCCTCCGAGTAGCCAAGCCACCCCCGCGCACCGTTTGCACGGTGCACAAAGTACGGCGGATGGTGCGTAACTAGCCACGTGGTGCATCTGGCGGTGCTTTTCTCCTTTCTGCCGCCAGATGCCACCACTGCACCACACCGGTCGTCTACTGTGTCGTCCCCCATCCCCACCAACCCTGCCAGGAGGCACTGATGACCCATCCCGACCACACCATTCGCATTTCCGCGAGTGCTTTTCGGCAACTACTTTCTGCAGCATCTGACGCCGGCCTCGCATCACTGTTTTCCAAAGAATCCGTACATGTCGACATTGACGAAGTGGTCATCACTTTCAACAGCCGCGAAGTTCGAGCGCTCACCAACTGGCTTGTGGCCGTGGCTGAGCGTCATCGTGAGTCACCGATCACTGCAACCACTATTCCCAGCACCGTTTCATCCACTCCGCCTGACCGTGCCTGGGTACACGAAGTTTCCGACGTCGCACGCGCCACACCCCTCGGCTACGAACGAGCCAGCATTCCATCTACCAACATCAATATGAAAGGCCAGCGATGAGCACCACCAACATCGGGCTTGTTGACTCCACAGAACTGCACCACATCTTTGAGTCGCTCATGATGTTTCGCTTGGAGGGCATCAACGTTCCCGGCATCACGGTGTTTTGCCAGGGTGGTCGTCGTAAGTGGTTGGTGACCACAAAGGAATTCACCATCGTGGTCACCGGTGACACTGCCGACTTCACTGGGGCCTACAAACTGCCGCTGACCAGCGTGGCGAATGCGGGTCGCCCTCGAGCCGCCGCTGGATCTGTGGCATTCACCGTTGCCGACGGCATGGTCATTGCGGCTTCGTCGCTAGGTACGCAAACATTGCCGTGCAGCAGCGTGCCGATGCCCAAGCCACAGCACGTAGCCGCAAATCCTGCTCGCGTCACTGCTCAACTTGTTGGCAAAGAGTTGCTATACACCGTTTTCGCCGGTGCCAACCCTCCATTTGAAACCAACATGACCGACGATGATGACGAACGTAAAAACCCCGACCACTTTCTTCTCCGGGTCGAAGACGGCCAGCTACACGTCTCTAGCGACTGGTCAGGCGCTCGGTTGTACCCCATTCGTGCACACACTGCCGCAACCACCACTGGAACGGGTCAGATCAAGGTCCATCCCGACATGCTCAACATCATCTACAACTGTGTCGATGAGGATGCCATATGGACACTGTCGTTTGAGAGCAAAGAGTCACTCGACATTGTGCTTGAAAGCGACACCCACTACATCATCGCAAAGATGGTCATCGCGCCAGTGGCCAAGTTGCACGAGCGCGTGGTGAAGATTCTTGAACGCGAAAAGTTTGAGTTCCAAACCACTCCCGGTGGGCCAATTGGTATTCGCCATGAAGATGTGGTGATTGCGCTCGACTTCTTCCAGCGCGCTGGCGACGATTCGCCGCTCGTGCGTATGTCCACTGTGGTTGTCAGCGATGCAAACGAGAGTGCCGAACTGCTTCGCGAAATCAATGCTCACAACCAGAGCGGTTCTATTACGCGATTGTGGTTCGAGAACAGCGCCGTGCACTTAGCAATAGATACGTTGCCCGACAACCTCATGGGCTTGGCACAACACTTGCGGATGTTGTCCAACGTGGCTGGCCGATTACACGGTGTGCTCGAGCCGTTCGCAGCCGAACTGGCCTTACCGCCGAAGCGTCGCTCGCGTCGCCGCTCCGCCAAGCCGCAAGAGCAGCCAGAAGTCTGGGACAACTAATTATCGACAGCGCTAATCGACAGCGCTAGTCGGCATCTTCGCCTTCTGCGTTCACGTATTCGGTGCCACACTGAGGGCAGTCGATGGCTGCATCGCCATAGAAAAATACTGGCAGGCCGCACACCGAACAGATGTCGCCTTCGTTGATGTGTTCTGCTGTCATCACCCCATCGTCGCAGACGGGTGTTACACCGCGAAAATGGCCACCAGCACCGGGGTAATCACCAGCCCTGGCAGCAGGTTGGCCAAACGAATCTTGGTGACCTGCAACAAATTGAGACCAATTCCGATGACCGCGATGCCACCTGCAGCGAACAACTCGGTGCGCATGCGATCGTCGAGCACAGCGTCAAGCCCCGCACCCCCGAGCGTGAGGCTGCCTTGCACCACCAACACCGACAACGCGCTGAACGCCACCCCGATGCCATACATGGCGGCGAACATGATGGAAACGAACCCGTCCAACGACCCTTTGATGATGTACAGCTGCGGGGTCTGACCACTGGCATCTTCAATGGCTCCTAAGACGGTGAGCGGCCCGATGCAGTACAGCGCTGAAGCAGTCACGAACCCTTTGACAAATTTCCCCTCGCCACCGTCGCTGCCCGCATCACGAGCAAAGCGGCGCTGCAAGCGCTCGCCAAGGCGCTCGAGGCGGCTCTCGACTGCCAGCACTTCACCGATTAGTGCACCCACCGCCATGCCCACCAGCGGAAACACCATGTTGCGTGTGTCAATGGCATCGCTGACACCCAGCGCAATGGTCACCAGGCCGATTACTTGCAGCAGTGTGATGCGCATCTGCTCGGGAATGCGATCACCGATCAGCACACCGAGGCCGCTGCCCAGCACCACGAGGCCGGCATTGATGAGCGTTCCCAGACCTCGCATCGTGCTCCGCAGGCTACGTGCGCGGTGGCTGGGCCGACGCACCCCGCGCCCACTCGGCTACGACGCTGGCCACTATGCCAGCCACATGGTCGTCGTGACCGCGCAGATCGTGGCGGGCACCCTCCACCCAACGCACGATGGGTGCCACTGGCACAACAGCCAGATGTTCACCCAACTCGGCTGGGGTCGCGAACTCGTCTCGTGTGCCACTTACAAAGAGCGATGGCACGCGCACCTGCGGCAGATGCGCAATACGCAACTTTGCAGGCTGCTTGGGCGGATGCAACGGATAACTGATACAGACCAAGCCGCCAACTTGTAGTGGTGCATCTGCTGGCTGAGACGCACCTTCACTGCGGTCATTGCCATCAAAGCCGGCAACTGCCATCGAGCACATGCGGCCACCCATCGAACGACCGCCAATCACTAGCTGCGTTGGCGCGCACGACCAGGCCCGACATGCATCGTCTACGGCTTCGCGCACCGCACGAATCAACACTGGTGCACGATCAGGAATCTTGCGACCGAGGCGCCGATAGGCAAAGTCAACGCGCATCACTGGCAGCGGTGCTAGCGCAGCCGCAATCGCGACGAGCGATGGGTGATCAGCGCTCGAACCAGCACCCGGAAACAACACCACACCCTGAATGTCGGTCACCCGATCGCAGCAAGCAACACGCGCCGGGCTTCGCTCAACTGTTCAATGCGCTGGCCAGCATTGTCGATGCTGCCGCCATGGTCGGGGTGAGCGCCACGCAGGCTTTCGCGGTAACGCCTTTGCACATCGCGCTTCGACGGGCTCACTGTGCCGGCTGGGAACCCCAACAGCTCGAGTGCCCATGCCCGAGGGTCGGTCATCGCCGTGATTGATGCCGTGGCCGTGCCAGCCAGATACGAAAGAAAGTTGGCATCAATCGGGCCGCGCCATCGCATCGCTTTGTGCACCACTGGTGTGAGCGCGTGTCGCGCCAAGACATCAAGTCGCTCGAGTGCATACACCGCACCAAGCACTTGCTGAAGCGGGCTGCCATTGGTTTCAAATTCATAACTCAGCTGCTCGCCATCGCCAACCAATCGGTGACGACTGCGCGACAAACCCTGCCGATCAGTTTGGTATCGATGACGCAAGCGTGGCTGCAACACACGATCACCACGGTCCACTTGCAGCACCAAGCGATGAACATCGGGCACCAGATCTTCATCCACTTCATGTAAATGCGCTGCGACGATGCCACCAAGCAGCAGGCCACCGAGGCCTGGTGCCGGATCCACCGGCAGTACCAAATGGCCCAGCGAGAGCCTGCGCGTGGGCGAGTGGGTTCGCGAGTGGAATATCTCGACTTCAGCCAGCAGCTGCGGATTCGCTTCGTTCACTCGCCGAACGCTACTGAGCGCCCGCCGTCAGCGGTCAAACTCATCCAGCAGATCTTCAACTACGTCTGCGTCATCAACACCCACCAGCAGCAGGTTGTCTTCCCAGCGGTGCCCGATGCCGCGCTCGACTAAAACTGCAGCAAACTCCATGCGGTCGGCCGAAGTCCACTCGTTGAGTTCGAACTCCTCCAATTCGCCCGCCAGTGACGTCGGTGCTCCAGCAGGTCCATCAGCGTCTTCAACATCATCAAGAATGTCGTCAACGGCCGATTCTTGATCCGCCGGCACGAGCAACTCGTTGCCGTCCCAATCATGACGAATGTCGGCGTCAGCAAGCAGTTCGACTAATTCCACACGCTCCTCAAGCGACCAGTCAGCCAAGTCGTAGCGCACTGTCAGCGACTCGGGGTTGCGTGGGTCCCACTCGCTCATGCGCCGAACGCTAGTGCGTGGTGAATGGGCTAATTTGGGTCTCATGGTTCTTTCCGAAAAGCCCGATCGCAACTTGGCGATGGAACTCGTACGCGTCACCGAGTCGGCGGCCCTTGCGGCTTCTAAATGGGTGGGCCGCGGCGACAAGAACGCCGCTGATGGCGCTGCTGTGGATGCGATGCGCAACCTGTTGGAAACCGTCAACATGGACGGCGTTGTCGTGATCGGCGAGGGAGAAAAAGACGAAGCCCCCATGTTGTTCAACGGTGAACGGGTCGGCAATGGCAGCAAACCTGTAACTGACGTGGCCGTCGACCCAATTGACGGCACCACCCTCACTTCGCTTGGCCGTGGCAACGCGCTCAGCGTGATTGCAGTGTCTGAACGCGGCTCAATGTTCAACCCAGGGCCGTTCGTCTACATGAACAAGATTGCCGTCGGCCCAGATGCCCGCGGAGCAATCGACATCACCAAATCGGTTCGCCACAACCTGGACTCCATCGCGCGTGCCAAACACAAAACACTCAACGAGCTGACCATCGTGGTGCTTGACCGCCCCCGTCACGACGACCTCGTCGGTGAAATTCGCGCTGCTGGGTGTCGCATCAAAATGATTACCGACGGTGACATCTTCGGTGCAATTGCTGCCGCTTGGCCACAAAC
>JBBANT010000057.1:1711-6568 GCA_040401815.1 Ilumatobacteraceae bacterium | reverse complement strand
GGCACTTCGCCCTGATTGCTAGGACGCCCCGCGCGCGTCGCACGCCAACGCTGCACGAGTGGGCCGAACGCAGCCAAAACCCATGGGGCCAGCCACACGATTGCTGCCCCAATCACGAGCACCAACAACACTGCGCCAATCATGAGTACGGCCATAGCTGCACCGAGCGGCCAATTCTGGGCACTGCTGAATTGCGATGCGATCATCGCGCCAATCATGTTGCCTTTGGCGCCGCCGAGCACCGTAGCTGTCACATAGTCGCCACACATCGGGATGAACGTCAACAGCACGCCGGCCGCAACACCCGGGCCAGCGAGTGGCAGAGTCACACTGAAAAACGTGGCAAATCGCCCAGCGCCGAGGTCTTTACTTGCTTCGCGTAACCGCACGTCGATGCGATCAAACGCCACATACAACGGCAAAATCATGAAGCCGAGATAGTTGTAGACAATCGCCAGTTGCACCGCCGTAGACGTCTCAAGTATCTGAATGCCGTTGTCACCGATGACACCAATGTCTTGCAAAAATTTGGAGAACGTGCCGTTAGGCGCCAGCGGAATACGCCACGCCACGGTGCGAATGAGAAAGCTCGTAAAGCTCGGCACCACTACTGCAGCCAAGACGATTGCCCGCCAACGCTCGCTCACCTTGAACGCTGCGAAATATGCAACGGGTAAGCCAATCAACAAACACAGCAGCGTGGCCGTAATGGCAATGCGCACGGTGGCGCGAAACACCGTGAAGAAGGTTTCGTCAAACACCTCGCTGTAACTGGAGGCCGACAGGCGCGTCAGGTCAACTGGTACCAACTTGCTGGTGTCTTTGGTGCCGAACGAATACAGCACGACGAGCGCAATCGGCGCAACAAAAAACACCAAATACCAGATGATCGATGGCAAAGCCAACGCATACTTCGGCGCCCGAAAACGCCGACGATTCTCTGGTGCGACCAACGCGGTCACGTGCTGATCAGGCCCCGCCTAGTGCCTGACTCTTTCGCTCAGGCCCCGGCCTTGGCCTTGACCTTGTTCATGATGTCGACCATGCGATCAAGCGCTGGAGTGATCTCTTGTGTTTGAAACGTGGCCACCTGTTCATCGGTGAAAAAGATCATGTCGCCGTATTGCAAGTCGGGTGCCAACTCGGTGATGAGCGTGCCGATGTCCCTCATTCCGGTGTTGTAGCCGTGGTACTGCAGGTCTTGAATCGAAATTTCCGGAACCAGCAACCAGTTGATCCAGGCGTGAGCAGCTTCGGGGTTTGGTGCACCAGCGGCCACGCAGTAGGTGTCCATCCACAGTTCTGTGGCTGGTGTGCCAAGCACCCATACCCAGTCCTCTGGGTTTCCACCCGCATCGGCAATGCGCGTGTAGGCCTGGCGCAAGTCGCCGTTCCAACCCATCGCCAAGGTGTAGGCACCTTCGGCCAATTTGGTGCTGGGGTACGAGTCGAACGCTTTGATGTGTTGGGCAAACTCATCGACGAGGAACTTCTCGCAGGCATCAAGGTCGGCCGCGTCTTGGCTGTTCCAGTTTTTGCCCTTCGACCAGTACCACATACCGCACAGGTTTGGAGCGGTATCGATCATGGCGCAATTGCCACTGCCTTCGTTCATGCACGCATCGATGAAGTCTTGCCAGGTTTCCATCTTGCGGGTGATCTTGGTCTTGTCATAAAAGAAGCCTGTGCTTCCCCAGTTTTTGCAGACCGAGTATTCGTTGTTTGGGTCCCACGATTGCGACACGTACGCCGCGTCGAGGTTGCTGAAGTTAGGAATCTTCGACATGTCGAGTTTTTGAATCAGACCTTTTTCGATCATCTGTGGCACGTACGGGCCGGTGGGCACGACGATGTCAAAGCCACTGCTGCCAGCGCTGGCTGCCAACTTGGTGATGAGATCTTCGTTGCTTGGGTAGTAATCGACTTTCATCGTGACGGCGAGTTCGGATTCGGCCAGTGCGCCAACAATTGCTGGGTCGTTGTAGTCACCCCAGGTGAACATCGCGAGTGAACCCGACGACTTGTTGATGACACGGCTGTAGTCGCCAGCAGCGACGTCGCCGCCTGCGGTGTCGTCGGCTGAGTCTGAACCACCACAGGCAGCAAGCAAAATTGCAAAACCTGCTGCGGCGGTGCCGCCTTGGATAAATGCACGACGCGAAAGCGTCTCGCGGAAGGCTTCTGGTGCAAGTATTCGCAGTTGCTTGGTCATGTCATCCCCCTATTGATACGTGTCTTTTGACTCACCAAAACATAGCGCATCAGACAGTGCTGCTGGGGCTTGCCATCACCACGCTGGCCTGGCGGGCCGAGAAGAGATAGACATCTTCAGCCGACCACGAGCACCACACCGAGTCGTCGAGGGCGAAGCGCGCCGGGTTAGTGCGCGGCACCAACACCAAGAGGTCGCGGGTACGGGTTCGCACCACATATTGCAGCACGTCGCCGTAATACGACACACCCGCCACCGTGGCCTGCACCACGTTTTCGGCCTGGCTGGGCTGGGTCGAGGTGAGGTGGATGCACTCGGGCCGCACCGCCGATAGCGCCGGCTCGCCGTTGGGCACGTCTTCTTCGGGTCGACTTGCCACAAACACGGTGCCGTCATCGGCTTGAGCGCCATGCTCGGTGGCCACCCCCTGCCAAAAATTGTTGCGCCCAACGAAACCCGCCACGAAGGCCGTCGTCGGGTGCTCATACACGGTTTCAGGGTCAGCAAGTTGTTCAACGTGCCCATTGAGCATGATGGCGATGCGATCTGACATCGACATGGCTTCTTCTTGGTCGTGTGTAACAAACACAAAGGTGATGCCCAATCGGGTTTGCAGAAGCTTCAGCTCAATCTGCATTTCTTCGCGCAGTTTGCGGTCGAGTGCGCCGAGTGGTTCGTCGAGCAACAAAATGCTCGGACGATTAACAAGTGCTCGCGCTACCGCCACACGTTGCTGTTGGCCGCCCGACATTTGCCGCGGTCGCCGGTCGGCGAGTTTTGACATCTGCACCATGTCGAGCGCTTCGGTGACCCGCGTTGCAATCTCGGCTTTGTTGACACCTCGTTGTCGCAGACCGTAGGCAACGTTTTCGGCAACCGACATGTGCGGAAACAACGCGTAGTGCTGAAACACCGTGTTGACGTCGCGCTTGTGCGGCGGCACACCCTGCACGTATTCGCCCGAGATACGAATGAACCCGGCATCGGGTTGTTCAAACCCAGCGAGCATGCGCAGTGTGGTGGTTTTGCCACAGCCACTCGGGCCGAGCAGCGACAAAAACTCGCCGGCATGCACTTCGAGATTGATTTTGTCAACGGCAACGACGTCGCCGTAACGCTTGGTTACATCGACGAGTTCAACGGAGCCACGCTCAATACTCACTGTTGGCTATCGCCCCCTCTGATGCGCAACGCTAGTCATCAGATGTTGATGTTGGCCATCACGTGCTTGACGCGCGTGTAGTCGTCGAGGGCATAAGCCGACAAGTCTTTGCCGTAGCCCGACTTTTTGTAGCCACCGTGCGGCATTTCGGCCACGACCGGAATATGCGTATTGATCCACACACAGCCGAAATCCAACGACTTGGCCATGCGCATGGCCTTGCCAAAGTCACGAGTCCACACCGATGACGCCAGGCCGTATTCCACCCCGTTGGCCCACTTGAGGGCTTCGGCTTCGTCGCTGAACTTTTGCACGGTGATAACCGGGCCGAACATTTCTTGCTGAATCATGTCGTCGGCTTGCTTTAAGTCAGCCACCACGGTGGGCTCGAAGAAGTATCCGTCGTTGCCAATTTTGTTGCCACCAGCAACCACTCGTGCATGCTTCGGGGTGCGTTCCACAAAACCGCTGACGCGCGCCAACTGGTTGGCGTTGTTCAACGCGCCATACAACACATCTTCGGTGGGTTGGCCCGTCTTGGTGTTCTTGGCCGCGTCGGCCAGTGCTTCGACAAAATCGCCGTACACCTTTGGCCCAGCAATCACGCGCGTGGCTGCTGTGCAGTCTTGCCCAGCGTTGAAGTATCCGGTCATCGCAATTTGCGCTACGGCTGCTTCGATGTCGGCGTCGTCAAACACAATGACTGGCGCCTTGCCACCCAACTCGAGGTGCACACGCTTGAGCGTTTTGGCGGCTGCTTCAGCAACTTCCATGCCGGCGCGCACCGAGCCAGTGACCGACACCATTGCCGGGGTGTTGTGAGCCACCATCGTGCGGCCCGTGTCGCGATCACCGCACACCACGTTGAACACACCCGTTGGCAAAAACTGTGCCGCGATCTCGGCCAGCAACACCGTGGTGGCAGGCGTGGTGTCGCTCGGCTTCAGCACAATGCTGTTGCCTGCGGCGATGGCTGGCGCAAACTTCCAGACCGCCATCATCATCGGATAATTCCACGGTGCCACCTGGGCACACACGCCCACTGGCTCGCGACGAATCATCGAGGTGAAACCCTTCATGTATTCCCCGGCGCTCTTGCCTTCGAGCATGCGCGCAGCGCCAGCGAAGAATCGAATCTGGTCGACCATCGGCGGGATTTCTTCGGCGGTGGTGATGGCCACGGGCTTTCCGCAGTTCTCTACTTCAAGGGCGATGAATTCGTCTTGGCGTGCTTCGATGGCATCAGCGATGCGAAACAGCGCCAACGAGCGCTCAGATGGTGTGGACTCTTTCCAGACTTCGAATGCTTGTTGGGCAGCGTGCATGGCTGCGTCGATGTCGGCTTGTCGCGAATTCGGCGAGGTGGCATACACCTTGCCCGTGGCGGGGTTGATGATGTCTAATGTGCTGCCGTCGGCTGCATCCACATGCTTGCCGTTGATGAAATTGCGGAACTTTTTCATGAGGTTGGTTTAGCACAATC
>JBBANT010000057.1:0-1611 GCA_040401815.1 Ilumatobacteraceae bacterium | reverse complement strand
GGCGGTTGTAGTAGACAAGTGGCGTGAAGCCGGTGCACGCCACCTTGGGCGTTCCTAAAGAAACCAAAACGCTCGAAGGCCGCGTGGCCCTTACCCCTGATGGCGTGCGCGAGTTTGAGCGCGCCGGTGTGGAGGTCTTCGTCGAAACCCAGGCTGGGGCTGCCGCCTCGATCAGCGACGACGAGTTTGTGGCAGCCGGCGCCACCATCGTGCCCACGGCTGCCGACGCCTGGGCCCAAAGCATGGTGGTGAAGGTCAAAGAACCCACCGAAAAAGAGTTCGGCTATTTGCGCCCCGACCTGACCTTGTTTACGTACTTGCATCTGGCGGCGTATCCGAAGGTGGCCGAAGCATTGCTCAAGCACGGCACCACGGGCATCGCCTATGAAACGGTGCAGCTTGCCGATGGCTCACTACCGCTCTTGGCGCCGATGAGCGAAATTGCTGGCCGTCTTGCCACGCAGGCTGGTGCACATTATTTGCAGCGCCCGTATGGCGGTCGCGGCGTGTTGATGGGTGGCGCGCCCGGTGTGCGGCCCGCCAAAGTGGTGGTCATCGGTGCGGGCAACGTGGGTTGGAATTCGGCACGCATCGCAGCCGGCATGGAAGCCGAAGTGGTGCTGCTCGACAAAAATTTGGATCGCTTGCGCTTCATCGACCAGATTGAAAAGGGTCGCATCATGACGCTGGCTTCTAATCGTGGTGCCATCGAACGCAGTGTGTTGGATGCCGACTTGGTGATTGGTGCAGTGCTCGTGGCGGGTGCGCGAGCGCCAGTGGTGGTGAGCGAAGCAATGGTCAAGACCATGAAGCGTGGGGCGGTCATGGTGGATGTTGCCATCGATCAAGGTGGCTGCATCGAAACGATGCGCGAAACCACCCACACCGAGCCAGTGTTCGAAAAGCACGGTGTGGTGCATTACGCCGTGGGCAACATGCCTGGTGCGGTGCCCAACACCAGCACCTATGCCCTGACCAACGCCACGCTGCCCTATCAACTGCAGTTGGCGCTACACGGCGCAAGTGGTGCCGCCAACGCCGACCCGGCCATTGCCTTGGGTGTCAACACCGTCGCGGGTGTGCTCACCAACGCACCGAGCGCGCAGGCGTTGGGGCGCGACTTTGTCGAGCCACTCGCTGCGCTTCGTTCATAAGCCCTCGCCTCGGGCAGACTGCGCGTATGGCAAAACTTGGCTACAACACCGGTTATTGGGGCAAAGGTCCACCTGCAGGCGTCGTTGAAGCAGTGAAAGAAGCCGACAAGCTCGGCTTTCATTCATTGTGGACTGCTGAGGCTTACGGCAGCGATGCACTCACACCGTTGGCGTGGTGGGGCGCTCAAACGACACAAATTCAACTTGGCACCGGCATTATGCAAATGGCTGGTCGCACACCTGCAGCAACTGCAATGTCGGCAATGACGCTCGACCATTTGTCGAACGGTCGCATGATTCTTGGGCTCGGTGCTTCGGGCCCGCAAGTGGTGGAAGGTTGGTATGGCCAGCCGTACCCCAAGCCACTGGCGCGCACCCGCGAATACATCGACATCGTGCGCAACATCGTGCGCCGTGAAGCGCCGCTCGAACATCACGGCGAGTTTTATGATCTGCC
>JBBANT010000056.1:0-6581 GCA_040401815.1 Ilumatobacteraceae bacterium | reverse complement strand
ATAAAGGCAGCTGACGCCATGGGTCAAGACGCTACGCCCAAGCGTCTAGCCTTCGGCTCGTGACAGTGGTGGAAAACGACGTTCATCTCTCGCGCAAAGTGCCGGGGGCAGCCAGTGCTGCCCTGCGGTTGCTGGCCGGTGGGCGACGCGTGGTGTGGGCCGAAGCACAAGACACGGTACACAAAGGTGCCCTGTCGTCGGCGGCCTCGGGCGTGTTGCGCAACGCGGCAATCATGGCACGCGAAAAACGTCTACCGCTCGTGCTGGCGATGGCATCGTCGGGTGCCGAAATTCGCGAAGGTGTGTCGGCCTTGCACGGCTGGGGCGAAGCAGCCCACGAAATAACCAAGTGCTCGGGTGTGGTGCCCACGATTGCCATCGTCGACGGCCCCGCGGTGTCGGGCCCGGCTTTGCTCATTGGGTTGTGCGACATGGTGATTATGACCAACGATTCGTTTGCCTTCGTGTCGGGGCCGACGATGGTGGCGCAAATGACCGGCGTAGAGGTGAGCAACGAAGAACTCGGCGGCACCGATATTCACAGCCGACAAAGCGGTGTGGCCAACCTGGTGGCCACCGACATCAACCACGCCGTCGAGCTGCTCAACGAAGTGTTGCGATACCTGCCCAACCACGTGGATGAACTCACCGCCATTGCCGACACCGGTGATGCAGCCAACCGCCAATGCCCCGAACTCAACACGATCTTGCCGGCGTCGCCCACCGGCAGCTACGACGTGCGGCATGTAATTGAGTCGATCGTCGACGACGGCGCGCACCTTGAACTGCGCGCCGGCTGGGCCAACAATGTGGTCACCACGCTGGCCACCATCGGCGGGCGCGCGGTGGGCATTGTGGCCAACCAACCGCTGGCTTTGGCGGGCACGCTCGACATTCAGGCATCGCAAAAAGCGGCGCGCTTCGTGGCGTTTTGCGACGCATTCAACTTGTCGATCGTGACCTTGGTGGACACACCAGGTTTTTACCCCGGCAAAGACTTGGAATGGCGCGGCATGATTCGCCACGGCGCCCAACTGGTGTTTGCCTATGGGCGCGCCACTGTGCCACGAGTGTGTGTGATTTTGCGTAAAAGTTATGGCGGTGCCTACATCGTGATGGACAGCAAGCGCATGGGCAACGACGTGTGCTTGGCCTGGCCAACAGCCGAACTTGCCGTGATGGGTGCCGGGCAGGCAGCGGCCATCTTGCAGCGGCGCGCCACACCCGAAGAACGCGCCGCATTCGAAGCCGACTACGAAGAACGCCTGCTCAACCCCTATGTGGCAGCCGAGCGTGGCTATGTTGACGGCGTGATTACGCCTGCTGAAACACGCAGTGAAGTCTTGGCCGCACTCGACATGTTGAGCAACAAGCGCGAGAAGTTTCCGCGCCGCAAACACGATAACGGACCGCTGTAAAGCCCTGCTGTTCGGCGCTGTCGGCAGGTTTGCTAACTAGGCTGACAGGTGGGAGAGGAAGCTCCCGACAACGAACGACCGAAAGGCCTAACGATGGCTGAAACGATCACCATTATTGACGACCGCACGGGCAAGCAAGTCACCGTGCCGATTGCCGGAGGCGCCTTTTCATCGGCGGCCCTGCGCGAACTCGACCCGAAACTGCGCATGTACGACCCCGCATTTTTGTCGACTGCTGCATGCAAATCTGCCATCACGTATCTTGACGGCGATGCAGGCGTGCTGCGCTACCGCGGCTACCCCATCGAACAACTTGCCGAAAAATCCAACTTCCTCGAAGTGGCATACCTGTTGCTCAACGGCGAATTGCCCACTGATGCGCAACACGAGAAATGGGTGTACGACGTAACCCACCACACGATGATTCACGAAAATATGCGCAAACGCTTTGTTGACGGTTTTCACCACGACGCCCACCCGATGGGCATGTTCGTGTCGGCCACCGCAGCGCTCGGCACGTTTTACACCGACGCCAAAGACATCGACGGCACCGACTCGCTGCACAAACAAACGCTGCGCCTCATCGCCAAATCGCCGACCATTGCTGCAATGTGTTACCGCTTCAGCATGGGTTTGCCATTCGTGTCGCCAAACAACTCGCTTGACTATTCGGCCAACTTTTTAAACATGATGTTTCGTATTGGTGACGACTACCGCATCAACCCGGTGCTCACCAAAGCAATGGACTTGTTGTTTATTTTGCATGCCGACCACGAACAGAACTGTGGCACCACCACCATGCGTGTGGTGGCGTCATCCCATGCCGACCCATACAGTGCAGCAGCAGCCGCAGCCTCAGCGCTCTATGGCCCATTGCATGGCGGGGCCAACGAAGCAGTCATTCACATGTTGCAAGGCATCGGCACCATCGATAACGTGCCGGCGTTCATTGCCGACATAAAAGCGGGCAAAGGTCGCCTAATGGGCTTTGGCCATCGCGTGTACAAAAACTACGACCCCCGCGCCACGATCATCAAGAAAGCGGCTTACAACGTCTTTGAAGTAACGGGCAAGAACCCACTGCTTGACGTTGCACTCAAGCTCGAAGAAACTGCGTTGAAAGACGATTACTTCGTGTCGCGCAAGTTGTATCCGAACGTCGACTTTTATTCGGGGCTCATCTATCAGGCACTCGGCTTCCCCGTCGAGATGTTTACGGTGTTGTTTGCCATCCCACGCATGACTGGTTGGCTAGCGCACTACGCCGAGTTGCTACAAGACAGCGACCAGAAAATTTCGCGGCCGATGCAGTGGTACACCGGTGTCGATGCACGCGACTACGTAGCAATCAACAAGCGCTAGTACTCGCTGCGATTGCGCAGCGCTAGGCACTCACCACACGCTGATACGTCACGGTTTGGCGCCACGGCACGAAGCCAAGCGACTCGTACAAGCGGTAAGCCCCAGTGGGATTATCGGAGTCCACACCCAATGCCGCGAACTGCATGCCTGCTTCTCGATACTTTGCCAGTGCCGTCGTGATGAGTTGCGAGGCGACACCTCGACCTCGCCATTCGGCAAGCGTGCCGATGTTGTCGATCCAGGCGTACTTCGCACCGAGCAAATCGTCGTCGTTCTCGAATCGGTGCGTAATGAGGTGGCCGATGATCTGGTTATCTTCATTCACCGCGAAGTACGACCAGTCGGGGCGTGAACCGAACCCGGAGGTTTGGGTTGCCCACGACTCCGGCGCCGTGGGCGTCGAACCCCAATGATCCATGAAGGCTGCGTTCTTCACCGCGCGTGCCTCTTCGTTGCGGGCGAGATCCCACGGCACGATGCGAAAACCAGAGGTTGCGCGTGTGGCAGGCGTTGGCTGGCTTGACTTGGCAGGCGTTGGCTGGCTCAGATCAGCTCGCAAGTCGGCGAAATAGCGAATCGGCTCGAGCCCGAACCGTTCGAGCAATCGAATCGCGGATGTGTTCGTACGCGATGGGTCGACACGCAAGTATTTGGGGAGATCGTTTCCCGATGTTTGCAGCAACTCCGTGCCGCGCTCTAGACCCCACTCCAAAAGGCGGCGACCAATGCCGTTGCCACGTCGATTGGGGTGCACGGCGCCGAACAGGTAGCAACGAACCTCGCGAACGTCGGAAGGCAAGTAGTACGCATACAGCGCGCCAACGAGTTGATCGTCGTCCCAAGCAGCCAACGTGTGATTGGAAAGATCTACAGGATGCGACTCGAAGTCTTCGCGAATCTCCTCGCCCACCTGATGCTGCGCACGGCCATCGACGATGGACGCCACGTTGAGCAACCGTGCGAGTGCGTCGTAGTCGGTGTCGCGAAGCGGGCGATAGATGATGGACATCTGCGGTACGGGGTGCGCTGGGTTGCGTCGCTATGGGGCGACGGTGACCACAATTTTACCGATGTTGGCGTTGGCTTCCATATGGCGATGTGCTTCGACAATCTGCTCAAGCGTGAACCGCGTATCAATGACTGGTTTCAGCACACCAGCATCAAAATCGGGCAACAATGCATCGGCAAAGGCACGTGACACGGCGATTTTTTCTGCTGGTGGTCGCGGGCGCAACACAGTGCCAGTGATCGACGCGCGCTTGGGCATGAGCGACGCCACATTGAAGTTGGTCGACGGCCCTGCCATGGTGCCCACCTGAATGATGCGACCCTTCAATGCCAGACACGCCACGTTGCGAACCGTGTAGTCGCCACCGATGACATCGAGCACCACATCCACGCCCTTGCCGTCGGTGGCTTGTGCGATGGCTGCAGCAAAATCATCCTTGCTGTAATCGATCACCAGGTTGGCGCCGAGGTCGCGACACGCCTGCACTTTGTTAGTGGAGCAGGTAACGGCGATCCACGCCCCCATCGCCCGACAGATTTGTATCGCTGCCGTGCCCACACCCGATGCGCCGGCGTGCACCAACGCTCGCCCACCAGGCGTAAGGCCACCTTGCAACACGAGTGCATCCCAAGCCGTGATAAACACCTCGGGAATTGCCGCAGCATCAACAAGCGCCATGCCACGTGGTGTGCGCATGGCTTGATCAGCCGGAATCGTGAGGTATTCGGCATAAGCGCCACCCGAAACAATGCCCATCACCTGATCGCCCGTCTTCCAGCGCGTGGCGCGGCGACCCGCGGCTGCGACAGTGCCGGCAAACTCCATACCGGGCACGTTGTGTTCGGCAGCAAACGGGTTGGGATACAACCCGCGGCGCTGCAACAAGTCGGCGCGATTGAGCGCCGTGGCCGCAACTTTGACCAACACTTCGTCGTCGGCCGGTGTTGGCACGCCAATGTCGGCGATACGCAACACATCGGGCTCACCAAACTCGGTGAGCACCACGGCACGCATTATTTAGACATTTTCTCCTGCAGGCGACGATCAATCGCCGCGAGGAACTCTTCGGTGGTTTGCCATGGCGTGTCTTTGGAGATGAGCGACGCCAAGTCTTTGGTCATCTCGCCACCTTCGACCGCTTCGATGCACACGGCTTCGAGCGTGTTGGCAAAGTTAGTGAGCTCGGGCGTACCGTCGAGCTTGCCGCGATGCGCGAGGCCACGCGTCCAGGCAAAAATCGAAGCGATCGGGTTGGTGCTGGTCTTCTTGCCTGCCTGGTGATCGCGATAGTGACGAGTAACGGTGCCGTGGGCGGCTTCGCTTTCCATCACGCGACCATCGGGCGTGGTGAGCACCGAAGTCATGAGCCCGAGCGAACCAAAACCCTGTGCCACCACGTCGCTTTGCACGTCGCCGTCGTAGTTCTTGCAGGCCCACACGTAGCCACCTTCCCAACGCAACATGCATGCGACCATGTCGTCGATCAAACGGTGCTCGTAGGTGAGGCCTTGCTTGTCGAACTCGGCTTTGAACTCAGCGGCAAACACCTCTGCAAAGATGTCTTTGAATTGGCCGTCATAGGCCTTCAAGATGGTGTTCTTGGTGCTGAGATACACCGGATACTTGCGCTGCAAGCCGTAGTTGAACGACGCACGAGCAAAATTGCGGATGCTTTCGTCGTAGTTGTACATGCCCATGATGACGCCCGCGGCTTTGAACTTCGCAACTTCCATTTCGACTGGCTTGCTGCCATCCGCAGGCACATACGTCATGGTCACTGTGCCGGCACCAGGCACCTTGTAGTCGGTGGCACGGTACTGATCGCCGTGCGCGTGACGGCCGATGATGATGGGCTTTGTCCACCCGGGCACCAGACGCGGCACATTCTTAATGAGAATCGGTTCACGAAACACGACACCATCGAGGATGTTGCGGATGGTGCCGTTGGGCGACTTCCACATTTGTTTGAGGTTGAATTCTTTGACGCGTGCTTCGTCGGGGGTGATGGTGGCGCACTTCACGCCCACGCCGTGCTTCAAGATGGCGTTGGCCGAATCGATGGTGACCTGATCACTCGTTTTGTCGCGGTATTCAATGCCCAAGTCGTAGTAATCGAGCTCGATATCGAGATACGGGAAGATCAGGCGATCTTTGATGAAGGCCCAGATGATGCGGGTCATTTCGTCGCCGTCGAGGTCGACAACAGGGGTTACGACTTTAATCTTTTTTGCCACGCAGGTACTCTACTTCACCATGGACTTCGCGTGGAACGCCGACCAAATTTTGTTGCGTAAACGCGCCAAAGAATTGGCCGACGATGCCGTATCACGTTACGGCAGGTGGAACGACAGTTGGATGAATGGTTACTCAAAAGAGTTTTCACGTGAACTGGGCCGCGAGGGCTTTATCGGCATGACCTGGCCGAGCGAATTTGGTGGCGGCGGTCGACCCGCCATCGACCGATTAATCGTGGGTGAAGAAATGATTGCCGCTGGCGCCCCGATTGCCGGCATGTGGTTTGCCGACCGCCAAATGGGCCCGGCACTCATTGGCTATGGCACGGCCGACCAGCGTGAAGAGTTTTTGCCCGACATGTTGCGCGGCGACACCACCTGGTGCATCGGCATGAGCGAACCCAACGCTGGCAGCGACCTGGCATCGTTGACGACCTCGGCCGTGCGTGACGGCAACGAGTGGGTCATCAACGGACAAAAAATTTGGACCAGTTTCGGCGAACTTGCCGATTTTTGCTACCTCATCTGTCGCACCAGCAAAGAAGGCCCACCGCACGC
>JBBANT010000055.1:3931-6629 GCA_040401815.1 Ilumatobacteraceae bacterium | reverse complement strand
GAGAACTCCCAGCCGCCGATCGGCCACCAAAACATCTGTGCCGACGTGAATGCACCGTCAAACACCAAATGCAGGAATGTTCCAATTGGTAACCCAAGCAGCAATTTGCGATACGGCTTGCGCCCGAGTGACACCAACATCACCAGCGCTAGCAACACAATGCTGGTCACCACCGAGTGCATCACGCGCCAGCCGGTCGGCCAGTCGATGATGTCGGGCAACACGGCGCCCACGGCGAGCAGTCGGTAGTCGAACCGCGGGTCTTTGAACACCCAGGCAATCGTCAAGATTGCGGTAGCAACAAACCAAAGAAACATCTACACCGCAAGCAAGCAGCCGCAATACGGGCACACGGCATCGGGCGTGTCCGCCACCTTTTTCATCTCGGCTTGCTCTTTCACCGACAGCGAAGTATGGCAGCCGCCGCACGAGCCTTTCGCGATTTCTGCAACTGCTGCACTCGACATGCGAGCACGAATGCCTTCATACAGTGCCAGCGACTCTGCGTCTGCAGCCGCCACGAGTGTTGCACGTTCGGCTTGTGCCGCGACGATTTCTGCATCGGCCGCAGCATCGGCCGCAGCGAGTTGTGCTGCAGCCTCAGCGGCCCCCGACTCGAGACTGGGCAAAGCGGTGTGCGACTCAAGCAACTGTTTATCGAGTGTTTCATTTTCGTCGAGCAGCAGCAACTCGGCATCATCCAGCGCCGAGTGCTCGGCATTCACGCTGGCAATCTCGTGCTGCAGTGCCTCCACTTCACGCATCGCAATCACCGACTTGAGTTGAGTTTCGTATTTCGCCTTCTTTACATCTAGGTCTTTGCCGCGCGACTCCAGCCGGGCTACTTCCTTGCTGATCTCGCTTTGACGGCTCTTTCTTTTTGTGGCCTCGGCCAGCGCCACTTGCAGCGCACGTTGGGCGGCTGCAGCAGCCGGGCGTTCAGGCAATTGCAATTTGCGGTGCTCTAGCTGCGCAATGCGGTTGTCGATTGCCTGCACGGGCACCAATGCTCGGAAGTTCATCGTCCTCAGCCTCCCACGATTGTGGTCTGCGCCCAGCTCGGCACACCCTTGTCGCAGTCATAAACGATGTGACCTGCGATGGGAATCGATGGAACAGGCGCAAACGGGTTCTTTTCTGTCCGGTCGATGGTGGTGGCAGTCGGCAAGACCGACACCACAACGGGTTCGGGCACTGTTACAGGCGCCAGTGGGTCGACCACCGTTGTAGTGGTCGTGGTACTGCGGCCTGGCGCCACTGTGGTGGAAGGTGCAGGTGGTGTACCGGAGATCACTTGTGCCACGCACTCCACGCCCGGCAAATACAGTCGCGCCGATGGGCGGGCTGGTGCAAGCAGTGATTGCCACACGTCTTCTGATTTGCCGTCACTCCAATCTGTGACGGCCAGCCCAGCGTGAATCGCATCCATATGTTGTTTCCAGATATGAGCGGGAAATGTTGCCCCCGTCACCGTGTTGCGTGCAAACCCCCACTGCCCCACGATCTGGTCGCGAAATTCGGGCACTCCGCGCATCGGCGTGTAACCGCGTGGATCACCCACCCACACCACGGTGGAATACTGCGGCGTGAACCCCACGAACCACGCATTGGTGTTTTTGGCCTGCGTGCCGGTTTTTCCGCCAGCTGGGCGTTCGTCGGCTAGTGCGGTGCGTCGTGCCGTACCGCTGCGCAACACACCTTTCATAATGTCGATGGTCTTAGCGGCCGCTGGCGTGGTGAGTGCCTCGACACCATCGACTGCCACGGCGCGCTCCCACACGACCGTAGAGTTGTCGCGCTCAAGAATCTTTTCCAAGAAATACGGTTCGTGGTGCACACCGAGGTTGGCGATGCTCTGGGCACCAGCAGCCATATCCACAACGCTCATTTCATTGGCGCCTGTGGCGAGCGAGGCATACGGATACAACGCGTATTTCTCGGGTGTTAACCATTCGCTTGCAGACATTTGATACATACGATCGACCACACGATTGAGGCCCACGATTTGTGACAACTTGGCATAGGCGCAGTTGATAGACAGCCATGTCATGCGGCGCAACGTGCCAACAGGTTCACTCACACCATCTGACACAACGAATGGTTCAGTTGGGTTCTCGGGGTTGGGCAGCGTGCAGGGCAAGCGGCCGTCGATGAGGTCGTCGGCTTCAACACCTGCTTCGAGCGCAGCCGCGAGGATGAACATCTTTACGCTCGAGCCAGTCTGACGTCGGCGCATCGCCAAGTTCACTTCATTTTCCCCTGCCTTAAATGATTGGCCGCCAACCATCGCTCGAATCGCTCCGGTCGCATTGTCGATGGTCACAAGTGCTGCTTGGGCATTCACACTGTTGTCGGGCAACAAAGTGACTGCCTCATCTGCAGATGCCTGCACGTTGCGGTCAAGCGTGGTGTAAATGCGCAAACCGCCGCGAAACAACTTGGCATAACGCTCCTGATAGGTCGCGCCAAGAATCGTGGTCTGATTCAGCAAGTAGTCCTTCACTAGTTCGGTGAAGTGCGTACGTTGCACCGGTTCATCCGGGCGACTGCGCACCCCGGTTGGCAATACGGCAGCGGCCCGCCGAACGATTTCGTCATCGGTGAGTGTGATCAGGCCGTCTGCGCGCACCCGCTGCAAAGCGGTGACAAATCGCGACAATGACAACGAGCGGTTGTTGATTGGGTCATACGACGATGG
>JBBANT010000055.1:0-3831 GCA_040401815.1 Ilumatobacteraceae bacterium | reverse complement strand
GAAATGGGAACCTCGTCATGGGCGTTCAACATGCCCCAGACGCGCGGGGCCATTCCGACGACCAAAGCCGAGAGCAGCAGTGCCGACAACAGCACAGCGACTACCAGTCGCAACGACCACATTGCTAGACGCACGTGCCCTTCACGCTACTTGCTACTCTCTCGCAGGTGACCAACCATCGACCTTTCCGCTTCGGCGTTCAAGCATCCACTGCCCCATCTGGCAAAGCCTGGGCCGACCTCGCGCGGCGCACCGAAGACCTCGGTTATGCGGTGCTCACGATGCCTGACCATTTCACCGATCAACTAGCGCCAGTTCCGGCAATGACCGTCGCAGCACATGTGACAAAAAATTTGCGTGTGTGCGCGCTCGTGTTTGACAACGACTACAAGCACCCAGTGGTGCTCGCCAAAGAACTTGCCACCATGGACGTGCTCTCCGACGGTCGCATCGACATCGGGATTGGTGCCGGCTGGATGCGCACCGACTACGACCAGGCAGGCATGCAATACGACACGCCTGGTGTGCGCATCGACCGCTTTGTCGAGGGTCTCAAGGTGATTCGCGGCTGCATGGCCGATGGCGCTTTTTCATTCACCGGCACGCACTACAACATCACCGAATACAACGGCCTTCCAAAACCCTTGCAGCGTCCGTGTCCGCCTATTTTGATTGGTGCAGGCGGCAAACGCATGCTCGGCATTGCTGCTCGCGAAGCCGACATCGTGGGCATCAACCCGTCACTAGCGCCTGGCGCAGTCGGCCCCGAGGTCATCGCCGATATGTCTTCTCAGGCAGTTTCGGAAAAGATTGCCATCGTGCGCGAAAAAGCCGGAACGCGATTCAACGACATCGAATTGAACATCCGCACGTTCCTCGTCAACGTCACCGAAGACGGCAAGGCTGCTCGCGAGAAACTTGCCACAGGCATGGGCGTGGATGCGGCGTTAATTCACGATTCACCATTTGCGCTCATCGGCCCGCCCAATGAACTCATCGACACGCTTCTTGCCCGCCGAGAGAAATTTGGCTTGTCGTACGTGATCGTGGGCGGCGACGATGTCGAATCGTTTGCGCCAGTGGTTGCGGCACTCGCCGGCAAATAGCTACGCGCCAGGAACGATGGCGCGCCGCAGTGGGCGATCCCATCCACGTTGTCCGGTGGACTTGGGACTTGGCCATAGACGCGGCCCCATCTCCACCATTCCGTGGTGAGTGTTGTAATCGCCAAGCAAGTTAAGAAATGGCACAGCGTCGAACGCATCGGCACCGCGCACACCGACACCTTTCCATGCACCAGTAGCGAGTAGCTCCAACGCCACCACTGGGCAGATTGCGGTCTGCCACAACACAGCTTGCGAGCCGTATTCACGCATGGTGGTCTCGTTGTCGGCCACGTGATACAGATACACCTCTCGCGGCTCGCCATACGACATGCCCTTCACCCACGTGCCGGCACATGTGCGCCCGTGCATGAGATGGCCGAGTTTTGCAGGGTTGGGAAGCACGGCGGCCAACACGTCACGTGGTGCCACCGAAACGTCTCCCACTCGAACTTTCTCGGTGCGGTCGAGACCGAGATAGGCGAAGGTCTTCAACCAGTCGATGAACTCGGCACCGAGTGAATACTTGAACGTCACACGGTTGCACTCGATTTCACGTGGGATGAGGAGCACTTCTTCGTGCTCGACATTCACGCACTCATACGCACCAATGCCTGCCGGAAAGTGGAACACCTCGGGCTCACTGAAAATTTCGGTGGTGAAAAGACCCCGCGACTTTTCCCACACGATTGGCGGGTTCAAGCATTCTTCGATGGTGGTCCAAATGGAAAACGTTGGTGCAAAGTCAAAACCATCAATCGACAAGTTCGAGCCATCACGCACACCAATTTCGTCAATGCTGTCAAACAGATGATCGGCTGCGTATCGCGCGAACACGTTAGAAAGCCCGGGCTCCACACCCATGCCGACGAGCGCGAGCAAGCCACGGTCGCGCCACTGGGGGTCAGCCGCCAACTGGGCGGCACCCAGCGGCTCGCCCACCTCGTTGTACGGGTTGGTGGCGTGTGGCTTGGACAGATTCATGGCCATGTCCACATAGGTGCAGCCCGCTTCAAAGGCTGCTTCGAAAATGGGGTCGTTTAGGCGCGGGTCACAGGCGTTGACGATGATGTCGATCTTGTGGGCCCTCGCCAACGCGACAAGATCGTCTTTGTTGTTGGCATCCACCTTGGCCGTCAAAAAGCGGTCCGGGTTGTCCAAATTTTTCAGGGCATCGACGCAACGCTGTTCGTTGATATCGGCCAGTACGAAGACTTCAAAAAATGTGCGGGACTCGGCGATTGAGGCCATACTTGCCCCTACTCCGCCGGCGCCGACGACGAGAATGCGACTCACGAGTGGGGTTCCTTACAGACAGCGAATGCGAAGCATCCGAGAACCCTCAGGCTACCTGCACATGTGCATCACATCACCGCCTGCAAAGCGCTATAGCAACACAGCGAAGTGCTGTATCAAAAAAGTGGCGCAATCGTTACGTTTCACTCGGAAAGCAATACGTGATGTCACTGAACTTGTCTTTGGCAAACATATACAAAAGTTTTAGCGGTTCGTCGCCGACGTTATACGCCGCGTGTTCTGCATTCGGCGGAATCCACACAGCATCACCGACTCGCAGTGCATACGTTTCGCCATCAACTACTACTTCGCCTGTGCCTGAGATGATGTAGTACACCTCGGCGGGTTCGTGCGTATGACCGCGGGCCGGCCGCCCGGCACCAACTGGCACCTCGGCAATGCCTACGACCATTTCTTTGGTGGGCATCGTGTCCCCACCGACCAACTCCCACCATTGCACCCTGCCGCGGGTGGAGCTATTCCATTCGTGTTGGGGCACGTCTTGCACTCGCTTGATGATGGGCACTGCCACAACTGCCACCGTAGCGAGTAGTGGCTACCATCTGGACATGGACCTCAGCGGCGCGCGAGTACTCGTCACTGGTGCCTCACGGGGCATCGGCGAAGCGATTGCTCGGCAAGCAGCCAGCCGCGGTGCCAAGGTCATCGGTGTGGCGCGTAGCGCAGGTGCGCTCAACGATGTGATGCAGGCAATCAACGGTGTCGCCTACCCATGTGACTTGTCCGAGGCAGCGCAACGCAACGACCTCATTGGCCGGCTCGAAGCCGTTCACGGCGCGATCGACGTGGTGGTCAACAATGCTGGCGTTGACGACACAAAAATGTTTGCTCAAGCCTCGGCACTTGATGTTGAGCGTGTCATCACGCTCAACCAAGTGGTGCCAATCGAGTTAATGCGCCAGGCCGTGCCGCTCATGCGTTCACGCGGGCGCGGACACGTAGTAAACATCTCCTCGCTTGCAGCGGCCGGCGGGTTTGCCGGCATGACGTTGTACTGCTCGTCAAAGGCCGGGCTATCAGGCTTTCATCGCGTGTTACGTCACGAACTGAAAGGCTCGCCTGTCGGGCTGAGCCTCGTAGAAATTGGCCCAATTCCCACAGACATGCTGGCCAATGTAAAAAATGTGCGGGCCGCTGAGCGAATGTTCAACCGACTGCGCCGCTTGCAGTTGCTACCCGAGGTGCCACGCGAACGAGTCGCTCGAGCGGTGTGTGACGCAATAGAAAACAACACCGCAAACGTGTGTCTGCCCAAGCGAGCCAAGATCTACCCAATCCTGGTGGGGTTACCGCAGCGCATCGTGAACCTCATCACGTCAGACATCAAGCGCTAGATAGCGTTCGAGGCGTGAGCCTGTGTGTCGTTGGCGATTTTGCGTGGGATGTGCTCATCCGCACCAACAACGAAGTG
>JBBANT010000054.1:0-6719 GCA_040401815.1 Ilumatobacteraceae bacterium | reverse complement strand
TGGGGGTGTTGAGCCTGGTGTATCTGCGGGTGGTCGTGCTCCAGACCTGGAAGGCCGGTGGCTATCGCGAGATGAGTGTGAACCAACGCACGAAGTCGAACGTGATTCCCGCCGAGCGTGGTGCCATTTATGACCGTGACGGGGCAGAGCTGGCAATCCCGATTCCGACCCGGACGATTTTTGCTGATCCGCGCGAAGTCACTGACCCGGTGACCACCGCGCGAGCACTCGGCATGGTGCTGCAACTCACCCCAGAAGCCGAGATGGATTTGGCAAGTCGTTTGCAAAATAAGGCGTCGAGCTTTACATATGTGGTTCGCCAAGTGGATTCGGCGATTGCTCAGGCAGTACTTGATCTCAATCTGCCCGGGGTCTCGAGCTATCGCGAAGAGGGACGTGCGCTCACCACTGAAGGTTTGCGGCCACTCATCGGGCGCACTGACCTCGACGGCCTGGGTGTCGGTGGTTTAGAAAAGCAGTACAACGACGTGTTGACGGGTGTGGACGGCAAGCTCGAACGCGAAGTGAACAGCCGTGGCCAAAGCATTGCTTCGGCAGGCAGCGACTATGTGCCAGCGGTACGTGGTGTCAACTTGGTGACCACCATTCATCGCTCGTTGCAGTTTCAGGTCGATGGCATTCTGCAGCAACAAGTGGAGCGCATCTTGGCGCGCAGCGGCACCGCAATCGTGATGCACACCCAGACGGGCGAGATCTATGCGATGTCAAACGTGCGTCGCAATGACGACGGTACGTATTCCCACACTGCGGGAAACATCGCGGCAGTAGAAGCCCACGAGCCGGGTTCGGTGGCCAAAGTGTTCAGTGTTGCTGCTGCCATTGAGGATGGCACAGTCACCCCACAGTCGACATTCTCGGTGCCTGGCAAACAGGTGTTCAACAGGGACACTGAGTGGGAGCAAGAAATCAAAGACGCATATCCACACGGGCTTGAACAAATGACCGTACGCAAGATTTTGGTCGACTCATCCAACTTGGGCACCGTGCAGATCTCGCAAACCCTTAGTAATGAACGCAACCGAGAATGGCTCGCGGCGTTCGGCTTCGGCGAAAAGACTTCGTTGCAGTTTCCAGGTGAGACCAGGGGTTTGCTCAAGCCGGCACGCAACTGGCAGGGCACCGAACAGTTCACCTTCTCCTACGGGTATGGCTATGCATCCAACGCAGTGCAGTTGGTTTCAGCAGTCAACGTGGTGGCCAACGATGGTGTGTACATCGGGCCGAAATTGGTTTCGGCGATGGTCGACGAAGTGGGTGTCAGCACGCCTACACCGCCAGCACCAACTCGTCGCGTTGTCTCGAGTGCGACTGCAGCAACCATGCGCACCTTGTTGACGGATGTTGTCTGCTACGGCACGGCGCAACTTGCCAAGATTCCGGGCATGTCGGTGGCTGGCAAGACTGGCACGGGTTACATTCGCCAGGACAATGGCACCTACCTAAAAGACGACGGCTCGCGCGCCTACTTTGCTTCGTTCGTTGGTTTCTTGCCAGCGAATAAACCACAGTTCACAGTGCTCGTTTCGATTGATGAACCCGATCCGAGTTCGCGTGACCGCTTCGGTGGTACTGCGGCGGCACCCGTGTTCCAGCGCATTGGGCAAGTAATCGTCAACGAACTCGACCTGCGACCTGAGCCAGGTGACACTGGTTGCGTCGGCACACGACCCGCCGAACTCGGACCAAGTCACTAAGCACATGCTCACATTGGGCGGGCTACTTGCGCGAGTGGATGACAAGCAATCAGCTTCGCCCACGTTGAGCGTGGAAGGTGCTGTAGGCGTGACCATCACCGATGTGACGAGCGACAGCCGAGCAGTTCAGCAGGGCACGTTGTTCTGTTGCCTGCGTGGTGAACAACACGATGGTCACGACTTTGCACGAGATGCCGTTGCCAACGGGGCAGTGGCGCTGCTCGTTGATCGTCGCTTGAACCTGGACGTGCCACAAATCATCGCGTCAGATACTCGTCAGACAACGGGAATCTTGGCCGCAGCATTTCATGACCACCCCAGTCACGATCTAACGGTGGTCGGTATTACCGGCACGAACGGAAAGACCACCACCGCCCACATGTTGGGGGCGATCCTCACCCAGCATGGCCAGCGCACGACCGTGCTCGGAACGCTCTCGGGCACCCGCACCACACCAGAAGCAGCCGAGTTGCAGCGCACCTTGGCAGATGAACGCAGTAAAGGGACAAAGGCAGTGGTGATGGAAGTGTCGTCGCATGCGCTCGCCCTGCAGCGTGTGGCTGGAATGCATTTCGCTGCCGCAACCTTCACCAATCTTGGTCACGACCATCTCGATTTTCATCGCACCCACGATGCCTATTTCGCCGCCAAGGCAGGTTTGTTCACGTCCAACTACACCAGCCGCGCCATCATCAATCGCGATGACGCATTCGGACAAAAAATTGCCAAGGATTGCGATGCCGCAGTGGTTACCTACGGCCGCAGTGATGCAACTGACGTGGCGGTGGGTGCCACAGGCAGCACGTTTTCGTGGCGGGGTGCGCGAATTTGGTGCACCGTTGGAGGAGACTTCAATGTGCTCAACGCGTTAGCAGCTGCAACTACTGCTGCCGAGATAGGTATTCCTGTTGGCGATATCGCAGCTGGGCTTGGTAATCTCGCCCAGATTCCAGGGCGATTTGAAAATGTCAACGCGACCGGAAATTTTGCAGTGCTCGTGGATTACGCCCACACACCCGAGGCGTTGCGCAACGTGATTGCCGCAGCCCGTGCCGTGACCGACCAACGGGTCATCGTGGTGTTTGGTTGTGGCGGCGACCGTGATGCAACCAAGCGTCCAGACATGGGTGCGGCAGCAATTTCGGCCGACAGTGTCATCGTCACGAGCGATAACCCGCGCCACGAAGATCCGCAGGCCATCATTGACGCGATTGTTGCCGGCGTTGCGCCGACGCATCTACATAAAGTTGCCGTTGAAGTAGATCGTCGTCAAGCGATAGCAATGGCATGCGCTCAGGCCGGCAGCGGTGACGTGGTCATCATTGCTGGGCGGGGCCATGAAACTGTGCAGACCATCGCCGGTCGAGATATTGCCTTTAGCGATGCCCAAGTGGCGCGCGAACTTTTGGGGGCCGGTTCATGATTGCCATCCTCATGGCTGCTGCCATTTCGATCGCAGCCTCGCTGTTTTTCACTCGAGTGTTAATCGGATACTTCACTCGTCTCGGCAAGGGTCAACCCATTTTGGGCGCCGAAGACCGTGGCCCTACTCACCACATGCACAAACAAGGCACACCCACGATGGGTGGCATCGCCATCTTGAGTGCGGCGTTTCTTGGCTGGTTGATTCCGCATGGTCGCGCCGGATTGGTGTTTTCTGATCAAGTCATCATCATGTGGGTGGCCATAGTCGTGCTGGCTGGCATCGGCTTTTTGGATGACTACCTCAAGGTGCGTCGCCAACACAACCGTGGAATTTTTTGGAAGAAAAAAGGTTGGATCACTTTCGGCATCGTTGTGTTGCTGATGTGGTTGCTGGCATCACAAACGGGTGTGAGCGAAACTATTTCGTTCACCCGTGCCGAAGTGCCCGGTTGGGACGTCAGCACTCCGGTGTGGGTGATCTGGACTGCTCTGATGGTGTGGGCTACGACCAATGCGGTGAATGTGACCGACGGTTTGGATGGCTTGGCCGCTGGCTCGGCAATGTTTGGCTTTGGTGCGTTCGGCCTGATTGCATATTTCGCATTCCGCAATGCAGAGATTTATTCAGCGATTGTGAACCCACTCGACCTTGCCGTGCTGGCCTCAGCAATGGCGGGTGCGTGTGGCGGGTTCTTGTGGTGGAACGCAGCACCAGCGCGAATCATGATGGGCGACGTCGGCGCACTGGGCATTGGCGCAGCACTAGGCCTGCTGGCAGTCACCACGAACACACATTTTTTGTTGCCGATCATCTGTGGCATCAATGTGATGGAAGCAGGGTCGGTGGCCGTGCAGATGGGTGTGTTCAAGGCCAGTGGTCGCAAGAAGCGACTATTTAAGATGTCGCCGATTCATCACCACTTTGAGTTGTCGGGCTGGCCCGAGACCACCGTCATCATCCGCTTCTGGTTGCTTGCTGCAATGTGTGTAGCAGCAGGCGTGGCGCTCTTCATCGCCGATTTCACCAACGAGATTCGGATCATCGGAGAATCCTTGTGACCACGTTGGTGTACGGGCTTGCCGTCGCCGGGCGCAGTACTGCCAAGTTTTTGGCTGCTCGTGGCGAGCCGCTGCTCTTGGCTGACGATCGGGTGTCGACTCACAACGCCGAGTTTGCCGCGTCGCTCGGGGCGGAGTTGGTGGAAGGCCCAGAAGCGGCCATGGCCTGCGCCAAACGCATTGCAGATTTTTCTCAGGTCGCCCCGAGCCCTGGCGTGCCCGAGTCGCATCCGATCATCGCCAGTGCGCTGCGGGCACATATCGAACTCGTGTCAGAGATCGAGTTGGCGTATCGCGCCGAGCAGGCCAGCGGTCGTCCACGCCCAATCGTGGCAATCACCGGTACCGACGGCAAAACCACCACCACATTGATGGCAGCAGCGATGTTGTCGGCATCGGGTTGCAATGCTGCGGCCGTAGGTAACACCGAAACGCCTTGGGTCGAAGCATTGGACGACCAGCACGATGTGTATGCCATTGAATGCTCGAGTTTTCGCCTGCACTACACCCGCGATTTTCGCGCCGAGGCAGCGACGTGGCTCAATCTTGCACCCGATCATCTCGACTGGCATCGCAACATGGATTCGTATCGCAGCGCAAAGATGCGCATTTGGCAGTCGGCCGGTGCCCGCGACATTGCGGTTGCGCCGGCCAATGATGAAGCGATCCTCGACTTCGCCCGCAGCACCAACGCCCGGGTCGTTACCTTCGGTATGACCAAAGCCGACTACCGCATTGAGGGCCAAGCCTTGGTCGGGCCACTCGGGCGCATCGTTGATGTCGGACAGTTGGGTCGCTCGTTGCCGCACGATTTGACGAACGCATTGGCAGCCAGTGCCATGGTGCTGGAGTCGGGTTTGGGCACGGTCGAAGGTGTCGCCAACGCACTCGCGCGCTATCGCCATGCGCCGCATCGCATCCAGTTCGTGGGCGAGGTGGACGGCGTGTCGTATTACAACGACAGCAAGGCGACAAGCCCACATGCAGCCCAGGCTGCACTTACCTCGTTTGAACACATCGTGCTCATCGCGGGTGGCAAAAACAAGGGCCTCGATTTGTCAACCTTGGCGAGCCAGCCGAATCGGATGCGCGCTGTCGTGGCCATCGGCCAGAGTGCGACGCTGATTGAAAACGCATTCGCCGACGTCTGCCCCGTGACCCGCGCCGACTCGATGACTGACGCCGTGCGTGCTGCCCAGCGCCTGGCTGCAGTGGGCGATGTGGTGTTGCTCTCGCCTGGGTGTACCAGTTACGACTGGTACTCGAACTACGGCGAGCGCGGCGATGATTTCACGCAATGTGTACACGCACTTACAAAGGAGAATCAGATATGACTGCAGTCAACGTTGACGACACTGGTGGACTTCTGATTCCATCGCTAAGCGAGCGACGCAAAGCAGTGCTGGCTGGGCGTCGCGCCGACGGTGCCCGCATCGGAGTCGACAGCGAACCTGGTCGAATCTTCTATGCAATTCTGCTCAGCGTCACGGTGTTGACGGCCCTGGGGCTGGTCATGGTGCTGTCGGCTTCATCAATCGTGTCGGTCAACAATGGCGGCTCGGCATTCACCATGTTTCTTAAGCAGTTGATGTGGGCGTTTTTTGGAATCATCATCGCGTTCGGCACATATCGCATGCCATATCACGTGTGGCAAAAACTCAACAGGCCGATGTTGGCAGTGGTCCTTGCACTCAACTGTTTGCCGTTCACCTCGTTGGGAATCACCGTCAACGGTGCGCGGGCATGGGTGGAGATGGGAATTATTCGCTTTCAGCCATCGGAACTGCTGAAGTTTGCACTCGTCATTTATATGACCAACGTCTTGGGTCGCCGACAGCGTGAACTCACTGACTTCAAACGAACGTTTCGACCCGCCATGTTGGCTTGGCTCGGCGCAGCGGGGATTGCGATGGCGCAGCGCGACCTTGGTGCTGCCATCGTGCTCTCGGGAATCGCATTCACTGTGTTGTACATGGCAGGCAGCCCAGTTCGCTGGATCGGCGCTGCAGCGCTAGGGGCCATGGTTGGTGGGCTTGGCTATGTGCTCACATCGTCGACGGGTATCAGCCGGTGGACTGCGTTCTTGGACATCGAGGGCAACCGTGAGCACAGCGCATATCAGGTGTGGCAGTCGATGCTGAGTATCTCCAACGGCGGCGTCACCGGTGTTGGGCCTGGTGCGGGCACCAGTAAGTGGGGTTACGTGCCGTTGGCCCACAGTGACTTCATCTTCACTGTCATCGCCGAAGAGTTCGGTTTGATTGGCTCGAGTCTTGTGATTGGTGGTTTCACGTTGATCACCATGTTGGGTTTCGTTGTGGCGATGCGGGCCCCTGATTATTCGGGCGCGTTGTTGGCTGCAGGTATCACTGTTTGGTTCGCCGTGCAGGCAGTGATCAATATCGGTGGTGTGGTTGGTGCGATGCCGGTAACCGGGCTCACCTTGCCGCTCATTTCGTATGGGGGAAGTTCGCTCATGATCACACTTGCCGCCGCAGGATTGCTGTTGAACGTCGCGCG
>JBBANT010000053.1:0-7270 GCA_040401815.1 Ilumatobacteraceae bacterium | reverse complement strand
TGGTTCTCCCCCAGCCGCCTGTTGGCTTCGTCGCGCGAATAGCCACCAGATAACGCCACCACTCGCAACACGCTGGGGTGGCGCACCAACTCGGCATAAAAGTTGGCCGTTTCAGGCAAGGTAAGTTTGAGCATCACGGGCTGTGCGGCTGGCTGCTGATTGAGCTCAGCCAGCAACGCCTCACGCAGCAGCACCTCGGCTGCGGCTTTTTCGGGGCTCTTGATATCGACCTCGGGTTCAATGATCGGCACCAGACCGTGTCTGATGATTTGGCGAGCAACCGCAAATTGCTGGGCCACCACGGCATCAATGCCCGCCTTGTTCGCCAGTTTGATGACCGAACGCATTTTGGTGCCAAAAATGCCTTTCTTGACAGCACGCTGCAACAGCGCATCCAGTTCGGGCATTGGCTTCATCACTTGCACACCGTCATGATCGTCGGCAAGACCCTTGTCGACTTTCAAAAATGGGATGACCTGCTTTTTGGTCCACAAAAACTCGGCACTCCCGAGGCCGTCAATGTCGCGATCCATCGTGCCTTCAAACAAAATTGCACCCAGCACGCGATCACCCTGAAACGACCGGCTCTTTACCATACGGCTACGCATTGCGTGCATTGCATCAAACATTTGCACTTCACCCGAGTATTCGGCTTCGCTCACACCGTAGAGCGATAGCGCTTTGGGTGTGCTGCCACCACTTTGGTCGAGAGCAGCGATGAAACCTTTACTGCTACGCATCCGTTCAAGTTGTTGCGGGTTTGGGGCCATGAGTTTCTCCTCACCGCAAAGAATAGTGTGGCTGTGTGATTGCCATCGTTACGGGTGCGTCGACGGGCATTGGCGCAGCAGTTGCAAAACAACTCGTTAAAGCCGGCCACACCGTGGTGGGCATCGCACGCAGCACCGAAAAACTTGTCGCGCTAGCCCGCGCACTAGGCGACGGCTTCGTGCCCCACCCGTGTGACGTTACGGATGCTCATGTTTTTAGTGCCGTGCTCCGCCAGGTTGCCGACGACTTGGGTCGCGTTGACCTCTTAGTCAATAACGCCGGCAGTGCCAAAGTGATGTCAATTGGCGAAACCACACCTGCTGAATTTCGGGCTATGCACGAGCTCAACGTTGTGGCGCCAGCAAATGCCATCCACACGTTGTGGTCAACGATGTGCCGACACGGCGATGCGCGAGTCGTCAACATGTCGTCACTCGCCCAGCTTGACCCATTCCCTGGTTTTTTTGCCTATGCATCGGCAAAGTCGGCTTTGCATTTGCTCACTGTGGTGGCCAATGCCGAAGGTGAAGCGCACGGTGTGCGAGCCTTCACCGTCGCACCTGGTGTGGTCGACACACCGCTACATCGCTCGTTGATGCCCGACGGAATCAAGCCAGTCGATGGGTTGTCGTCCACTCTGCTGCCAAATGAAGTCGCCGATGTGGTCGTGGCGATTGCGCAAGGCCAGCACGATGCGCGCGCCGGTCGAGTGTTGGCCATGCCTGCCCCAGCAGCAGTCACCACATTGCGTCGTTGGATTATCGAGCACCCAGGCGGCGGTGTAGAAATCGTGTCGTAGCCTGCAAGATGAACATGGTTGCTTCTAGCGCCCCACGTGTTGCGGTCTACCGCCATGAGCATTTCAACGCCGCGCACCGCATCCACAACCCAGCGATGAGCGATGCCGACAATGCACGCATTTATGGCAAGTGCAACAACCCCAATTTTCACGGCCACAACTACGAACTCATCGTGCGCGTCTGTGGTGCGGTGGATCCACAAATTGGCTACGTCATCGACCTTGGCGTGTTGTCAGCCACCATCAAACAACATGTGCTCGATCACCTCGACCACAAAAACCTCAACTTGGATGTAGCCCAGTTCGCCAACGTCAACCCCACCGCCGAGAACATCGCAGTGGTGATTCACACCATGTTGCGGCCACATGTGCCTCTCCACCTGGATCTGCATGTGTTTTTGGGTGAAACACCGCGCAACATCGTGCAGTACCCCGCCGACATCATGCACCACGCATAAAGGACAACCATGGCCTATAAAAAAATTGAAACCTACGACGAAGCCACCACGCATGACTTGGCCAAGGCATACAAAGATGTGCTGGGGCTCATTGGCGAAGACCCCAACCGTGAGGGGTTGCTCAAGACCCCCGAGCGAGTCGCCAAGGCAATGCAGTTTTTGACCCAAGGACAAGGCCACGACCCGGTAGAGATTATTCGCGGTGCGATTTTTACCGAGAGCGTGCAAGAAATGGTCATCGTCAAAGACGTCGAGATGTACAGCCTCTGCGAGCATCACATGATTCCTTTCTTTGGCAAGGCCCATGTTGCCTATATTCCGAATGGCTACATCACTGGCTTGTCAAAAGTGGCGCGTGTGGTCGACATTTGCGCACGCCGCCTGCAGGTGCAAGAACGTTTGACCACCCAGATTCGTGATGCATTTCAAGAAGCACTCAACCCGCTTGGGGTTGCAGTCGTAATCGAAGCGCAGCACTTGTGCATGATGATGCGTGGTGTCGAAAAACAAAACTCAGTGACCACCACCTCGGCATTTTGCGGCGCGTTCCAACACGAACCCACCCGCAGCGAGTTTTTGCGCCTGCTCAGCAACAAACTGTCGTAACTGCCCCGGCGCCTACTGATTGGCTGAGTTATTCAGCAAGTTCGTGGGCCAACGCTGTTAACGGCCCCAGCACGCTGGCGTCAACCGTGCCGTCAGCGGCAATCAACGTGTTGATCTTAGAAAACAGCAATTCGGGGCCGATCAGGGTTGCACCCAAGAGCGGTGTGATTTGTCGCAAATATTCCACAGCTTGTTTTCCCCCACTGTCGCCCGGTGAGCAACCGAAAACACCCACTCGCCGACCGATGAGCGAATGCTTGGCAAACGGCCGCGAGGCCCAATCGACCACGTTTTTTATGCCACCAGGGATGTTGTAGTTGTACACCGGCGTACCGATGAGCACGGCATGCGACTCGGCGATTTCGCGACGCATGTCAGCCACTTCGATGGGCGGTGAGTCGGTATCAAGATCGCCGTCGTACATCGGCACAGTGCGCACGTAGTCACGCAGAACAAATTTGGTGCCCTCAATCTGCAGCCCGCACACCGCGCGACATAGGGCCGTGGTGAACGACGCTTTACGCAGACTGCCCGAGATGACGAGAATGTGTTTAGTCACGCCGATTGATGAACTTTCCAGGCGCCATAGCCACCGACGATATCGGAGACGTCGTTAAAGCCGAGCGAGCGCAGCGTGCTCGCTGCAATGCTCGATCGGTATCCACCTGCGCAATACACCACAGTTGGCACCGCGGGGTCGAGCTCACTTGCTCGCTGCAACAAACTGGGCAGTTGCAGATGCACGGCACCCACAACCATGCCTTCGTCAACTTCTCCGGGGCCGCGCACGTCGACGATTGCCAGATTGGGCACCACAGCACGGCGGGATTCGAGTTGTTCAGCACTCAATCGAGAGGCGATTTGCACGTGGTCGGGGTGCTCGAGCATGGTTCGCACGGGGTCGACCAATACGCCGATGACCGAGTCGTAGCCGATGCGAGCAAGCCGCACCTTGGCTTCGTGCTCGGTGCCCGGCGTGGCAACCAACACGATGGCTTCACCAGGTCGCACCACTTCGCCGACATATTCGGCAAATCGCCCACTGAGGCCCACATTGCGCGAACCGCGTAGATGCCCACGAGCAAACTCGTCGGGCTCACGTGTGTCGATGGCTACGGCACCGTTGGCAACGTGTTGGGTGAACTCGGCCCACGACAATGCTGTTGGCAACTCGGCTTCGTCGAGGTGGTCACGAGCAGCGCGGTTGCGCATTGCCGCAAACGAAAAATACAGGGGTGCTGCGGCTTGGCCTTCGGTTACGATGTCGACGAATTCTTTCTCGGTCATCTTCGCCAATGCGTAATTGGTGCGGCGCTGCTCACCGATGGTGGACACGGTTTCAGTGGAGAGATTTTTGCCGCATGCCGAGCCAGCCCCATGTGCCGGATACACCTTCGTGGAGTCGGGCAAGGTGAGTAGACGGTCATGCAACGAGTGATACAAGCTGCACGCCATTTCGTCTTGAGTGCGACCAAACGCCGACAACAAATCGGGGCGCCCGACATCACCGATGAACAACGTGTCGCCGGTCAACACTGCGTGCGGCGCAATATCAGCTGATTCGCGCACCACAATGCAAATGGATTCGGGGGTGTGGCCAGGGGTCTCAAAGATCTCGAGCTCGACTTGACCCAGCGACAGGCGCTGGCCGTGCACGAGCGGGTCAATGTCGAAGTCAGTCAAACCGGCAGCGGCTGAGCCATACGAAATTTTGGCACCCGTTTCGCCAGCCAGCTCTAAGTGCCCACTCAAGAAATCAGCGTGGAAGTGTGTTTCAATAACACGTTCAATCTTGAGGCCCTGTTCTTTAGCGTCGGCAAGATACTGCGCCACGTCACGTTGTGGGTCAATAACGATTGCGCGGCCGCTGACCGTGTCGCCAACAAGATACGACGCGTGCGACAAACACGCCAGGTAGTACTGCTTCAACATCAACGCCATATAGCCACCACCAAAACACCCACGGCCATCAACGTTACGAGTAACGCTGCTGCTGCGGCGTAGCGGCGATCGCCAGCGCGAGCCCAACTCACCGCCAAAGCAATAACGCGCAACACGGGAAGCGCACCGAGAGACACCAACGCAGCAGTGTTGAGCGTGTGTGCGATGTCACCACGCAGAATCACCCCAGCTGATGCCGCCAGCGCTGCCAGCACAATCACGGTCGTGGTCCACTTCGCTAGAAAACTGCTCAGTGAAGTCATGCCCGCACCACGAGCACAACTGCAATTACGGTCAGCACTATCGCTGTTACGCGTCGCACCACGGGTGGCGACAGATATCGCTGCAATCGTGAACCCAACGTGCCACCCACGATCGAACCGATGACCACCAGCGCACTGTCAGACACCACTACTCGCCCATCTATTGCCATGAGCAGCAAAGCAGTCGATGCGGTGAGCCCGATGGTGAACGTGCTGGTTGCGGCCGCGACTTTTGCCGGCAAGCGCATGACCTCGCTCGACAGCGGAGTCTTGAGAAACCCGCCGCCGACACCCGCCAAACCGGTTACGACACCCGCAATAGCCATAAGACTCACGCCGAGCCCCATGCGTGTTGGTTGATACGGCACGGCCTGATCGTTGAGTCGATACACACCGGAAAGCGACCCGTGATGCTCACCTATCGAGTCGGCACCCAAGGAGGGGTCAGGCTTCCAGCGCACCCCTTTGCGAATGGCACCGCCGCCAGCCGCCAGCAGGGCAAGCGTTGCCAAAAAATAGGTGAGCACTCGATCAGAGACTGTGCCAGCCAAGATCACCCCGACAATCACTCCAGCTGTAGCGCCAAGTTCGGTAACGACCGCAAAGCGATGGTTAACTGCCCCATCACGCAGCTGCGTTCGCCCGGCAGCAACCGAACCTGCGATCACACTCACCAAACCAAGTGGGGCGGCTTCGGCAATGGTCATATCGCCGAAGGTCAGGAGGGGCACCAGCAAAATGGCCCCACCAAGCCCGCCGAGTGAGCCCACAGTTGATGTTGCGAATGCCAGCGCAATGATCAACACATCTCGCGCTAAGTCGGTCACAAAAGCGAGCCTAGGGTGAAGCGCATGCGGAACCCGTTTCCATTCCCCCATCCAGTCAACGAAACATCGGCGCGCATTGTTGCCTTTGGTGCAATGCTCATGAGTGCCACTTTTGCTGCCACTGGTGCTGCATGGATTCTGATTCCACTCACGTATGGCTTTGTCGCGCGGGTGCTCACCGGGCCCGCTCTCAGCCCACTGGGGTTGTTGTCCACCAAAATAATTACACCGCGTCTACATATTCAGCATCGATTCGTTGCTGGCCCGCCAAAGCGTTTTGCCCAGTTCGTGGGGTTGCTGTTTTCAGCAACTGCCAGTGTGTTGTGGCTGCTTGATTTCACGACAGCGTCGAGAGTGGTGGCCGCCATGTTGGCTGCGGCGGCATTTTTAGAAGCGGTGTTCGCCGTGTGCCTCGGTTGCATCATGTTTGGCTGGATGATTCGTTGGGGTGTCATCCCCGATCGGGTCTGTGAGCAATGCAGCAATCTCAATCTCGGGACACAAATCACTCACCTAGCCTGACATCATGACGCCCGAGCGTTTCGATGTAGTCGTGGTTGGTGCAGGCATTTCAGGCATCGGCGCTGGCGTGCACCTGCAAGACAAGTCGCCTGATCGCAGTTTTGTAATTCTCGAAGGTCGCGAAAATATCGGCGGCACGTGGGACTTGTTTAAATATCCCGGCGTTCGCTCGGACAGCGACATGCACACGCTGGGCTTTGAGTTCAAACCATGGAAAGCCGACAAGTCGATTGCCGACGGCCCATCAATCATGGAATATTTGCGCGAAACAGTAGCCGAGCACGACTTGCAGCGCCACATGCGATTTGGCGAACGCGTGGTGCGAGCCGAGTGGTCGACCCCGCACGCCACATGGACGGTGCACACTGCCCGCAGTGATGGCTCGCAAGGTGTCTTTGAGTGCAACTACTTGTTTATGTGTGCTGGCTACTACTCATACAAGTCGGGCTACCAACCCGAGTTCCGCGGGCTTGATCGATTCACAGGGCAAATAGTTCACCCTCAGCAATGGCCAGATGATCTTGACTACACCGACAAGCGCGTGGTGGTGATTGGCTCAGGGGCAACCGCGGTCACGTTGGTGCCAGCGATGGCTGATCGTGCCGCACATGTGACCATGTTGCAACGTTCGCCCACCTATATGGTGTCGCGACCCGACCGTGATGCCTTCGCCAATTTTTTGCGCAAGGTGCTTCCGGCAAAGTTGGCATACAACATCACTCGCGCCAAAAACACCTGGCGCCAGCAGTTGGTGTACAACCGCACGCGCAGCCACCCCGAAGACATCAAGAACCTGCTCATTGGCGGAGTGCGGATGGAACTTGGTGGCAACTACCCCGTCGACAAACACTTCACCCCCAAGTACAACCCCTGGGATCAGCGCTTGTGTTTGGTGCCGAACGCCGATTTATTTGCTGCGATTCGTTCGGGTCGTGTCTCGATGGCTACTGACACGATCGAAACCTTCACCGAGACTGGCATCTTGCTCTCTTCGGGTGAGCACCTGCCTGCCGATGTAATCGTGACCGCCACCGGCTTGCAGTTGGTAACCCTGGGCGAAGCCGACTTCAGCGTGGATGGCGA
>JBBANT010000052.1:4056-7370 GCA_040401815.1 Ilumatobacteraceae bacterium | reverse complement strand
GCGAACTGTCGGCTTTGATCGTGCGCAAGCCAGCAAGGCTCTCCACGCCCGAGCTCTGTTCAATCAAATTCACTTTTGCACCCATCAGTTTTAGAAGGTCGCGGCTCTGTAGCCCAATTTTCTGGGCGCGCAAGTGTGATGCAGCGTGATAGGTAATGGTGTCGGGCACCTCGCCCGTGAACTGCATGTCCAGTGATGAACCCTCGGTCCGATGCACCTTCATGAGATACTCCGCTGCGTCATACGTGTGCTGGGCCACCAACTGGGCGTCGGGTCCACCGACGTAGTCCACGTAATCGTGCTTGAGCACATAACCGCAGGCCGGTTGAGGAACCACGATGTCGTTGCCCTTGCGCACTTCAGCCGCCAACGAAGCCACGTTGTCGACGGCAACTTTTGTGAACGCAGCGAGGTTTCCACTGTGCAGATATCCGGCACCACAACAAGCGGCTTTGCTCAAGCCGCATTCAATTCCGTTGTGTTCATACACCCGCACTAACGCTTGTCCGATGGCAGGCTCTTGATACTCCACCACACACGTGGGAAACACGGTGACACGCCCTTGCTTTTTGCCAACCCGAACTTTTGGGTGCAGGTCGAACCAAGTAGAAAACCGCAGCTCGGTAAACAGTGGCAGCACTCGGTTGCTGGCAACACCCGTGAGCACTGCGAGAAGTCGACGAACGACCGAACCGGGCTTGGCCCCAACAAGCCGATTCACGAAACGCGCCATCCGCACCGACAACTTGCCGACGAGATCAGCGTGGCCGATGAGTGCTGTTGACAGCTTGTCGCGCACTGTTACATGACCGTTCGCATACCGCATTGCATCGGCTCGCAACATCAGCCGTGGAATATCGAGAACAAAACTGGGAGCAGAGCCTTGAACAAAGTCGTGATCCGTCTCTTGCTGCCCCGGGCCATACGGGCAGCCGACCACGCAAAGCTTGCACTGAAAGCACTCGTCTACGACATGGTCCTGTTGGGCGGGGGTCATCTGCCCGGCATCGCTCGTGCCGCCCTGGCTGACATAGCGAAACATGGCCGGAAACGACGGACAAAGATCCACACATTTGCGGCAGCCATTACACACGTCAAACGCTTGCGCCAACGCGGTTCGGGTCTGGGCCTCATCGAGATACATCGGATGATGCGGGTCGTACGTAGTGGTCATGGGCTGCGGTAGGACCGCAACGTCACACGGTAGTCGGGCAACATCGCAGCCCAACGACACGATGCCTGGGTCTCGCTAGTGCAATTCTTGGCTTCTAGGCTGACGCACGATGATCGCTGGCCCACCAAACGACACAGCGAACCACACTGCGACTGATTCAACAGCTAGTGCAGCGACTGGCACAACGCCGATCTCGCCAGCCATATCCACGCGGCACGCCAGCATCAAGCGACTTGGCCAAGAGCATTTTGATGTGCTCGTGGTGGGAGGCGGAATCACCGGTGCAGGAGTCGCACTCGATGCTGCGGCTCGCGGGCTCAAGGTGGCACTCGTTGATCAAGCCGACTTTGCTGCGGGCACATCGTCGAAGAGCAGCAAGCTGATCCACGGCGGGCTGCGTTACCTGCAGCAAGGTGATATCGCTTTGGTATACGAAGCACTGCACGAACGTCAGCGACTACTGCGCAACGCTCCCCACTTGGTGCGCATGTTGCCGTTCATGATCCCGGTGTTGACCAAAGACGGCGTGGTGTCGCGCAAGATTGCTCGTGCCCTCGGCTCGGCGTTGTGGATGTACGACCTCACGGGTGGCTGGCGTGTCGGAAAATTCCATCGCCGGCTGCGCGCCAAGACCGCACACACCCATATGCCGACAATGAACAGCGACCGACTGGCTGCTGCGTATTTGTATTTCGACGCCGAAGCCGACGATGCACGACTCACCTTGGCAATCGTGCAGTCAGCGGTGGCGCGTGGCGCAGTGGCACTCAACTATTGCGGTGTGAGCGCCCTGCACAAAAACTCAGCGGGCGTGCTGACGGGTGCCTCAGTGCGCACCCACGAAGGCGACACCTTTGATGTTTCGGCACGTGTCGTGGTGAATGCCACTGGTGTGTGGGGCGACGCTCTTCGGCAAATGGATATTGGTGGCGACTCAATAACCATTCGCCCGGCCAAGGGCATCCATATCACCGTGCCGTGGGAGCTCGTGCAAAACGACATCGCCGTTGTCATCCCTGTACCAGGCGACAAGCGATCGTTGTTCGTGGTGCCGCAAATGCCCAACGCTGACGGCAGTTTCCGATTCACCTACGTCGGCACAACCGACACCGACTATCGCGGTGCTGTTGACGACCCACAGTGCACCCAAGCTGACATCGACTACTGCCTGCGTGCACTCAACAAAGCTCTTGATGGTGGAACCAGCCGCACCATCACCCGCGACGATGTTGTTGGCACATGGGCTGGCTTGCGGCCGCTCGTCGTAGCCAGCGACGGCCAAGACGTGAAGGGTCGCACGGCCGACTTATCCCGGCGACACAAAGTAATCACCAGTGATTCAGGCATGGTCACCATTACCGGCGGCAAGTTGACCACTTATCGCAAGATGGCAGAGCACACGGTGGATGCCGTGCTTGCATCGCTGCAGATGTCAGCCAAGCGTTGCGCGACCAAACGACTCACACTGCACGGCGCAACGTCACGCAATCGGCATGACCACCTTGTCTCGCGGTTCGGCACACAAGCACCGGCGATTCGCGAGTTGATCAAAGCCGATGCATCTCTCGGCGCACCCCTCATCGCCGGCCTTCCCTATTTGCGTGCCGAGGCGGTCTACTGCGCACGAAACGAAATGGTGGTCACGCTGGAAGACGCGTTGTCGCGACGCGTGCGCGGCTTGTTATATGACCGACACGCAACGGCTGCCGCTGCTCGTGACGTTGCCCGATTGATTGCCCCCGACCTGGGGTGGGACGACACTCGCATTGACGACGAAGTGAAACGGTTTGCCGATGTCTGTGCCCGCGAGAACGAAGCCGCCGTTTCGTGATCAAGCAGCACCAATGACCAAGCCCACCGCACCAATCGAGTTCGGTGACGGCGAGGTGCGTTCACGCTGGACAACTGCTGGCAGCACTGCGCGAGACACAGCTACCGATGTCGCTGCCCTGCTGCGTGACCTCGCAGCCGTCTGCCCAACAAGTACCCAACCCCTTGACCTCGCCGAACATGCTCGCGATTGGTGGCCATTAGCAATGCGCTGGGCCCTGCAATCACAAGTGCCGCAACTGCCACTCGTGGTTGCCTCACCGCGCAACACCGACGAAGTGCAACGCGCTATGCGTATCTGTGCGGCGCA
>JBBANT010000052.1:0-3956 GCA_040401815.1 Ilumatobacteraceae bacterium | reverse complement strand
GGCATCATCACCCGAGTGTGGCTGCGCGCCCACGACGTGGCGCCAGTGCGCCGCAAAACTGCCTACTTCTTCCCAACTTTTTCGGCTGGGATTCTGGCAATGCGCGAAGCGATTCGCGCCGATGCCACGCCCGCGGTGCTGCGGTTATACGACGCCACCGAAAGCCAGCGCAGCCACGGCGGCGACGGCACCACCTGCACGCTGATCGTGCTCGATGACGGCGAGCAAGAAATAGTTGATGCCACACTCGCGGTGGTTGACCGATACGCGCGCACACATGGTGCGGTGAATGCACCAGTCGAGCGGGTGGATCATTGGCTCGCCCACCGCAACGACACGAGCGGTTTGCAAGCACTCACCAAAAAGGGTTTCGTGATCGACACGATGGAAGTCGCCGCACCGTGGTCTGCAATGAACGAGGTGTACTCAAACGTATGTCGAGCCGTACTGGCCATCGATGGCGCCCGCAGCATTAGCGCCCACGTATCGCACAGCTACCTCGACGGTGCTTGTCTGTACTTCACGTTCGTGGGCACCACATCGACGCGCGAAATCAATTCGGCATCCACCGACGAACATGAAGCGTTGTACTTAGCCATCTGGAATGCCGCCCAGCGTGCAGCCCTAGAAGCTGGCGGCAATCTCTCCCACCATCACGGTGTCGGGCTCAATCGCGGTCGATTCATGCGCGAAGCCATGGGCAGTGCGTTTGACGTGCTGGTGGCGATGAAACAAGCACTCGACCCCAACGACTTGTTGAACCCAGGCAAATTGGGTCTCCCCACAACTCGTGGCAAAGTCAAATATTCGTGAGCGTTCTTGTTGTTGATGTCGGCACGACTGGCCTGCGTGCTGCAGTGGTGCGCGACGATGTAACCATCGCAGGCTTCACCTACGAAGCGTTGCCGCCGTCAAGCCCGTTTGCCGGGCTAGTGGAATTTGACGGTGCCGCGATGCGCGACGCCGTGCTGCGCGTGGCACGCGGTGCACTGTCGGTTGCTGGCCCGGTGCGCGCAGTGGGCATCACCGCTCAGCGCGCATCCACCATCGTGTGGGACACCCGCACTGGTGCTCCCGTTGCCCCTGGTCTGAGTTGGCAAGATCTGCGCACTGTTGGCGACTGCATGCGCTTGCGCAGCGAGCACGGTTTGGTGTTTGCCCCCAACCAAACGGCCACCAAACTCACCTGGCTGACGGCCAATGTCGAAGCCGCCCGCTCACCCCACGCGCGTGCGGGCACCGTTGACACCTGGGTGGCAGCCGTGTTGAGCAACTTTGCCGTGCACGCCACCGACTCGTCCAATGCCGCAGTCACTGGTTTGGCAGACCACGCATCTCTCGGCAAACACGAGTGGTCGACCAGCGTGCTCGAGACGCTCAACATCGACGCCCACCTGTTGCCGCGCATCGTGCCGACGATGAGTGTGATTGGCGATGCGACCGCGCTGCCTGGATCGCCACCCATCATGGCGATGGTCGGCGACCAACAGGCGTCGCTCGTTGGTCAGGGCGGCATCGTTGCTGGTGCAGCCAAGGCCACTTTTGGCACCGGTGGCATGTTGGATATTTATGCGGGCACCACCACCCCGACGCACTTAGCGCGCACGAAGGGCGGCACGTTTCCGATCGTGGTGTATTCACAGGGCACCACGCTGCACTGGGGCGCAGAAGCAATCATGCTCACCGCCGGCAGCAACGTGGAATGGTTAGTCAACGACATGGGGCTCATCCCCGATGCGCAGTCGAGTGATGCGATGGCCGCGTCGGTCGCATCGAGCGACGGCGTGATGTATGTGCCTGCTCTCATCGGCATGGGCACACCCCACTGGGACTACGGCGCTCGCGGCACCTTGCTCGGCCTCACCCGCGGCACCACCAAGGCCCACGTGGTGCGGGCAGTGCTCGAAGGTGTTGCGCATCGTGGTGCAGATTTATTGGAAGCCAGTGAAATAGACACGGGCTTGCGTGTTGAACGATTGCGCGTAGATGGCGGCATGAGCCGCAACGCCGTATTCGCCCAAGCTCTGGCCAATGCCACCGGTCGACCGATCGACATCAGCCGAGACACTGAAGCAACCACGCTCGGGGCCGCGTTTTTAGCGGGCGTTACTGCTGGCGTGTGGGACAACTTGGCACAGACCGCCGCACTGGTGCAGCCGTTACGCACGGTAGAGCCCACCGCTGCACCGCTTCGCGCACAATGGCACGAAGCAGTGCGACGGGCGCGGGGCTGGATTCCAGAACTCTCAGCGTTGGATTTTTAGCGACTATTCTTTTCACGGTTCACTCGCGCCACGCTTTATGACTCGCCCCGCTGCCATCACCCCGCCCACCAAGGCTGATCGCGAACTCCTTGGCTTTGCCAACGCTGCTGAATTCGCTGCTCGCGACCTTTACGCCATTGCCGCTGCCTCTGCGGCGTTCACCGACGATGAAAAAACTGTTCTTGTTGGTTTCCACAACCATCACCGTGCGGCGGCACAAGCGCTTGCTGGCATGGCGGGCTCGATTGCCACCAACGAACCAGCCGCAGCTGTGCTCGACATCTTTCGCAGTCGCCTCAGTGGGTCAAACAAAAATGCAATCTTCGAAGCACTACGCGAACTAGAGAACACGTTGGCCTCCACCCACTTGTCGTTGGTGGGCACGCTGGAAGGCACTGGGGCTGCTGCACTCGTGGCCTCCATTGTCAATACCGAAGCTCGTCAAGCAGCCACGTTGGCAGTGCTCGGTGCACGCTCGCTCAACGACGCACTCACTAACGGTGCCGCACCACTCAGCCTTGGGGCTGGCGCATGAACCGCTACTCCCGACGATCCGTGTTGCGACTCGGTGGTGTTAGCGCCGCTGGCATCTTGCTGGCAGCGTGCGGCAAGCAAGCCGGGGTTGAAGAAAACAACAACATCAGAGCAGTCGGCGTCGTGCCCGAAGCCGAGGGGCTTTCCAATGTGGAAGTCACTGACATCGTGTTGCTGCGCACCGCCGCATCGCTTGAATACAACGCCATTGATACCTACGACGCCGCACTCGGCTTGGGTGTGTTCACCGGCGCATTTGCTGCAGCCGGTGACATTGCCCAGCGTCTGCGCGACGACCATCGCGGTCATGCTGCAGCCATCAATGGCCTCATCAGCCAGCTTGGTGGCGAGCCGTTTACTTGTGGCAACCCACGACTCAACGAGATCTATATCGCACCTGCCCTGGCACTCATCACTGACGCTGACAACGAAAACCCCGCGCTCGATGTTGTGGTGCTTGCACACGCCTTAGAGAATCTGGCCGCACAGACCTATCAAAGCGTGGTCACGTTGCTCACCGACAAAGCATTACGTCAAGCCGCCATGACCATCGGCCAAGACGAAGCGCGTCACGCCGCCGTGCTCGCCCAGGCACTCAACCCGGGTCTGGCTGGTGTGCTCGCGAGTATTGACGCAACGACCAACAAGCCAAATGTGGCAGCCGTGCCAGGCGCATTTGGGCCACTCACCCCGATTTCGGTCACCGTTGGCCCGCTCAATGCCGACGGCACACGCAACACGTTGATGCTTGAAACACCAAGCCTCAATTCGCTGGTGTATCCCGACGTCACCTGCGCCTAATCGCCCCACCTGCCGGGCGCCGTCGCCCCACCTGCCGTCGCCGCGGCCCTCTTGCCTCGCCAGCCCTTGGGACTCCGGGGAAGTACTTGACAAGATGTGATTTTCGAGAAACACTGCCCACGTTCGCCGCTCGTGCACACAGCGGAGCGTGAACAACAACTTCAACATGCCCATCCAACATCCCATCACCCTTGAAACTTTGGCCGTACAGAACGGCGAACTTCGCCTCGCGTTGGCAGCCGAAGCAAAGGAATTACGCAGTGAGTTTGCTGTGGAAATAAAGGACTTGAACAACAAGTTCTCCGCCGAGTTCAAGGAGACTCGAGCCGAGCTACACGAACAGATTGGCACCCTACG
>JBBANT010000051.1:5759-7843 GCA_040401815.1 Ilumatobacteraceae bacterium | reverse complement strand
GTGGCTTCGCGCAGCGGATCACGCCTGCGAATCACCGCCAAGCACGTGTTGAGCGACAGCATCATTGGCGCCTCCATTGCAGTGAACGGCTGCTGTTTGACGGTTGTGCAACAGGGTGAAGACTGGTGGGAAGCCGATGTGAGCGACGAAACTTTTCTGCGCACCACGCTCGGCGCATTGCAACCTGGCAGCCCAGTGAATCTTGAGCGACCAATGGCTGCTGACGGGCGTTTCGGTGGGCACGTGGTGCTCGGCCATGTCGACCTCGTCGGTGAAGTCGTGTCGCCAGCCCCCGACCTGCGGGTGCGCATCGGGCGCGACCAGATGCATCTCATCGTCGAAAAAGGTTCAATCACCGTCGACGGCGTGAGTCTCACCGCCTTCGGCTTGCAGCGTGACTCGTTTCAAGTTGCGGTCATTCCGCATACTGCAGCCGTAACAACACTCGGCGTGCGTCGCCCTGGCGACAAAGTAAACATTGAAATGGACGTGCTCGCCAAGCATGTTGATCGCCTCATGAGCACCCGCAACAAGAAACGACGCATGCTTGCATGGTGGCGCAAATGACCAACCTAAGCGACTTGCGCAAAGAAATCGACGACATCGATGCCGCAATCATCGAACTATTGGCCCAACGTATGGAAGTGTGCCGTGAAGTGGCCGACCTCAAGTCGCAAAGCAACACTGCAGTCATTCAGCCACAGCGGGTGCGCGAAGTGCTCACGACGCGTCGACAGTGGGCAATCGACAACGATGTTGACCCCGACTTTGCCGAACAACTCTTTCGTATTCTGCTTTCAGAAACGCACCGAATCGAAGTGGCGCACGACAAGAAATTCGACAAACCCACCAAGGTTGCCGATGTGCTCGTTTCCACCCTCGACGCTGTGGCGTGTCGAATCGACCATGTAGTGGTTGCCGTGGCCAATCTTGCTGCTGCATCAACGTTCTTGGCTTCGATCGGCTTTTCCACCACCGTCACCGACGACGCCGGCATCGTGGTGGCCGAAGGTGGCGGAGTGACCGTCGTGCTCGTCGGCCCCGGCGACAAGGCAGTCGACAAACATCTCCAAGAACACGGCTCGGGCGTGCAACACATTGCCATCGAAGTGCTCAACGCTGGATATGTGCAAGAACTACTGAAGGCCGCCAACGTGCCGCTGCTCACCGACGTGGTGGTAGACGAACACGGCCACGAACAGTTCTTTACCGTGCTCGACCCGTCAACGGGCGTGCAATTGGGTTTCATCTCGCGCACCGGCAATCGCGTGCCAATGAACGGCCAAAACGTGCGGGCGTTGTTCCGAGCCCTTGGCGACGCCTAGGCATTGCTATGGTGAGGTTGCTCGATGAATACGAGTGGGTCGCACCTCTAACACTTGCGATTTGCTCGGTCGGGTGCTGACACAACAAACCAACGCAACTAACGACATGCGGGTCTCTCGCGTGGCGTGATGGAAGGCATTTGTGGAACACCAGCACCTCATTGATACCCCCCTCAGCGACCTGCTGCGTGATGCGCGCAAGGTGCGCGACTTGCAATACGGCGCACGAATCACCTACTCGCCAAAGGTGTTCATCCCACTCACGATGTTGTGTCGCGACAAGTGCGGATACTGCACGTTTGCCCAGCCACCTGCCCGGCTCGAACACCCATATCTTTCGCCCGAAGAAGTGCTGGCCATCGCCAAACGTGGCGCCGCACAGGGTTGCCACGAGGCGTTGTTCACGCTCGGCGAACGCCCCGAGTTGCGCTACGACATCGCGCGTGACTGGCTACAAGCCCACGGCTACGACTCGACCGTGCACTACCTGCATGACATGGCCAAGTTGGTGCTCACCGAAACAGGTCTGCTGCCCCACGCCAACGCTGGTGCGTTGTATAAAGACGAGTTGGCGATGTTGCGGCGTGTTTCGCCCTCGCAGGGCATGATGATTGAAACCCTGCGCGATGATCTTGAATGCCATCGTGGCGCGCCCGACAAAGTGCCGCAGCGTCGTTTGGACACCCTCGAGTTCGCCGGCGAGCTGCAGATTCCCTTCACCACTGGCATTTTGGTGGGCATCGGCGAAAATCGCGCCGA
>JBBANT010000051.1:3899-5659 GCA_040401815.1 Ilumatobacteraceae bacterium | reverse complement strand
CTCACCGCGGGCATCGACGACTGGGGTGGTGTTTCACCAGTGACCGCCGACCACGTGAACCCCGAACGGCCATGGCCAGCCCTCGACCGTCTGCGCGAGGTGACTGAAGAATCCGGACGCGCGTTGGCGCCACGCCTGACTGTGTACCCGGAGTTCATCGCCGAGATTGGGCTGTCTGCCACGCCGCGTTGGATTGACGCGTCGCTGCGCTTCAGTGTGCTCGACCGCTGCGACGCAGAAAACTTCGGCCGCGACGACCCAGGGGCAATCTGGCCAGAAAAAGTTACTGCCGCCGACGTGGTGCAAGATGGTGCCGAAGTAGTGCTCATTGGTCATCGCTCGACGCAGTGGTATTCGGGCGCCAATAACCCGCCACCACAACTAGTGGGAATCAAGCCGTCCGTTGCTGCGCGTTCACGCAAGTTGCACGGCCCAGTGGGCGAAGTGTTGCGCGGTGTTGAACTTGGCAATGAACTCGGCGAACAAGAAATTGTTGCGCTGTTCCGCGCTCGCGGGCCCGAAGTGCGGGCTGTTGCCCTAGCCGCCGACGAACTGCGCCGCGCCACTGTGGGCGACGACATCACTTGGGTGCACAACCGCAACATCAACTACACCAACGTGTGCACGTTCAAGTGCAAGTTCTGCGGGTTTTCCAAGGGCCCGCTCAGCCTCAACCTGCGTGGCACGCCATATTTGTTGACGCTTGACGACATTGCCGAGCGCGTGCGCGAAGGTTACGCACTTGGCGCCACCGAAGTCACGCTGCAGGGTGGTATTCACCCCGATTTTGATGGCGACTACTACATCGACGTAACACGCGCAGTAAAAGCCGCAGCACCCGATATTCACGTGCACGGTTTCACCGCGCTCGAAGTCACCGAAGGTGCCAAGCGTCTAGGTGAGTCGTTGGCGTCGTATCTCACGCGCTTAAAAGAAGCTGGGTTGTCATCGCTGCCAGGCACTGCTGCCGAAATCTTGGACGACGAGGTGCGCGCCGTGTTGTGCAGCGACAAAGTCAACACCGAAGAATGGCTCGATGCGCATCGCACTGCTCACTCGGTGGGTTTGCGCTCGAACGTGACCATGATGTTCGGCTCAGTTGAAGCACCACATGCTTGGGCGCGGCACATCGTGCGTACCCGCGCGTTGCAATACGAAACGGGTGGCTTCACCGAATTCGTCGGGTTGCCGTTCGTGCATATGGCTTCACCGATTTATCTGCAACGCAAATCACGCCGTGGGCCAACTTTCCGCGAAACCGTGCTCGTGCACGCCATTGCCCGACTCGCCTATCGCGGGGTAATCGACAACATCCAGGCATCGTGGGTGAAGATCGGTGTGGCGGGTACGCGTCAATTGCTGCAAGCCGGCTGCAACGACATCGGTGGCACGCTCATGAACGAAAACATCTCGCGTGCCGCTGGTGCCAGCCACGGCCAAGGAATGACCCCGACCGATTTTGCTGACCTCACTGCCCCGCTGGGACGGCCATTGCGTCAGCGCACCACGCTGTACGCCGCGCGTTAGCCCAGCGCGGCGCGCGCGTGAGCAATGTCAACTTGTAGCTGTGCCTTGAGTTCGTCGATACCCGAGAACTTTCGCTCGCCTCGCAAGAAGGCATGAAACACCACGCGTAACCGCTGGCCATACAAGTCGCCAGCAAAGTCAAGTAGGTGAGCTTCGAGCAATGAGTGTTCGGCGTGTTCGTGAAACGTTGGTCGACGCCCCAGATTGACTGCCGCGTCGTAGGTAGTGCCTGC
>JBBANT010000051.1:0-3799 GCA_040401815.1 Ilumatobacteraceae bacterium | reverse complement strand
CTGACGGGTTCGTCAACGCCGTCGGCGCGCGCCACGAGCCCCAACGGCAATACTTCAAAATCGCGAGTGCTTGCCATATCGCGCAGTAGCTGCACATTGCCGCCGCGCTTATAACCAAAATGAAAATCCTCGCCAACGATCACGCCACGCACGGCCAACGCATCAACGAGCACCCGCTGCACAAAATCAACTGGCGCTTCGCCCGCTTGCTCGGCATTAAATGGCACCACCAAAGTGGCGTCAACACCGGTTGAAGCAAGCAGTTCGAGCTTCTGTTGTGCATCAGTCAGCAACTTGGGGGCCGACTCGGGGCGCACCACCGATGCCGGGTGGCGATCGAATGTGACTACCACACTGCGTGCCCCAAGTGCTGCAGCACGGGCGCGCACCTGGGCGATTACGGCGCGGTGGCCAAGATGCACACCGTCATAGGCGCCAATGGTGACCACCGATCGTGTGTCACCAATTGCGGCAACCACCGCCTCGCGAGTCGCTTGGTTGACAACTTTCACGCACAATCACGCTAACGGTTCAGGCATCACCACATCAGCACGCCAACCATCACCGGTGCGCTCATACACCGCAATCAACTCGTTGCGTGAGTTCAACACGATGCGATGCTCACCCTCACGGGCTTCTGCCCCACCCAACTCGGCGAAGGCACGTCCGTTGCGCACCTTGAGCGCCATGTCGTCATCGACTGCCACCATCGTCACGTTCACCCGGTCAAGATGGGCCATCGTGGCAACCGCCGATTGCAGGGGCGCAGTCTCAATCGACGCTGCATCGTGCTCGGCACCCACCACAAAGTCGCCAATTGCAGTGCGCCGCAGACGACGTAGGTGGGCCACCCCACCCAATGCTTCGCCCAGGTCGGCCGCGAGCGTGCGAATGTATGTGCCCGACGAACACGTCACTTCAATATTCACCACTGGGTTGCCGTCGATGCGCTCGACGATGTCACCGACTACATATCGATACACCGTCACGGGCCGCGGCGCGCGTTCTACCTCGCCGCCCTCACGCGCAATTTCGTGCAAGCGACGCCCACCTATTTGTATCGCCGACACCATCGGTGGAATCTGGGTGATGTCACCGACAAACGCGCGCGCGGCATCGCGAGCCGATTCAATCGTGAGTGACGACATATCTTGTCGAGCCGTTACTTCGCCCGCAGCATCGAGGGTGTTGGTGGCTGCGCCAAATACCACTTCGCCGGTATACGTCTTGGGCAAACCACCCAGAAATTGCAGCAAGCGCGTGGCATTGCCCAAGGCCACAATTAAGACGCCAGTGGCATCGGGGTCGAGCGTGCCCGAGTGCCCGACTCGCCGTTCAGAAAATCGACGACGCAAGCGAGCCACCACGTCGTGGCTGGTGATACCGATGGGTTTGTCGACCACCACAAAGCCGTGCACGGTGGCTGGTTTGCGCACCATGGTTGCCCGAGTAACCCGACTACTCGGCTACTGGCGGTGAAACAGCTGGCGATCCAGCGCCAGAACTACCGGCGTTCATCTGCGCCGCGCGACGCTCTGCATCCTGGCGTAATACTGCGTCGATTCGCGCTGCTGCCCGCATCGTTTCGTCGGGCTTGAACTGCAATACCGGCGTACGGCGTGCTTTGACCTGCATGGCAATCTCGTGTTGCAGTCGCTTGCGGTATTCACCGAGTGCTTCGACGATTTTGTCGTCGCCACCCTCGCCGTGAATCGAGTCAAAATAAACCACACCGCGATTCATCTCCGAGTCGACGTCTACCGAAGTAATGGTCACCATCGTGAGCCGATCATCATCCAACTTGGCGAGTTCTTCGGCAATCACCTCGCGCAAAGTTTCGCTGAGTCGTGCCGTGCGTTCGTGTCGACGACGGTCTTGAGCATCGGTGGTGCGACGGCGAGGACGAGGCATAACAACTACGCTAAGTGAAGATGTCCACCAGCGATTCCCTGCCAAAAGAGCGCTACAACGCCCGCTTGGCAGCCCAAATTGAGGCCAAATGGCAAGACCGATGGCAGGCCGCACACACCTTTGACGCCCCGAACCCGGCTGGGCCGCTCGCTGAGCCCGAAAAAATCGCTGGGCGCAAGAAACTGTTCATCCTCGACATGTTCCCCTACCCGTCGGGGGCTGGGCTGCATGTCGGCCACCCGCTCGGCTACATCGCCACCGACGTATACGGCCGATTCAAACGCATGACTGGCCACAACGTGTTGCATGCGCTTGGCTACGACTCGTTCGGGTTGCCCGCCGAACAGCACGCCATCACCACGGGCGTGCACCCACGCGAAAACACCGAGGCCAACATCGCCAACATGCGTCGCCAACTGCGACGACTCGGCCTGGCTCACGACGCGCGACGCAGTGTCAGCACCACCGATGAAGCGTTCTATCGCTGGACGCAATGGATTTTTCTCCAGATTTTCAACTCGTGGTGCGATGAGCGCACGGGCAAGGCGCGACCCATCACCGAATTGATTGCCGAATTCGAATCTGGTGCTCGCCCGACGGGTGGCACCGCATGGTCTGCAATGTCGTCGCGCGAGCGCAAGCAACTGGTGAACAACCACCGTCTGGCTTATTTGGCCGATGCGCCCGTCAACTGGTGCCCGGGGCTCGGCACCATCTTGGCCAATGAAGAGGTCACCGCCGATGGCCGCAGCGACATCGGCAACTATCCCGTCTTCAAACGCAACATGCGGCAGTGGACGATGCGCATCACGGCATATTCCGACCGCTTGCTCGACGACCTCGAACGCCTCGACTGGCCCGAGTCGATCAAGATCATGCAACGCAACTGGATTGGCCGCAGCGAAGGTGCGCGGGTGCGCTTTGCATCGAGTGCCGGTGATATTGAAGTGTTCACCACGCGACCCGACACGCTGTTTGGCGCAACCTTCATGGTGCTGTCGCCTGAGCATCCGCTCGTTGATGCACTCACCACCCCACAACAGCGCACCGCAGTCGATGCGTATCGCCAGGTGTCGGCCAGCGTCGCTGATGCCGACCGGCAATCTGACACGCGCGAAAAAACCGGTGTGTTCACCGGCGCGACGGCCATCAACCCGGTCACTGGCCAAGCGGTGCCCGTGTGGATTGCTGACTATGTGCTCATGGGTTATGGCACAGGCGCCATCATGGCGGTGCCCTCGGGTGATGAACGCGACTTCGCATTCGCGCGCAAATATGACTTGCCGATTGTGGCTACGCAATTGCCGCCCGACGCCTGGTTCGCCGCACACGGCATTGCCCCATCAACGAATTGTGCAACTTGGCCAGCAGCTTTTGTCGGTGAAGGCACGTATGTGAATTCGCGTAACGAGTCGCTCACCCTCGATGGCCTCACCGAAATCGCCCAAGCAAAGTCGCGCACGAACGAGTGGCTTACTGCCAACGGTGTCGGCCGCGCTGCTATTACCTACAAGTTGCGCGACTGGTTGTTTTCACGCCAGCGATATTGGGGCGAACCGTTTCCGATCGTGTACGACCAAGATGACATGCCCATCGCCGTGCCCGATGCCTTGCTGCCCGTGCAGCTGCCCGAACTTTCTGACTTCAAACCACAGGCGCTTGACCCCCACGACGAAACCACCGACCCGATTCCGCCGTTGGCGCGGCGCACCGACTGGGTGCAGGTGGAAATGGAAGTCAACGACCCAATCACCGGCGCCAAACTTGAGCGCGCCAAAGTGCGGCGTGAAATCAACGTGATGCCACAGTGGGCCGGCTCGTGTTGGTATGAGCTGCGCTATCTCGACCCCACCAACACCACGGCGTTTGTCGACAAAGAAGTTGAGCG